>NZ_JAXKVR010000029.1:0-350003 GCF_034497725.1 Flavobacterium psychraquaticum
TTGATTCCAATCTCCCGAAGTGTTCGATTTACGCCAATTTCTGAACGCGTTACCATGTGAATGATTTCTTGTTTTTCGGATACTGTAAGTCGCATATATTTCTTAAACTTTTCAGTTAATCCAGCATGTCCAAGCTTTTTTTTACAATATCGTAGCGTAAAACTAAATCGGCAATCATGACTTTTAAAGCCTGATTTTCTTTCTTGAGTTCTACTACTTCATCACTGGTAGCTTCTCTTGTGGTATCACCTGCTAAACGCTTTTTACCAGCTTCTAAAAACTCTTTGTTCCATTTGTAAAACTGAGATTCATTAATGGAATACTTTCTACACAATTCTGCAACTGACATTTCTGCTCGTAAAGCTTCCATGACAATTTGGATTTTCTGTTCGGAACTAAAGATTCTTCGTGTATTTCTACGAATCTCCTTGATGAAATTCTCTGCTGTTTTTTTATTAGATGTTTTCATACTATTTCAAAGTTAATAATTTTTGAAAACACTCTCTTAGTTTTTGTCTAAATCAGTCCACTTTTTGCTGACGATTTACATAAAGCAAAATTATATTCATTTCCTTTTTTTTGATAATTATTATGAAATACTTCGTGGTTTATTCTATTGTTAAAAGCTTCTTTTAGTCTTTCATCTGTGACATAGTAAATTCCACCACTCAATGAGTACATTGTAAGTAGCAACAATCTGGAAACATTTGAAATCTGTATATTAAATGGTTTTTCCCATATCTTATTTGGATCATTTAGTATTTCTAAAACAAAATTTTCTGAATACTCTGAATCAACTACATTACTTTTACTAGTGATACCTTGAATTAATCTAGGATTATAGTATCGATGTTTAATAACTTTCCAATGAAAATCATTCTGAAAATAAATTAACTTTTGATCATCTGATAAATCAGAAAGATATATGTGATTATACAAAATTCTAGCTTTATCCCAATTCGTGTAGTTTTCGATTTTAACTTCATAATTTGAAATATCAATGTTAGAATTTTCAATTTTATCAGAAATATTTTTTGCCTGATTTAAAATTGTTGTTCGACAAGTCAATATTAATCTTTTATGTTTATCATCTCTTACTCTCTCAATAAAATTCACAATTGCAGAGTCGGCATTCCTTGAACTATATAAATCCAAAGTAATTGCACCTAAAAAGTCATCAAAATAAAATATTTGTTTTTTTTCAGGAGAAAAAGCTTCTTCTGCTTCGGTAATTTCCCTAACATATACTAATTCAAAATCTTCAGCTAAAAATTGATAAGTCAGCATATTGGCTAAGGTTGATTTTCCAATACCTGGAGCACCAGTAACTAATATGAAATGATTTTTGTTTAGTGCACTAACTGCTTCACTGTGCGTCTTATTTGGAACATAAACTGTAATTTCTTTTATTATTTTTTCTTTGTAAAATTCAGATCTGCCTTTGACTCCATTTTTTACTATTTTCTTGATTATATCAATAGATGATAGCCACAGTTTAAAATGTCTTTCTTGAATATCAGGATAATCATCTAACCACTTATTTAGGTCTTCTTTACCAATAACATCTGATGTAGAGTGAATGTAAGGATTGAAAATATTTTTAAGATCTTCTCTGTCTTGTGGTGATAATGGTAATGAAGTGCAGAATATATATCTTTTAGGGTTTAAAGAAACTACTTTTTTAATTTCCTTTTTTTTTAAATCTGTTTTTAATTTAACAATACCAGAACCTAAGTAATGTTTAACTTGAACTACTATTTCATTTTCATCATTTACTGTTGAATATCTTAAATCAATTCCTTTATCTTTTCCTGGTTTGAATGACTGAAAATTTACATTCAATACTTTTGAAAGTAAATCTCTTGTCAATTCCTCTAAGTCTCTATCATTTAAAGTTGAAAAATCGTAATTAGCCATTATTATTTACTGAATAAGATTTTAAATTAATCCTTTTTTGTGCCAAACCATAATTTTTGAATTTATATCTCATATAAGCTGAAGCCATATCTTCATGAGTTGAAATTATTAATTGATTTAAATAAAATTCATTTCTTAGTAATTCTATAAATCCAGCGATATTGATTTCATCCATAGTTTGAACTGGATCATCAATCAAAATAATCTTGTTTTGAGAATACTTTTTATGTAATGCTAAAGTAAAAGAAATAATCAATGCAGATAGCTGACCAGAACTCATGGAAAAAACTGCATCAAAAGTTTTGGATGGATTAGTCTGAAATCTTATACCATCTTTATCTGAATAAATAAATAATCCTAAACCACCTTGGAAATCCTGCATTATTCTTCCTGAGTAAATATGAAATATAATTTCAATGTCTTTGATTACTTTTTTCTGATACTCTTTTAATGATTTCTTATAAGTGTTGTTCAAGTTTTTCAAGTTGTCTTCTAATGTTTTTGCATTATTGAACTTACCTTCTTTGTTAAGTAATTCGAGTTTGTTTCTGTCCAAAGTTTCGTTTTGTAATAACGAATATTTATACTTTAGGTAATTCTCTTTTTGGATTAAATTTTCTATCTGCATAGTGTTTAATAAATCAAACTTATTATCAAAATACTGAGCGAAAAACTCTTTAAAATATGATTCAATACCGTCTAATTCTATTTCTATTTTAAGTAAATTTAATATTGGTGCAATACTTTCTATATCAATTACACTTTCACTGCTTAATGTTTCGTTTAAATATTCTTTAAAATCAAAATCAATATATTCAAATTCCTTTTTTACCGTATTAAAAAACACTTCATCAATTGACAAAAACTTATTTATAAAAACAACATCAACTTTAATTTCAGCGATTTTCTGATTTAAAATTTCTATCGTAGGAATTATACTATCTTCCTTAAAACTAATTAATTCCTCATTAAATATTCTACTTTTTGATGAAGTCATTTCTTCCAGATTAACTGATTGAATTTCGATGTTTTCTAATAAATTATCAATATCAGACCAATTATAGCCACACAAAAAACATGCTCCAGTTGTTTCTATATCTTCGGCATCTTTTAGTTTTTGGATATTTTCAACTAATTTTTCTCTAGATTCTTTTATCTTGGAATAAATACTTTCTAATTCATCTAACTCTTTTAATTTGCCGCTTAATGATTCATATCCTTCATTTAAATCCGATATTAAATCTACTTCAATAAAATCAAAATCTTCGAGTTCAAATTCAAAAGAATCATCCTTAATGTTATCAATAGAAAATTCTGTTAGAGTATCAATAATTTTATTTATGCTTAAATATTCATTTTTTTGAATTCTTAAAGTTTCTCTTTGAGGAAGAAATTTATAATATAATAAAAAGTTTTCTATTCTTTCTGTATCAATAATTAAGCTATTAATCTTTTCATTTCGGATATAACTTTTAAATAATACTTTATTTTCAATGAGCTTTTTTAACCTTGAAATTATACCGTCTTCATTAAAAAGGTTTTCGTAACTATTACTTTGATAGTTGAACTCCTCTAAATCCCACGTAATTTCTCTGTCAGAAAATAACTTTAAGTACTCTGTATTATTAAATTCGGTTGCTAAAAAATCTTCGATTTTCTTTATCGATTCCTTTAATTCATCAATTTCTATTTTTTTAACAGAATTACATAATTCACTGATTTTATTTTTTAGCTTATCAATTTTTGTTATTTTGTTTTCAAATTCATAAACATTAAATAAGTGAGAGATATGTTGTTTTCTGTTTTTGTCTTGGCTCTTTAATAAAAACAAACTGTCCTCTTGTTCAATATAATTTAAAAACTGAAAATTCTGTCTGTAATTTGAATCTAGAATTTGGGTTAAATATTCTTCTTCATTTTGAATTAAACTTTTTTCTTCAGAACTAAATTCATTCTTAAAGTATAGTTTATAGAAACTAAAATCTACTGAGTTTATTAAATCGTCTCTTTTTGCAACTCTCTCTAGGATATGCGAAGTATTATCTTTTAGAAATTCAATTGTTATTGATATATCACCATCAGCATAATCACATAAAAATGGGTGCTCGGAAAAACTTTCTCTACCATCAATCAGTCTACCTCTTAAATCATCGAATCGCCTTATTTTACCTGTAAAAAGTAATTCGATTGCATCGTAAATTGATGTTTTTCCAAATCCATTAGGGCCATCAAAAACAATTAAATCAGAAGATTCAAAATCTATATTTATGTTTTGAAAAACTTTAAAATTATGTATTTCTATTCTTTTAATTTTCATCTGAATTCAATGTTGTTAATAAAAAATCATATATAATATCTGAGTTAATTTCATCAATACTATCATCACTTCTATTGAAAAAATTTTGATTAATCAAATTATTAAGCTCTCCAAATGAACCAGTTTCAATTTTTTGTCTATTACTATCTGTTAAAGCATCTAAACCATTATTTTGGATAATATTTAGTTTTATTAATGGAATTTTATGAGTTAAGCGGTAAAGAAGAGATTCATAATCATTATTATTGATATTCTCTTTATGTATTTTAAATGTTTCTTCCTCTAAAATTTTACTTTCTATAAAATTTTTAATTGTTATTTCTTTAGAACTTAAAGCTTGATTTAATTTTTCTACTTCCTCATCCCTATATAAAATAATTTGTTTTTTAAAAAGGTATGGATTCTCTTCTACTTCTAAAATTAAATTTTGGAGATTGACAAAGCTTTCAACTTTATGTAGAATTATCATACTTACGTTTTTATCAAACCATTCATTGTTGGCTACTTCTTTAGCCATAGCAAAGTATTCAGATTGTTTTTCAATTACCTCTGTTAAATTATCAGTTTCATTTACTAACCAGTATGAATATTTATTTTCTTCTTCAAAAAAGTGCAATACTCCACAATCTAATTCTCTATTTATTAGACCAATTTGATGAAATAAGTTATTAATTATTGTTTTCATTTAGTTTATGTTTTGCTTGTTCTAAATCAATCAACGAAATCTTTTTCCAATTAGTAATTTTATCATATTCTGAAGATGTAGAATTATTCAAGATATCAATATCCGATTGATTTATTCTAGTTGATTTATTTACTTCTTCTATAACAGATGTTACGTTACATCCTTCAGTAATTATGTAGTCTGAATTAAAAGGCACTTCAATCAATGTATCTAATGCAGTGTTTAGTATATCTATTGAAATATTTTGTTTACTTACTGATGAATTTGAAACAATAATACTTGAAGGAAAATATTTTTTAGTTTGACTATCTGTCCAACCTATTTTATTTATTTCATCAGGACTTCTAATCCCATTAAGAATACTTAAAAAAGCTGTTTTTACTTCATTTATTAGCAGGGAATTATCTTTGTATTCTTGAAGTGTTGAAAATTTCACATGTCTATGAGGCATTATTTTTTGCATAAATCCCTCAAATTGTGGATTATTCAAACTATTAAAATACACCAAATATTGATGTAGTTTTATTTGAGCTTCATAATCAATTTCATCCTCGTATTCAAGGCAAAATTCTTGGTAATATCTGTTTAAGTCAATCTTAAGTTTCTTAATAAAATAGTTTTTATCTTGCTGAATACTAGTTAAGTCTGCAATAAGGATATCTCTAAATCTATTCAATGAAATTGTACTATAATATGCAGATTTATTTATAGAATCTCCGTTTGGCGAATGATTTTGGGCATGAATT
Organism: Flavobacterium psychraquaticum; assembly: GCF_034497725.1. Lineage (NCBI taxonomy): Bacteria > Pseudomonadati > Bacteroidota > Flavobacteriia > Flavobacteriales > Flavobacteriaceae > Flavobacterium > Flavobacterium psychraquaticum. Next base: position 5,666 of record NZ_JAXKVR010000029.1, read on the forward strand.
AAAACAATATTATTTGTTATTAAAGATTCTAGTTCATTACATAAAATTTCCAAGTAATTATTATTTGATAAATGTATTAATCCGAATTTATTTAAACAATTGTTAGCTTGAACTTTTATTTTGTCTTGCAACTCTTCAATTTTACAATATGGATTACCATCATACTCATAAATTTTAAGCTTTGCATGCTTAGCTTCAATATCTGCTTTTGTTTCTTCATTCTCTATTGCTAAATGAAAATAGGCTTCATCATCACAAGGGAAATTGTCTTTCCTTTGTTCTAATTTTTCAAAAGCTTCTTTATATCTAGAATAATAATGGCTTTTGACAGCTTTTACTTGGTGTAGCGTTACTGGTTTGGGTTCGTTATTTTCATATCGTATTATCGCAAAATCTTCTAATGAATCAAGTTGTAAATGCAATCCATCAACACTATCTTTTTCGTTTATTAATTTTAATACATGATATAAAGCAACTTTACCTTGATATATAAATCCATTCCAAGTATCAGCTGCTGAATGAATATCATTAGGGTTTATTAGTTGAATCATAAATTATTTTTTAAATGCTAATAACCAATAGAAAAAAGCTTCTGGGTTGTTCTTTTTTAACTTGTTTAGTTTGTTGTATTGTGGGTCTTCAATTAGCCAATCTTTTATTTCTAATGGGTTTTTGAACCTTTCGATTTTTATTTCTTTATCGGATTGCAATAGTTTGGTTAGATATGCGACTTTTGCTGCTGCTGTTATGGCTTCGTCAATACTAAACCTGTCAATTGTAAAGTTGGTAAAGTTGCGAATACCTAATTGAAGATGGTCAAATTCTTTAGATTTTGTATTTCTTTCTGCTAAGGTGTAACAAGCTTGCCAAGTATCTTCTAAAACTTCTGTTGCTGAAATTTCTAACTTTCTAAATCCTATTTCTTCTTGAACGACATTGTTGTAGCTGCTTCTTACTATCTCTAAATTGTTTATGTTATCGAATAAGAATGCAATATCGTATAACTGTTTTATTATTTCTACTGGACGATCTTTGCTGTATAAAATACCTGTTGTTTTGGGAGCAAATGCGGTTAACTTATCTCCTAGTATAGCATCAAAGGTTGGCATTGTAATAACCGATTCTTCATCTGTTGTTGATAACCAAGGATGCTTAATTTTTACTTCTTGTGTTTCAGGGTAAGGATTTGGTGTATAGAGCAGGTCTAATAATATGGGTTCTGTATTACCATCAACCACACTTTTGTAATAGGTTTTGAAATGTCCGATTGGAGCATCGGGTGTATGCTTACGGTCGTTGTCGTCTTCCCAACTTAAAAATATTTTTTCATCTACTATTTTTTGTAGAATGGTTATTATCTCTTTTTCTGAATGTTCAGTTATTATATCAATATCAATAGAGAATCGTTTTGGTTTTTCGGTGGCTAATAATAAAGCTGTTCCGCCTTTGAAAGTAAAATTTAAGCCCTTTATTTTTAATTGCTCCAATAGTGTAAGTGCCCAAATAACTTTTTCAATTAATTTGGGATCGATGCGTTTTCCTAACTTACTTTTTAAGTCAAAAATCCAATCTACTGTATGGGTTTCTTTATTAATCATCTAATACGACTGTACTTATCATTTTTTCTACTTCACTTTCTTTATTTCTTCTGATGGCATACCGTTTCATTTTTGCTGTGTTTATTGCGTATTTTTTGAATGCAGTACTGTATATAAAATCGAGTTCTCCTTGTTGAGCTGCAAAAAGTTCCTTGTCGATAATGATGTCCACCAATATCTTTTCCAGTGTTGGGATTTCTATTTTATTGCTTTTACTAGTTGGTGCTTCTGTTACTAAATTTTTAATGATTGTAACTTCTTCTGAATTTGAACTTATATAGCGTTCTAATATCTCTTCATCTGGATTGAAATATACATTTTTATTCCATTCACTTATTGCATTAAATATTTGTTCGTCCGCTTCTTTTTCTACTTCTATGACGGTGTAATATTTAAATGGTTGGTGTCGCATTAAGTCATTTAACCATTTAGTATTCCAAACACATATATCCACAAATGGAAATTCTTTATGTATTTTGTTGTATATTTTTTTTAAGTTTTGATTTATTTCTGGATTGAAAACTTCTTTGTCTGTAATAGAATAAACGCCTCTTTCTGGATTATTTATTATTCCGGCTTTTTTTAGTTTTGATAGGTAAACAGAAATTGTGCCTTCCGAAAGTTCTGGAAAGTCTTTTTTGATTAAGTTGCCGAGTTTTTCTCTAGAAATTTGATTTAGCGACTTGAAGTAACTTTGTATTGTATTTTCTATCGTTTTTGTCACTTTGATTTTATTTGTTTCGTGAAAGATACTGCTTTTTTTTTATAAATTAAGTTTTGGCAGTAAAATAGTTTTATTGCCGAAAGTTAATTTGCCTTTATGTCCCATATTTGGTGCATAATTGGGACAACTATTTCGTATATGTAAATTTTTGTTTGTCATAGGTTATATTTGTTATCGCCATTTATTTGAATGCTTGTATTTAAGAAAACTTGTTGTTAATGGCAATTTCATATTTCGATATTGTTTTATGATTTGTAGTGAGTATGTGAGTTTATATCTCACTATTTAACTATGAAACGTCATTTTTTTTTAATTAAGCTTTGGCAGTAAATTAGTTTTGTTGCCGAAACTTAATTATTCAATTCTGTATCTATGTATGATTTTAAATTGTATAATTCGATTATATCCTCTTGGTCTCCTTGTAATTGGGCTATTTGAATAAATGCAATATCATTAGCAAAAGACTTTTCTCCAATTAAATGTTCAATGTGTGTGTAAACTGCTTCTTTAAGTTTAGGGTCTTCTTTATGGACTATGTAGTTATTGAGTAAGACTCTAATTCCTAAATCGGCTGGTTTGTTTGGGTTTTCTAGTGGTATGAAATACATTTCACTTATTCTTAAGCTGATGCCGTAATAGTCTAATGGTTTATCGGTGCCGTTTTCGTATTTATCGAGGTTGGTTTCTGGTTGGAGGAATGCGGTTATTTTCCAGCGTTCTAAAACTGGTGCATGATGGACTAATAATTCTACTTCTTTGAAAAGATAGGGATTCCCATTTGCTGTGATGATTAGTTCGGCATTAGTCTTTTTGTTTTTTATTATGAGGTTTAGGTCTTTGTTGTATTGGTGTAAATAATATAATAGTTTATCGAATTGAATTTTTAGTTCGTCTTTTGGGATTTCTGTAAGGAGTAAGAAAACGAAATTGTTTTGTTGGAAGTCGTTCCAGAAGTTGGTTATTTGGTTCATTTATTTAATGGTTTATATTTAACGGTTTTAAGTTTACAATGAAGCACTTCGACAAGCTCAGTGTGACATTTATCTCTTATCTAGTGTTGTTTTTTCAAATGCTATTAAATTTATCATTTACTCACGCGTTGTTATTATTTTTTTGGTGTTCATGATTATGCATTTATTTACGTTTATCTTTAACCACATTGTCGAATGCTATTAAATTGCACAATTCACGTAAGCGACTTCTAACTCTATTGCCATAATTTTTTTCAATTTCTGACGCTGATAGGTTTGTGGTTATGTGTGTTTGGAGTTTTTTGGAGATGAATAGGTCGTATCGGCTTAATAGAATTTCTGCCATTACATTGCATTCGTTTCCAAAATACTTGATGTTGTTTTCTGTTCCTAAGTCGTCGAAGCAATAGGTTCTTGGTTCAGCTTGGTATAGTTTTCCTTTGGAATAACGATGTATGACTTCGTAACCGTCTTGTATGAATTCAAAGCTTATGTCTCTACATGGTTTTACTGAAAATTTGTTTTCTGCTGGTGCCAGATATTTCATTAGGTTCATCAGTGATGTTTTTCCACAGCCTATTGGTCCAGAAAGTAATATTCCTTTGTTGAGGTTGAGGTTGTATTGAAAGCATGTTGGTTCATCTTTGAGGAAATAAGCGATTAGCTTGTAAACGATTTGATAATCTGCTTCTTGTATTTTGAAATGATTGCCGTATAGTTCGATGCCTTTTGCTTCGAGCTTATTAATTATTTCTGGGTAGTTGTAGTGGGTTTTTATTTGTGTTTCCATTTTTTATTTTTTTAACCATACTTCGACAGGCTCAGTACAGGCTCGAAGCATAGAATTATTATTTTAAAAAAGTCGCTTTGCTCTGGATAGTTTATCATAGTTTTTCTCGCTAAAGCGAAGTTTTTGGAACACTGATGAGACAGATTTGACGGATTTACACGGATTTTTTTAATCACATAGATTGAGATATTGAAATGAATTCAGCACAAACAAGTTCTGCGTAAAATTGAAAAGAACCTGAAACAAGTTCAGGTTAAAGTGGTTCTGAATAGTCTTTGTCTGTTCCTGTGTTGAGGTGTTTTGCTCGATTAGGTGGTGAATTGGTGGTGTTGTCTTTAAAATTAATGCTGTTTAATATCCAATTTTGTGCTGCTGCTTGCCAATCGACCATTGGTGTTTTACCACCAACTAACCATCCGTTGCTTGAGAAGTAATTGAAAAACTTTTGTGCTTCTAGTTCCGGAAAGTTGTTTTCTTGGAAGTAGGATTTGACTTCTTCTAATTTTGGTTTCTCGACTATGCTCGAAGTGACGACAAATTCTTTTTCTTCTTTTTTAGCGGAACTTTTTTCTTCTTTTAAATTTTCGTTTTTTAATTGAAAATTTTTTATTTCTTCAAAATTTTTTGCTTGCTTGTTTAAGTTTGAAACGTTTTCAATGTTTAAATTGTTTGTATTGTTTATATAGTTTATAGAAGGTACTAGTGCTTGTTCACTACTTGTTTCATCACTAGTACAAGACTTGTTTAGAGCTTGTTCATCAACTTGTTCAAAAAGAGGTTCAATTTTTGGTTTTCTTTCGCTTTTTTGAATGGGTTTTAAATCGTCTGAAAAATTGAATAAATACACATGACTTCCTTTGAATGGATTATAGGATGGTTCGTAATTGATATATCCTAAACTGTGTAAATTTTTAAGACATTTATGATAGGTTGCTTTAGAACTGATTTTACTGATACGCATTACCTCATCACGAGAAATGCTGATTGGATTTTTAAAGCGATTGCAATTCCAGAATTGGAATAAAGCTATGTATAAACTCACGTGTGTTGGATTAAGTGTTTTGTCTATTGCTACTTTTTCGAAAAAGCCGGTTAGGTGTTTTATGTAGTTCATTTTTCTAGTGATTAGTAATTAGTGAAGAGTGAGTAGAAAAGATTGCTTCGTTCCTCGCAATGACATTACTTGAATAGGGTTGGAACTGCATTTACTTTATTTCTGTTTAGAAGTTTATCGATGTCTGAATTGTCATAATACATGATGCCACCCACTTTAGTATATGTTAGTGTTCCGTTGATGCGGAGGTTTTGTAATGTTCCTGGAGAAATGTTTAACAGTTTTCTGACTTCTTTGGATTTGAGCCACTGTTTTGTTTGTTGCGGTTTGGATTGAATGATTTCTTTTAAATCATTTAGAAGAAGACTACGAAATTCGTTTAAGTCTTCACGAGTAATAACTTCGATTGCCATAACTTGTGTTTTAGATTATTATACATTACCGATTAACATCAAAAAATGACCTTAATAAATCGGTAATACAAATTTGTGAAGTTTGATTGATTTTATTTCACAACCTAAACACAAGTTGTGTACGATTTTTTATTAAAATAGTACAAAGTGCTTTGTTTTCTAGCTTTATTGAATTGAATTCCTTTCAGCTTTAAAATTCAATGTGGGAAATTAGGTGAAAATCATGGCATTTTTAAGCTAATTCACAACCTGAACACAAGTTGTGTGTTTTTGGAAAATATTTATCAGTAAAAAAGGTTATTTACTTTCATTTTCTTCTTCTAGTATTTGCTTTTCTAGTACTTCTGAAAGTTGATTGATGAATTTGGAACGACCTGTTTTTCTGTTTTTAATATCAATGTAAAAACGATAAATATTTTCTTCAATATCTTGATTTAAAATTTTACCAAAGAATACTGCTAATTCTTTTATATCAGTGTTACCATTGTTTAATTTTTTGGAATGGTGTAAGGCATAAATTAATTCGATTAAATCAATTTTAGTACCAGTCCAATTAACAGTTTGTTGTATGGATGGATGAACTATTGTACAATTATTTTCTAATTGTTCTATTTTATTTTCTAGATAGTTGGTCAATGTATCGTTGGCAATCATCACAGCCATATTGTAATTATGCGTAGTACATAATTTTACATCGTAATTGATCAAAGAACAATCTCTTTTTAAAATGTTAGCATCACAATTTCTCAAGAAATAAATTTTGTCTTTATGTGAAGCTCTTGCTCTATAATATTCATAGAACTTTCTATTCTTATTGGTGTTTTCTTGAATTAAATTTAAAGCATCTTCATAAAATTTAATCTTATTCTTTTTTGAAGTTGGTAAGTTCGTTTCTATACTTAAAACTGTTTTGTAGTAGATAAGTTTTGATATAAATATAGGTTTCAAGTCTTTGAAAAAATATATTTCTTCTTCTGGAGAACTAAATTTATGTTTTTTTAGCCATTTGAATAATTCCTTACTTCTAGTTTCAATTAATTCTGTGACTTTATGTGCAATAACAATACTGTCTGAATTTGTAGTTTTAATGTTTTGATACTCCTTTTCAAATTCACTAAAAAAATTCAGACAATACTCATTCATTTTAATACAATTTAGGTTAGTTTGTATAAAACTTCATTGTGTTAAAATTATTGTTAAAATAGCTAATTATTTTTAGTTGTTTAAATAAATAAATTTGTCTTTTAAATTTTTATAGTTCTTAATCGTAATGCATTAGCAATAACTGATACAGAACTAAAGCTCATTGCTAAAGCTGCAATCATTGGAGAAAGTAATAAACCAAAAACTGGAAATAAAACACCAGCAGCAATTGGAATTCCTAAAACGTTATATATAAAAGCAAAAAATAAGTTTTGTTTGATATTTTTCATTACAGCATGACTTAGGTTTTTTGCTTTTACAATTCCTTTTAAATCTCCTTTTACCAAAGTAATTTTTGCACTTTCGATGGCAACATCGGTTCCTGTTCCCATTGCGATTCCAATATCAGATTGTGCTAATGCTGGAGCATCGTTTATACCATCACCTGCCATTGCTACTATTTTACCTTTGGCTTGTAACTCTTTGATGTATTCTAATTTATCTTGTGGTAAGCAACTTGCTTTGAAATCTGTTAAATTAAGTTCAGAGGCAACAGCTCTTGCTGTATTTTCATTATCACCTGTTAGCATAATAACTTGAACTCCTTGTCGCTTTAACTCGTTAATAGCTTCTAAACTTGATTTTTTTATAGCATCTGTAATGGTAATATATCCTACAACTTTTTTATCTAAAGCGATGTAAGAAACTGTTTTACCTAGCTTTTGTTCTTCAATTACTTCTTGTTCTATACTTGAAAAATCTTTAATTCCTTCTTGCTCTAAAAGTTTTTTGTTGCCTAAACTGACTTTTTCATTGTCAATAAATCCTATTACTCCTTTTCCTGTTATAGAGTCAAATTTTTCTACTTTAAAAAAAGTAGTGTTTTTAGATTTAGCAAAATTTACAACTGCTGTTGCCAATGGATGTTCGCTATTTTGATTTAGAGATGCAATTTTTCCTAAGGTGGTATTTTCATCTACATCTTTTGTAATAATTTTTTCAACTGATGGTTTTCCTTCAGTTAGTGTTCCTGTTTTATCGGTTATTAAAACATCAATTTTATCCATTTTTTCAATGGCTTCTGCATTTTTAATTAATACACCTGATTTTGCTCCTTTACCAACTCCAACCATAACTGACATAGGTGTTGCAAGACCTAATGCGCACGGACAAGCAATTATTAAGACCGCAATTGCATTTACAAATCCATAAACCAATTTAGGTTCTGGTCCAAAAATCCACCAAACAAAAAAGGTAATAACTGATATTAAAACTACAATGGGTACAAAATATTTTGAAATTTTATCTACTAAATTTTGAATGGGTGCTCTTGAACGACTTGCATCTGAAACCATTTGAACGATTTGTGATAATAAAGTTTCTGAACCTACTTTTTCGGCAATCATTAAAAAAGATTTTGTTCCGTTTATGGTTCCAGAACTTACTTTATCGTCCATTTTTTTATCTACTGGAATAGGTTCTCCAGTAATCATTGATTCATCAATGGTGCTGTTTCCTTCTGTAATGATTCCATCTACAGGAATTTTTTCTCCAGGTTTTACTCTAACTATATCTCCCTTTTTAATGTCGTGAATTGAAATTACTTTTTCTTCACCATCAATCACTAAGGTAGCTTCGGTTGGTGCTAATTTTAATAACTCTTTAATAGCTCCACTTGTTCTGCTGTGTGCTTTTGCCTCTAACAATTGCCCTAACAATACCAAGGTTAAAACTACAGCTGTAGCTTCAAAATATAAATGGACAGTTCCTTCTGAAGTTTTGAATTGGTCAGGAAAAACAGTTGGAAATAATAATCCGATAATACTAAAAACAAAAGCGACTCCAGTTCCAATACCAATTAAGGTAAACATGTTCAAATTCCAGTTGATAATGGATTTCCACGCTCTTTCAAAAAACATCCAACAAGCATAGAAAACAACAGGAATCGTTAATATAAATTGAATCCAATTCCAATATTGCAATTCCATAATTTTGTATAATGGGTTATTTGGAATCATATCAGACATGGTAATAATAAAAATAGGCAAGGTGAAAATTGTAGCAATTTTCATTTTATGTGCTAACTTTTGATAGGTTTTATCTTCTTCAGATTGGGTTGGTTCCATTGGCACTAAATCCATTCCACAAATAGGACAACTTCCTGGGTTGTCTTGAATGATTTCAGGATGCATGGGACAAGTATATTGTGTGTTTTGAATTACCGTTGGTTGTTGTACTAAATCCATTCCACAAACAGGACAATCACCCGCCTTATCATACACTTTGTCACCTTCACAATGCATGGGACAATAATATTTACCTGCTTGATGGTTGTGCTTTATTTCTTCATGTTTGTGCTTTTTTTCTCCAGTAGAACAACAACTTTTTTGAACTACTTCTTTACTAGAATTATCTGATAAAGTAATTTGATATTTACTATCTTTTCCTCCTAAAGCATTTTGTAAAACTTCTATTTCAACATGTTTAGACATGATAATAGTTGCTGCTTTGTCTTCTTTAGAAACTGCAACTTCTGTGACATGTTCAACATTCGACAAATCTTTTTTAACTTTAGCTTCACAACCTGAACAGGTCATTCCTGTAATTGTATATGTGTGTTTCATCTGTTTAAATTTTATTTTTTAACTAGTACATATGGAGTCGCTTTTTTAAACAATGGTGTTTGCTTACATAAACTGTCTGATAATAGCGCTTTCAAAATTTTATTATTTTAATAGTACAAATTTCGAAAACTAAAGCCACTTCTGTTTGTATAATTATGGATATGATTTGTACAATTTTATAATTGGTCTATTTCTTTTCGTTTATTTCCTTTTAATTTTTTGAAATAGGTAGGACTAAAGCCTGTAACTTTTTTAAATTGATGACTTAAATGCGAAACACTACTATAATTTAAAGAGTAGGCTATTTCTGATAATGATAATTCATCATAAAAAATTAATTCTTTTACTTTTTCGATTTTTAAATTGATAAAATATTTTTCAATACTAATTCCTTCAATTTGAGAAAATAAGTTGCTTAAGGTACTATAATCTTGCTGTATTTTTTCTTTTAGAAAAACGGAAAAATTATCTTTTATGTTGTTGTTTTTATTTTGAATTAAATCAATGAGAGTACTTTTAATTTTTTCTATCGTTTTACTTTTTGTATCGTTCAAAATTTCAAATCCAAATGCTTTAAGATGTTTAGATATACTTATTTTATCTTCTTGAGATATTACGTTTTTAAAGGTAACTTCACCTAACTCAACAGATAGATAGTTAAGCCCAAGTTTTTCTAACTCAGACTTAACCACTATAATACATCTATTACAAACCATGTTTTTGATGTGTAACTTGACCATAAACTTATTCTTTCTCTACAACCACTAAATCCATTCCACATTTTGGACATTCACCCGCTTTGTCGTAGGTTTTCTCTCCTTCACATTTCATAGGACAATAATACATTGTAGCTGTTTCTTCCATTTTAGAATGATCGTGCCCTTCATGTGATTCTGTTTGCATTTCATTGTTATGCATTGTTCCTTCTTCTTGTACTTTGTTGTCTTTACAAGAGATTGTTACGCTTACTAAAGCTACTGCTAAAATTCCGATTACTTTTTTCATTTGTTTATATTTATTGATTATTAATTGTTTCTTTTACTTCACCACATTTTATCATTGAAGCTCCAAAATATGGGTTAACTACTTTATTTTCTTTACTTAACCAATTTGCTCCTTTATCACTATTTGCCATAGGACAAAACTGAACGTATACACTCTCGTTTAAAGGATTAAAAGCTTTTGTCATTGCTATCATAACATTTGATATAGATGATTCAAAAGTCATTCTTAATTCTTTAATGTTTTTAATATGTGTAGCATGAAGTGTCTGTTTTTTCAGCTCTGTTTGATAATTCATCCATACTTTATGAGAATCACCTTTAAATATACTCATATTTATTTTGTCAAGTGATTTTTCAAATGCTAACAAAGCTTTTTTAGCCGCATTAAAATCATCTTTTGTTAAGGCATCTTTCAATTCAAAATAATCTTTATATATTGGTTGTAAACTCTTTTTAGCTTCAGCACTAATCGTTGTTTTGTCTGCTTTTAATGCTGCTTTTTTATCTTCATTCATTGGCATTGTTGCACCTCCATGATTATGACCTGTGCTTACTCTGCCACCTTCAAGATTCATCATGCTTGGTTTTCCTGCTAACTGTGCTGCAGCGTCTACATTAAAAGTACCATTTGATACTATTTCTTCACCAACTTCTAAACCTTCTTCAATTATGTAATCATTCCCCAAAAGTGGTCCTAATGTAACTTCACGTAGTTTAAATGTTATTCCTTTATCTGTTTCATTTTTAATATAAACAATCGAGCGTTTTCCTGTCCACATCACAGCTGATTTAGGAACACTTAATGTCGCTTTATTACCAACTACTTTAGTTTTTAAAGTACCCGTTGCAAACATTTCCGGTTTGAATTTTAATCCAGAATTAGCTACCTCAACTCTTGCCTTTGCGATTCGTGTCATTGGGTTTATAAATGGGTCAATAAATGCAATTGTTCCTGAAAATGTTTCTCCTGGAAAAGATGCTACTGTATAGTTAATTTTATCTCCTTTTTTAACCCAACTCATATCCGATTCGTAAATTTCAAAAAGTACCCAAACGGTTGACAAATCAGCAACATCATATAAGGTTTGCCCTTTTTGAAGATAATCGCCAAGCTCTACATTTTTCTTAATAATATATCCTGAAACATCAGCATAAATAGGAAATCTATCTTGTGTTTTTCCTGAAGAAATAATACTGTTTATGGTAGCGTCTGAAACTTTCCAGTTTTTCAATTTCATTTTTACCGATTCAAATAATTGTGGCTGAATTTCTTTTACACTATAGGCTTCAATAAGTTCTTGTTGTGCACTAGCTAGCTCTGGAGAATACACATAAGCTACTACTTGACCTTTTTTTACATATTCGCCTACAAAAGTAACTTGAATTTTTTCAATACGACCTGGTATGTGTGAGGATTGGCTGTAAACTGTTTTCTCATTTACTTCAATTTTTCCATTCAGTGCTATTTCTTTGATACCATCCGTATTTCCTACTTTATAAGTAGAAATTCCTGCAATAATCATGGCTGATTCCGACATACTAATTGCGTCTGGGTCAATATCTTCATTACCAGCTTCTAACGGGATTAAATCCATTCCACAAATAGGACAATCTCCTGGTTCCGGTTGTCTAATTTGTGGGTGCATGGAACACGTCCAAACTTCTGCTTTTGATTTGACTTCAGTTTTATTATCTTCTTCTTTAGTGCTTCCACCAAAGAATAGAGCACCTAATAATAGCCCGACTAATAAAGTTACTGCTAATAGTATTTTTGTTTTTTTATCTATGTTCATGATTAAAATTGTTTTGCTGTTAAATAATCCAATTCCGCTAATTTTATATAAAAAGTACTAATGCTTGACAACTGCATTTTTTGATACTTTAAAAGCTCTTGTTGCATGCGTAATACTTCTTCAAAATCTTTGTTTGCATTACTGTAATAAGCAAATAATAGATTCAAACTTTTGGAGAGTGTTATTACTTGACCTTCATATAATTTTAATAAATCTCTTTCCTTTTCTAATTCAAAAACAAGTTTATAATATGTACCGTTTAGTTTGTTTTCATACGCTTCTTTTTGAAAAGAAAAACTTTCTTGCATTAGTTTTGCTTCTTTCGTTGCTGCATTGTATTTTTTTCTAAAGATTGGCAAACTAACAGAAACCATTGGCATGATAATATCTTTACCAGAATCTGGAAAATTATTCATTCCTTTCCCTACCAAAACATAATCTAAACCAAGACCTAATTTAGGTAAACCTTGCTTTCTGGCTACTTCAATAGCTACTTCTGAAGCTTGTTTTTTTAATTCAAGCTCTTGTAGTATTGGGTTAGTGGTTATAGAATCTTTGCGGTATTCCATTGGTAATTCCATAATTTGCAAATCTTTAGAAATAACAATTTTTTCATTGTACTTTCTATTTAATATACTATTCAACCAAGATGTTAATGCAGGTTCTTTTTTAGTTAAAATATCTAAATTAGTTAGTGCATCTTTTATCATAATATCCACACGCAAGACATCTACTAAACTTCCTTTACCATTTTCAAATTTCGCATTGGCAATGTTTTTGTATGATTCTAGAATTTTGATGTTTTCTTGTTCAATATCTTTTAGTTTTAATAGCTCATACAAAGGATAATAAGCAGTAGCAACTTGAGAATACAATTGATTTTTAGCATTTAAAAAGGCTTGGTATTTACTTTCTGCCATTAAAGTTGCTGCATTTTTTTGAGCTTTTAAAGTACCAAACCAAGGAAACATTTGAGTTAATGAAAATCGCATGTTTTGAGGACCAAGTCTTGTTTCTACGGGTGAAATAAAATAACCCATAGAAAGATTAGGATCTGGTAAAGAACTCACTTGTGGTATTTTTTGCATGGCTGCTTCAAACTCTTTATACTTTGCTTTTAATTCTGGATTATTTTCTGCCGCAATAGTATAATAGTCGTTTATAGATTGGCCTACAACATTATACGCCATAAATAGAATTGATATTATTAGTATTTTACGCATTTCTCTTTTCTTTATTTTTAATTACTGTTTCTCTCCAATACGCTTGTAATACTGGCACTACAAACATGGTCATAATTTGAATGGTCATTCCTCCAAAAGTTGGAATAGCCATTGGGATCATAATATCTGAACCTTTCCCTGTTGAGGTTAAAACAGGAAGTAAAGCAATAATTGTTGTTGCAGTTGTCATAACTGCTGGTCTAACTCTCATTTTTCCGGCTTCTACTACAGCGTCCCGAACTTCAGGTATTGTTTGTGGATTTTTTTCTTCAAAAACTTGGTGGATATAAGAACCCATGATTACTCCATCATCAGTAGCAATTCCAAATAAGGCTATGAAACCTACCCAAACGGCAACGCTTAAATTGATGGGATGCATTTGAAATAAATCGCGCATGTTTACATCTGCAACAGCAAAATTCATGAACCAATCTTGTCCGTATAACCATAGCATTATAAATCCACCTGCAAATGCAACAAATACTCCAGAGAAATGGATTGACGATGCAATAACAGTCTTGAATTGAAAGTATAGTAATAAGAAAATAACTATCAAACAGATTGGAATTACAATAGAAAGCCTTTTCATAGCTCTAATTTGATTCTCATAACTTCCTGAAAACTTATAATTAACTCCTTGAGGAACTTTTAATTCCCCAGAATCAATTTTAGTTTGAATTGCTTTTTGAGCATCATTTACTACATCAACTTCGGCATAGCCATCATTTTTATCGAATAAGACAAAACCAACCAGAAAAGTATCTTCACTTTTAATGGCTTGAGGTCCTTTTTTATATTCAAACTGAACTAATTGACCTAACGGAATCTGTGCGCCAGTAGGAGTAGCTATTAATATTTTTCCTAATGCTTCAGGGCTATCTCTTAATTCTCTAGGATAGCGAACTCTTATAGGATAGCGTTCTCTTCCTTCAACAGTTGAAGAAATTTTCATTCCTCCAATTGCTGTTTCAATAGCTTGTTGAACATCTTCTATATTTAAGCCAAATCGAGCAATTTTTTCTCTATCAATATTTAAATGTAAATAAGGTTTTCCTACGATTCTATCAGCAAAAACAGCTTCGCTTTTTACAGAAGGAACTTCTTTAATAATGGCTTCTAATTCTAATCCAAATTCTTCAATAGTTTTTAAATCGGGTCCAAAAACTTTTATTCCCATAGGTGCTCTCATTCCTGTTTGAAGCATAACCAAACGAGTTTCGATAGGTTGTAATTTAGGAGCAGATGTAACACCTGGTATTTTAGATGCTTTTACAATTTCATTCCAGATATCATCGGGTGATTGAATTATATCGCGCCAATTTCTATAGAAAGAACCATCTTCGTCTGGTATTAAATTTTTTACAGTAATTGCCTGTTTTAGTGCTTCATCATGTGAAAGTGTATCACCAGATTTTGTAATGTAACGACCTTTATTATCGGTTTTAAATCGCATTCGATGTCCGTTAGCATCCAAAATATATTCTGGCTTATAATTGATAACGTTTTCATACATTGAAATTGGAGCAGGGTCTAAAGCACTTTCTACACGTCCTAATTTCCCAACTGCCATATCAACTTCGGGAATGTGGTTTAGAATCATATCCAATTGACCCACTACTTTTCTGTTTTGTTCTACACCTGCATGAGGCATAGATGTTGGCATTAAAAGATAGCTTCCTTCATTAAGTGTTGGCATAAATTCGGAACCAATGCCTGGAAAAGTGTGAGATGGAACTGACCATACTTTTGAAGTTTTGATGTTCCAACCTATTTTATCAAATCCTTTAGCCACAAAACCAAAAGTGCTTTCAAAACCAATCCATACTAAAACCCCAAAAAGTAATGTCGCTATGGGTAACAACATGAATTTACCTTTATTTTCTAAACACCAACGCAGCACTCTTTCATAAGAACTGACAATATATAAAAGTGCTCCTATTATTATTCCTAACAAAACAATTACAAATAGATAATTACCAATAACGCTAATTTGTGGGCCTAAAGGCATCCATTCTTGAGTTAAAAAGAAAGAAACAATAAATACTACTATAACTAAGTTGAAATGCTTTGTATAAAGTTGGAATTTTTCAGGAATTTTATGATTAAACAGGTCATATAATCCCATTAAGGTTAATCCCAACGGAAGCCAAATTTTGAAATAAATACTTAGTAAAATACCACCTGAAATAAATACATACGACCAAAAACGTTTTACTCTTTTCTTATCATAGTCAATTCCAAACAAATAGTTAGCTAAAGAAGGAAGTACTACAATTCCTAATACAAAAGCTCCTAACAGTGCAAAAGTCTTTGTGAATGCTAAAGGTCTAAATAATTTACCTTCAGCAGATTCCATTGCAAAAACAGGAATAAAACTAACAACTGTTGTTGCTAAAGCTGTTGTAATAGCTGATGCAACTTCAGTAGTTCCTTCATAAATTACTAGCATTAATTGTTTTCCTTTTACTCCTTTATTCTTCGGCATTTCGAGATGTCGAATAATATTTTCGACAAAGACGACTCCAACATCTACCATTACTCCAATAGCAATAGCAATACCTGATAAAGCCACAACGTTTGCATCTACTCCAGCATATCGCATGACAATAAAAGTCATTAATACTCCAACAGGAAGTAAACTGGAAATAATTAAAGAGGCTCTTAAATTTAAAACCAAAAGTAAAACAACAATAATACTGATTAGTACTTCATGAGAAAGAGCTGTTTCTAAAGTTCCAATAGTCTCTTGTATTAATTCTGTACGATCATAAAAAGGAATAATTGTTAATTGACTTTCTACACCATTAGCCAATGTTTTTTTAGGTAAACCAGATGCAATTTCACTAATTTTAGCCTTTACTCCGTTAATGACTTCTAATGGATTAGAACCATAGCGGGCAATGACAACACCACCAACAGCTTCAGCACCACCTTTATCTAAAATACCCCTTCTAGTTTCTGGACCTAAAGCGACTACACCAATATCTTTTACACGAATAGGTACATTATCTTTAACAGCAACAACTGCTAATTCAATATCTTCCACTTTTTTCACATAACCAAGACCTCTAACTAAATATTCGGCCTGGTTGATTTCTATGGTTTTTGCACCAACATCTTTGTTTGATTTTTGTACTGCAGTCATTACCTGCATCAAACTAATATTATATGCTTTCAATGCATCAGGATTAACATCAATTTGATACTCTTTTACAAAACCACCAATAGATGCTACTTCTGAAACTCCTTGCACAGCATTTAGTCCGTATTTAATGTAAAAATCTTGTGCTGTTCTTATTTCTTGTAAATCCCAACCACCTGTAGGTTTTCCATCTTTATCTCTACCTTCAACAGTATACCAATAAACTTGCCCTAATGCTGTTGCATCTGGACCAAGTGATGGTTTTACATTTTCGGGTAATAAACTGTTAGGTAATGAATTTAATTTTTCAAGTATTCTGGATCTAGACCAGTAAAATTCAATATCATCATCGAAGATTATATAAATACTTGAAAAACCAAAAATAGAATTACTCCTAATTGATTTTACCCCTGGAATACCTAATAAATAAGTAGTTAAAGGATAAGAGATTTGGTCTTCAATATCTTGAGGTGACCTGCCTTGCCATTGTGTAAAAACAATTTGTTGGTTTTCACCAATATCAGGAATAGCATCTACCGCAACTGAATCAGAAGGCAGGAAAGGTATTTTCCAGTTAAATGGAGCTGTAGCAATACCCCATAAAATTAGCACCATTAGAATAAGTACAGTTACTAATCTATTTTCTAGGAAATATTTTATTATTTTATTTAACATCTGAATATAATATTTACAACCAACAAAAAATATTTATCAAGGTTTTTGATGAATATTTGTTGAATATTCCTCTAAAGTAGAAAATACTTTAGAGGAATAGGTTAATTACAATTTATTAAAGTACAATTACTCGCGGTCATACTGACAACATCCCGGAAGGTTGTCGTAATCTTCATCTTTTGCTTTAACAAGCTCTGAATCATATCCAGCTAAAGCTATACGCTTTGCTATTTCTTCTTTATTTGTTTTAGATTCATCATAAGTTACTGTTGCTATTTTAGTTTCTTTGTTCCATACTACTGTAGCAATATCTTTGATGTTTCCTGCTTTTTCTATCGTTTTTTTACACATTCCACAATTACCTGAAACTTTCACTTCCTCTGTTTTTGTGTTTTTTGTTTGTGCGTTCATTGTGGTTGATAACAATACAGTGATTGCTATCATTATTTTTAATAATGATTTTTTCATTTTATATGATTTTAGTGTTCAAAAAGATTTTTTGAATTAATTTTTGAAATAAATTTAAATTGAATAGCAGCTATAATGAATTAAATACGCATGTTAAACATGTATAATTTAAGATTCAAAACTGTTATAAAAAAATAGCAAATGCTATAAATTTGACATAAGTATGGCTGTCAAATTTTAAATTTAGCTTATTTTAGGTATAAGCCATATAGAAGGAAAGCCATCTGAAAGTAAATTTTCAGAATGGTAAAATTTTGATTTACTTGTAGAAAAATCAAAATTATTATTTGTAAATTCTATTTCATTATAAATAAATAAACTAAAACCAACAGAAGAGACAGTAGTACAGTTTGAGTGACCACAACTACCATTACATCCTTTATCATCAGAATTATTGTTACTATCACAACAACTTTTCTCTTTTGTTTTAGTAGTGGAAACTTCTTTTTCACAAGATTGCTTTTCACTACCACAAGCAAAAGTATTATTAGGAATAAAAAATATTCCTAAAAACAAAATTATTATGATGTAAGATTTTTTCATTTATTGTTCTAAAACATACCAAAGTTAATCAAAATAAATTAATTATTATCAAGAAAATGTTAAAAATCAAGCTCAAAACTTCATCCTTTGGATTCTCACAGCATTTAATATTGCTAATAATGCTACACCCACATCCGCAAAAACGGCTTCCCACATAGTTGCTAAACCACCTGCACCTAGAATTAAAACTATCGCTTTTACTGTAAAAGCTAAAGTGATATTTTGCCAAACAATTTTCTTGGTTTGTTTTCCGATATTTATTGCCATTGGAATTTTTGAAGGTTTATCGTCTTGAATTACTACATCAGCAGTTTCTATTGTTGCATCACTTCCTAAACCTCCCATTGCAATACCCACATTACTTAAAGCAACTACTGGAGCATCATTAACACCATCACCCACAAAAGCAACCGTTTCGTTTTTGGCTATAATTTCTTTGACTTTATTTACTTTATCTTCTGGTAATAAATCACCAAACGCATTTGTAATTCCTAATTTTTGAGCCACAAATTGTACCACATTATTTTTATCTCCACTTAACATAGTAGTTTTGATTCCTAATGCTTTTAATTTATCAATTGTTATTTGTGCATCTTCTTTTATACTATCTGCAATGGTAAGATAACCAACGAATTTTTTATCGTAAGCAACAGCAATTAGCGTATAGACAATACTTGATGGATCAATATCATATTTAATTGAAAATTTATCCATTAGTTTGAAATTACCAACTAATACTTCTTTTCCGTTTGCATTTGCTTTTAAACCGTGTCCTGCAATTTCTTCTACTTCCTTAAGACTGATTTTACTATCTATTTCTCCAACAAAATCATGTATTGCAGTTGCTACTGGATGCGTACTTTGACTTTCTAAAGCATTTACTAATTGAAGTATTTCATTTTGGTCAAAATCAGCTTTAAAAACGACTTCTTGTACTTTAAAAACACCTTCGGTCATTGTTCCTGTTTTGTCCATCACCACGTTTTGAATAGAAGCCATTACGTCTAAAAAATTACTTCCTTTAAAAAGAATTCCGTTTTTAGAAGCTGCTCCAATTCCACCAAAATATCCTAAAGGAATACTAATAACTAAAGCACAAGGGCAAGAAATAACCAAGAAAATTAATGCTCGATACAACCAATCATTAAATTGGTAATCTGAAACAAAAAACATTGGCAACACACATATTGCAACGGCTAAAGCAACTACAATTGGAGTATATATTTTTGCGAATTTTCTAATAAATAATTCTGTTGGTGCTTTTTTAGACGTTGCATCTTGTACCATTTCAAGAATTTTTGATAATTTACTATCCGTATAAGCAACAGTTACTTTTACTTGACAAACCGAATTTAAGTTTATCATTCCTGCTAAAACTATTTCTCCTTTTGCTTTTGTGTCTGGTTTACTTTCGCCTGTTAATGCAGCGGTGTTGAAAGAAGCAGTATCAGAAAGTAATTCACCATCTAAACCTAATTTTTCACCTGCTTTAAGTTGGATAATATCTCCAATTTTTGCGGTTGAAGCTTTGATTGTTTTAGCTACATTATTTTCTAAAATAGTAACTTCATCAGGTCTTTGGTCTAATAAAGCCTTAATATTTAATTTGGCTCGTTGAACTGCCAGAGTTTGAAATACTTCTCCAACCGCATAAAATAACATTACGGCAACACCTTCAGGAAATTCAGCTATTGCAAATGCTCCAATTGTTGCAATTGACATTAACAGAAATTCTGAAAAGACATCACCTTTTCTAATACTTTCAAAAGCTTCTTTAACAACAGGAACTCCAACAGGAATATAAGCTACAAGATACCAAGCAATTCGTACCCAACCTGTAAACCAAGATTGTGTAAAATAATTATCAAAACCAATGGCAACTAATAATAAAACGAAACTTATTATTGCTGGTAAAAACATTTGAAAGGTTGATTTTCCCTCGCTTGAATGATCGTGGTCATGTCCATCATCATCTGAATGCTCTTCATGATTGTTTTGGTCATTATCGTGACCATCATTGTGAACCTCTCTTTGTTTTTTTACTATTTTTGAGTTATCCTCATCGCCACAACAACTTTCTTTTTGGACTTTCTTTTTTAAAGGTCTATCCGCTAATTTATTTATTTTTTCTTCCTGTGAGCAACACATCATTTTACCTTGTGCATCATAAGTGTGCTCGTGTTTTGGGTCTTTATTTATCATTTTATACTTTATTAAATTATATAAAAAAAGGTTGCAAAATAGTTATTTACTATTTACAACCTAAACTTGTTTATTTACGAAATGTTATGCCTGAAAACTTGTAACCAATCCAATTAAAGCAGATAGCATTAATACACATTTCCAGCAATTGAGCCTGTTGTTCATCTTTTAAATTTTTTATGTTATTTCTATGATTCATATATGCAATTTTTATGCCATTGTTTCCGTATAATGAATTTTGGCGACGATCAGATACTATTTGATGTGTAATCTTCTTTATTTATATGGACTTCTAATGTGGTATGACTTATTTTATAACTGGAATTCAATTCTTTTTTGATTTTAAAAATGATGTCATTCATTTCTGTGATGGTAGTTTCCGGTTTCATAATAATATGGCCGCTCAACGCATTTACACCAGAGGTTAGTGACCAAATATGCAAATCATGAATGGAATCGACACCCGGGTTTTTTGAAATGTATTTTTCTACTGCATCATAGTTTACATCTTTGGGTACACCTTCTAACAGAATATCAACTGATTCCTTTAGTAAACCAAATGTCCTGGGCAAAATAAATAAACCAATTAGCGCACTTATGATTGGGTCGATTAACAGCCATCCTGTTGACAAAATAATAATTCCTGCAATAATAACCGCAATAGAACTGAGCATATCAGCTACAACTTCTAAGAATGCTCCTTTAATATTTATGCTTTCTTCTGAACCCGATTTAAGAATTTTCATAGATATTAAATTGATTATCAATCCAATTGAAGCAACAATTAACATTGAGAATCCTGCTACTTTTGGTGGATCTTGAAATCTTTGCCAGGCTTCATACAAAATATAACCAGAAATAAATATTAGCACAATTGCATTAATCAAAGCAGAAAATATTTCAGTTCTTAAATAACCATATGTTTTTTTACTATTTCGAGGTTTAGATGCCATCCAAATTGCAAAAAGTGCCAATACCTGTCCAGCCACATCTGTGAGCATGTGTGCGGCATCTGAAAGTAAGGCTAAACTATTTGACATGAACCCCACAATTACTTCAACGATGAAATATACTAATGTTATTGAAAAGACAATTTTTAAGGATTTGTTGTGTTTATTACCTGCTGATGTTGTTGTTTCTGTTGACATATTTATTTTATTCAAATTATAGTTTTCTGGTATTAATCATTCTCATTTTCTTCTCCATGTTTATGAATCATTTTTTGTTTCCATTTTGCATACCATTGTTGATGGTGTAATGAAAGTAAAAAATATAATACCAAAGCTCCTACTATTGCTATGATAAACATATTTAATCCTACCGCAACACCTACGGCTGATGTACACCAAACGGTAGCTGCAGTTGTTAATCCATGCGATGTTCCTAAACTGTTATTGCGATATATTATACCAGCTCCAAGAAAACCCACTCCAGTGATAATGTTTGCAATAATTCTTGAAGCAGCTCCAGTATCATTAATTATATGTGTTGCAATGGCCGTAAACAATGTTGCGCCAATGCAAACGGCCGCATAAGTTCTTATTCCAGCATCTCTACCGTGTCTTTCTCTGTCTAAACCAATGAATGCTCCTAAAAGGAAGGAAACAATAAGTTTGGAAACTATAATTAATTCAATTTTTATATCCATATTTTTAAAGTTTCAGTAATTTTTAATCTTAAATATGAATTGCTTTATTGTTTGTTGCCATACACGCTTCACGAAATGCTTCAGTATAAGTTGGATGTGCATGACTGGTTCTTATAATATCTTCAGAAGATGCTCTAAATTCCATTGCAGAAACCGCTTCTGAAATCATATCTGCTGCTCTTGCTCCAATAATATGAACACCTAGTATTTCATCAGTTATTTTATCGGCTAAAACTTTTACCAAACCATCTTCGTCTCCACTGGCTATGGCTCTACCTAGCGCTTTAAAAGGAAAACTTCCTAATTTGTAATTTATTCCTTTTTCTTTTAATTGCTCTTCGGTTTGACCTACAGAGGCAACTTCGGGCCAAGTATAGATTACGTTAGGTATTAAATTATAGTTGAGATGCGGTTTTTGACCTGCAATAATCTCGGCAACCAAAACGCCTTCTTCTGATGCTTTGTGTGCTAGCATTGCTCCACGAATTACATCGCCAATTGCATAAATGCCTTTTACATCAGTTTCTAATGTTGCTTCGTTTACAGGTATTTTTCCTTTGTCTAAAGTAATCCCGAGTATTTCTATGTTTAAACCTTCTGTATAAGGCTTTCTGCCTATTGCTACCAAGCAATAATCGCCTTTTATTTCTACAGTTTGTCCGTTAATTTCGGCTGTTATTATTACTTCGTTACCTGTATTCTCAACTTTTATAACTTTATGACTGAAGTAAAAATTAGGTGCGAAATCTTTTTTCATCGATTTTTGCAATTCTTTTCCCATCGTTTTATCCATTGTAGGAATCATAGCATCTGCAAATTCAACGAAGGAAATTTTTGACCCTAATCTGGCAAATACCGAACCCATTTCTGCTCCAATTACGCCTGCACCAATGACAATTAGATTTTTAGGAATTTCATTTAGACTTAATGCCTCTGTAGAAGTAATAATTCGTTTTTTATCTAATGGAATGAAAGGTAAAATTGTTGGTTTTGAACCTGTTGCAATAATAACATTGTCGGCAGTTATGCTTTCTTCTGTATTGTCAGTTTTTATAATTTTAATGGTATTTTTATCTGTAAAAGAACCCAAACCATTGTAAACTGTAATTTTGTTTTTTTGCATCAAATAATTAATTCCGTCATTAATTTTTCTGATTACCCCATTTTTGCGAGTTACCATTTGTACAATATCGGCTTCTAAAGCACCTGTTTTTATACCATGTTCGGCAAATGTATGTGTTGCGTTAAAAAAATGCTCGGAACTATCGAGTAATGACTTTGATGGAATACATCCTACATTAAGACAAGTTCCGCCTAAAGTACTGTATTTTTCGATGATGGCAACAGTTAATCCTAACTGTGCGGCTCT
This sequence comes from Flavobacterium psychraquaticum, assembly GCF_034497725.1. NCBI lineage: Bacteria > Pseudomonadati > Bacteroidota > Flavobacteriia > Flavobacteriales > Flavobacteriaceae > Flavobacterium > Flavobacterium psychraquaticum. The sequence goes on from NZ_JAXKVR010000029.1 coordinate 29,050, forward strand.
AATTGCGGCTACATATCCACCTGGTCCAGAACCTATAATTGCTAAATTGTATTGCATACTTGTATTTTTAATAAATATTATTTGGAAGAAAACTAATTTTTATTTAGTTATAATTTCGTTCGATTTTACTTCATTTATAATCCATTCTTTCGCTTTTTCTTTTTCCGATAATTCAAAATATCTCAGATTTGCCTTTGTAAATGGTTTCATTATTGAAAGCATACACTTTTCCCACTTTTTATCACCCACAATTGCAATAGTTTCTATATCATCGGAATGAGTAAATTTCATATTGCCATAATCAATTTCAATTATACCGTCTTCCCAAAAACCAGTCGAATCTGAACCAGAGCCATCATCCATTTCAAAATACCATCGCACTTTTCTACCAGTGCTTATAATATTATGAATAAACGGATGAATTTTTTCATAATCTTTAATACCCAATAAGTCATTCGCTCTTGTAGCAATAATATTTTCTCCAGTAAAATCTAAAAGCTGTAACATAATTCAACTATTTTTAAAGTTTAGAATCTTTTTGTTCGATAAAAAGGGAAACAACACGGGGAGAATAGGGCTGTTATGAAAAGCCCTATTGTACCTAATTTATCTATATTTGTTTTAAGTTTCATTATAATTAAGCTAATTAGTGGTCATGCCCTTCATGGCTTTTCTCAGAACCTTCTTCTGAATGATTATGTCCATCATGATTTTCTTTCGAATGGTCGTGTCCTTCGTGATTATCTGCTTTGGCTTCTATTAAGTCCATTTTACAAACTGGACAAGTTCCTTTTTTATCGTATGTTTTTCCTTTTTCACAATCCATTGGACATTCATAAGCTACTTTATGAGCTTCGCCTTCTTTGTGATTATGACCTTCGTGTTCAGTTGTAACTTCTGTTTTTTCATTTTTATTACAAGAAACTACACTTAATGTTGCAATGGTAAAAGCCAAAATTAAAATTGATTTTTTCATGATAATTTTATTTATTTAGATGAATTATTGTTGAATATTATTAATGTGCGTGTCCGCCACCGCCTTCACTTTTTAGTAAATGACTTTGTACATAATACGCTCCTTTTAGTACAATTTTTGCATTAGGTTCTATTTTTTGAAGTAATGTTACTTGCGTATATCCTAATTGTGTAGTTCCTGTTTTTACTTCAATACGTTGAAAATGGAATGTTTTTCCTTCAGCTTCTTCATGCTTATCTCCATCTTCGTGATTATGTCCTTCTTTTTCGTCATGTGCAACTTCTTCTTCGTGACCTTCTTCTAATACAAAAATATACGCTCTACCATCTGCTTTAACAATAGCATCTTCTGGCAAAGCAAAAACTTCTTTAGTTCCTAAATTAATTAGAGCATTTACGTACATTCCTGAAATTAATTTTTGATTATTATTAGCAATTTCTACATGAACTGCTACTGCTTTTGTATCATTTTCAAATGTTTTTCCTATGCTGAACACTTTTCCTGTAATTTCTATTTGGTTTTGATTTGTAAATATAAAACGCACTGTTTGATTAACTTCAATTTTATACAAATCTTTCTCATAAACTAATAAGTCTACATGTAATTTTGAATTATCTACAATTGAAAGTAATGGTTTTCCAATTTCTACATTACTACCAATTTTAATATTTATTGTCGTTACATATCCAGAAATGGGTGCTCTAACACCAACAGTTGCCGTGGCATCGCCATTTGCATTGATATTAAAAACATTTAATTGCATTTGTAAAGAATTATAACGTGCTTTCTCTATTTCATAATCGGACTTTGTTTTTTGAAACGTTTTTCTTGAATTTACTTCCTCCTCATTCAAGGTCTTTTGCCTATCGAACTCTAATTTTAAATAGTTTAAATTACTTTTTGACGTTAAGTAGGCTTCTTGTAACCTTGCAAATTCTGGACTTGCAATAGTGGCTAAAGTTTGGCCTTTGTTTACATATTGCCCTTCTTTAAATAAAATTGATTTAATTATTCCTGTAGTTTGTACTGAAACATCTGCTTGATTTTGAGGAGGCAATTTCGTATAACCGTTTGCTTCAATAACTTCACTTAAATTCTTTTTAGAAAATGTTCCCAGTTGAATATTTGCAGCTTTGAATTGTGCATCGTTCAGTTCTACCTCTTTTATTGTAGCAACTTCTTCTTTTTCTGAAACCTCTTTTTCAGTATGATCGTGACCTTCGTGGTTGACATCGTTTTTATCGCGGAAGGCAAAGTATAGAACGCTACTCAAAACAATTAGAACTATTGCTATATATAATAAATTAGATTTTTTCATTTTATTGATTTGTTAAATATTGTAGGTTGATAATTGTTAGATTGTAGTTCAAAATAGCTTCATTGTACTTTAGTTGTATGTCAGATGCAGTTTCTAAACTGTTTGCATATTCTAAATAAGAGATATTACCATTTTGATATTCTTTTGCAGCATTTTTTAAAATTTCGTTTGCATTAGGCAAAGCTGTTTCTTTGTAGTACTGTAGATTTGATTTGAAAGTATTTAACTGTTCTACTTGCTGGCTGAATTGACTATGTATTTGCATTTGCATATAATTTAAATTCATTTCTTCCATTTCAATTTTAGTTTTAGCTGCTTTCGATTTTGCTATAGAACTTCCTGCAAAAATAGGTAGTGCAATTCCAACCGAAAAACCACTGAATTGAAGCGAGTTATTCGCTAGTGTATTGCTATTGTTTTCTGGTGTCCCAACTAGAGATTGCATGAAATAACCCGCTGAAAATTCAGGATAAAGGGCTGATTTTTCAAATTTTTGATTTGCTTTTGCTACTTCAATATGATTAAATGCTAATTTAATATTTGGATTTTGCTGTATTAAAACAGAATCTGCAATTATAGTATTAGCGACAAACAAAGTATCTGGCACATTAAAATCTGATTTTAAATCCAAAAACACTTTAATTTTTGATTTTTCAATTTCAATTTGGGTTGTAGTTTGTTTTAATTTTTGTTCTAATTGTTGCTGTTTTGCATTAGCAATATTTTTCTCTAAAGCGTTAGTTTCACCTGCGGAGTATCGTAAAGTAGCTGCTTTTACAAATTTTTGATATACACTGTTTAGCTCATTGAATAGTTTATTTTGAGTTTCTAGAAAAAGCATATTGTTCCACGCTTGACGAATGGAATAGGTAAGCTCTTGTTTTGCTATATTAATTTGCGTTTGGCTCGCATTACTGTTTTCATTCAGCATTTTTTTGCGTGCGTTAATTTGAAACGGATTGAAACTTTGACTCACACTAAAATTTTTATCCTTTTCGAAAGAGTTCAATTGACCAAAATTTCCTGTAAACTCTGTTTTCGGCAATTCAAATGCTGATTTTGTCAACTGTTTACTGCTTTTCGCATTTAAAATTGATGCTTGAATATTTTTATTTTTTTGCAGTCCAATTTCAATAGCTTTATCCAAATTTAATTCTTGTTTATTTTGTGCATTAGCACTAAAAGACAGTAGCGAAACAACTAGAATTGTTGCTATATTAGAGTTGACTTTAATCGATTTTTTAATTCCTTTTTCTAAATAATAATATAGAATAGGAAGTACAATTAAGGTCAATAAAGTAGCCGTAAGTAAACCGCCAATTACCACCGTTGCTAATGGTTTCTGCACTTCTGCACCAGCACTGCTACTTAAAGCCATTGGTAAAAAACCAAGCGAAGCTACTGCTGCCGTCATTATTACAGGACGTAATCTCACTTTTGTGCCTTCTTTAATTCGGTCATAGACATTTTCCATTCCTTCTGCTTTTAATTGATTAAAGTATCCTATTAAAACAATTCCGTTTAAAACGGCAACACCAAAAAGTGCTATAAAACCAACTCCTGCTGATATACTAAAAGGCATATCTCGCAACCACAATGCAAAAACACCTCCAATAGCCGAAAGTGGAATAGCTGTAAAAATTAATAAAGATTGTTTTATTGATTTAAAAGTAAAATAAAGTAGAACAAAAATCAATAACAATGCAATGGGAACTGCAATAGAAAGTCGTTTAGTAGCTTGTACCAAATTTTCAAACTGACCACCATAAGTTATATAATACCCATCAGGTAATTTCAAACTTGATTCTAGTTTGGTTTGAATATTTTGAACTACTGTTTTCACATCAGCATCACGAACATTAAATCCTACCACTATTCTACGTTTTCCATCTTCCCGCGAAATTTGCATTGGACCATCTTCAAAATTTACATCGGCAATTTGACTTAAAGGAATTTGATTGCCACTAGGTAAGGTTACAAACAAAGATTTTAAGTTATCAATATCTGTTCTAGCACTACTGTCTAATCGAACGACTAAATCAAAACGCTTTTCTCCTTCATAAATGGCACCTGCAGCTTCACCTGCAAATCCCATTCTTACGACTCTATTTACATCATTTATTTTTAAGCCATAAGCTGCCATTTTATCTTTATTGTAGCGAATAGTTATTTGAGGCAAACCAGCAACACGTTCTGCCTTGGCTTCTGCAACACCATCAATAGAATTGATTAACTGTACAACCTCGTCACCTTTACTAACTAATACATCTAAATCTTCTCCAAATATTTTAATAGCCACATCACTTCTGACTCCAGTCATTAGTTCATTAAAACGCATTTGAATGGGTTGCGAAAACTCGGTAAATGCGCCAGGAATTACTTCAAGAGCTTCTTCCATTTTTTCCATTAGTTCTTCTTTTGTTTCAGCAGTTGTCCATTCGCTTTTATCTTTTAATAAAATAATCATATCTCCTGCTTCAATAGGCATTGGGTCTGTTGGAATTTCTGCTGAACCAATTTTAGTAACTATCATTTTAATTTCTGGAAACTTTTCTTTTAAGATTTGTTCTGCTTTTGTAGTTGTCTCAATTTCTTGTGAAAGCGAACTTCCCGATGCGATAATTAAATGCGTAGCAATGTCTCCTTCGTCTAGTGTTGGAATAAATTCACCGCCAAGAGAATTAAAAACCAGTAGTGCTATTACAAATAATCCTACTGCAATTGAAAGGATTATTGCTTTTATTTTTAAAGCTTTTTCTAAAAGAGGTTCGTATAAATTGTGTAGTTTTTCGATTATTTTGTCACTAAAATTTTTCTTGTGTCCGGTTTGCTTTTTTAAAGCTAAAGCCGTCATCATAGGCACATAGGTTAGGGATAATAAAAAAGCACCTAATATTGCAAATGAAACTGTTTGTGCCATAGGACCAAACATTTTTCCTTCAATTCCTACTAATGCTAAAATAGGCAAATAGACAATCAAAATTATTATTTCTCCAAAAGCTGCACTGTTTCTAATTTTCGATGACGCTTGATATACTTCTTCATTCATTTCAGCTGTAGTAAGTTTACCTTTTTTACTTACCTGCAATCGATGCACAATTGCTTCAACAATAATTACGGCACCATCTACAATAAGCCCGAAATCAATAGCACCCAAACTCATTAAATTTCCACTTACGCCAAATAAACGCATCATTGAAATGGCAAATAATAAAGCCAATGGAATTACAGATGCTACAACTAGACCAGCACGCCAATTTCCTAAAAGTAATACTAATATAAAAATGACAATTAAAGCGCCTTCAATTAAGTTTTTTTCAACCGTTCCGATTGCTTTATTGACCAAAATAGACCTGTCCATAAAAGGTTCAATAGCTACTCCTTCGGGCAAAGATTTTTTGATTTGCTCCATTTTTGCTTTAACCGTCTGAATAACTTCACCGCCATTTTCACCTTTAAGCATCATCACCATTCCAGACACTTCTTCACCTTTACCATCTTTGGTTACTGCACCATAGCGAATACTACTACCAATTTGCACTTTAGCAACATCACGAACTAAAACAGGAATGCCATTTTGATTTTTAATTACAATTTTTTCAATGTCTTCAATTGAACTAGCCATTCCAATACCTCTAATGAAATAAGCATACGGTTTTTTATCTATATATGCTCCACCTGTATTTTCATTATTATTTTCTAGTGCCTCAAAAATTTCAGAGATTGAGGTATTCATACTTTTCAGCTTATCCGGCTGCACAGCAACTTCATATTGTTTTAAATTACCGCCTAAAGTGTTCACTTCTGCTACACCTTTAGTTCCAATAAGTTGCGGTTTTATTATCCAATCTTGAATAGTTCTTAATTCAGTGGCATCATATTTATCCTCAAACCCTTTTTTAGGAAAAACGACATATTGATAGATTTCTCCTAATCCTGTTGAAACTGGCGACATTTCGGGAACGCCAACGCCTTTTGGGATTGTGTTTTCGGCTTCCTTAAGTCGTTCTGAAATTTGAGCTCTTGCCCAGTATATATCCACATCTTCTTCAAAAACTACTGTAATAACGCTTAAACCAAATCTGCTTATTGAACGAAGTTCAACAATGTTTGGAATTGATTTTACAGATAGTTCTATTGGATATGTGATAAATTGCTCTACTTCTTGAGTGGCTAATTTTGGTGAAGTAGTAATAATTTGAACTTGATTGTTGGTAATATCTGGAAGTGCATCAATTGGCAACGTATATGCCGCATAACTTCCTACAATAATTAAAGCAAATGTAAATAGACCAATAATAAATTTATTATGGATACTGAAATGTATGATTTTATCTAACATTGAAAAATAAGTATATAAATTAGAATTTCGCAAATAAAAAATTCGCAATTATTTGTGTTTTAAGAACACATTTTTCTAACCCTAAACCCTATAAAGGGACGGGCTTCGTTATACTATTTGAGGTGGTTGCCAAATACTACCAGAAAAAACTGGAATTAGGCTAGAATGGTACTTTGAATTGAAATTATTTATTTCTACTGTGTGGATAAGAAAACTATAGACGTATATTTCTTGATGGTTTAAAGTAGTTTGACCACAGCAATTACATATACAGAAAGGAGAACATGCATCATTTTCTTGGTCGTGTGAATGATTATCATGGTTTGTATCTATTATACTAGAAGTATGAGTAAAACTAATTGTTTCCACATCTGCACAGGGCAAACATGAAAGTATTACTAAATAGATTGATAATATGTAGCTTAAAAATTTCACAGCTGTAAAAGTAGTAAAATTATTTTTTAGTTTTTACGTTTTTTTACGCTTCTTTAGTATTCAACTTAAAACTATAACTAAATTTATCTTTCAAAATACGCATATCCTCACTAACTTTTCTATCCAAAACTTTTGCGTAATGTTGCGTAGTTCTCAAATTTTTATGTCCAAGCATTTTACTTACACTTTCAATAGGTACACCATTTGTAAGTGTTACAGTTGTCGCAAATGTATGTCGAGCAATATGGAAGGTTAATTCTTTTTCAATCTCGCAAACAGCTGCTATTTCTTTTAAATAGGCATTCATTTTTTGATTGGACAGAATAGGAAGTAATTTTTCCTGATTATTACTTTGTGGATGATTCTCGTATTTATCGATTATCATTTGTGTAACTGGCAGGATTGGAATTTTAGAAGCACTTTCTGTTTTCTGTCTATGTGTAAATATCCATTTCTCACCATCAATACCGAAGCTTATATGGGACTTTGTTAAGTTTTTGACATCAATGTAAGCCAAACCAGTAAAGCAACTAAAAAGAAATATATCACGAACTAAAGAGAGTCTTTCTGTTTTGAAATCCTTTTCGATAATACTTTGAATTTCAACTTCAGATAAATAAACACGTTCTACTTCTTTTACTTTGGATTTGTAGTTCGCAAAAGGATTTTTGTCAAGCCAGTCATTGGCCAAACATATCTTGATAATTTTATTGAAGTTCTTGATGTATTTTACAGCTGTGTTATTTGCACAATTTCTAACACTTCTCAACCAGAATTCGTAATCGGTTATAAAAGCGTGATCAATCTTGGTAATATCAATATCTGTAACATTGTATTTCCACTGCATGAACTCAATGGTATGTTTTAAAGAAGTGGTATAACGTTCTAATGTTCCTGGTGCATATTCTTTACCTACCAATTCTTTTATTTTGTTGTTGTGGTCTTGGAATATAGGAACTAACATTCTAGCTCTTTCATTAACTCCAAGTAACAAACTTTTAAAACTCTCGGCAGTAATTGTAATTTTTTTATGGACTAATTCCATTTGGGTATCAATTATTTGAATTTTCAACATATCCAGATGGCTATTTATTGAACGAGCCTCTTCTGAATTACCTTTAATTTTGTTGGATTTAGTGCACCATTTAGATGTTTCTATAAATCTATTGGTACTTAACTCAATCCTTTTTCCATTGACTGTAATTCTTGTGTAGATTGGAACTAAACCGTTAACATTGGCTTTTGCTTTTTTAGCATAAAAAAGAATAGAAACTTTTGCTTTCATAATGGTGACCTTTTTATTAGTATTAAATTTAATTTTAATATTCAAGGTTCACAAGATGTACAAGTTTTAAACTGGTTATTGAACTGGTTGTAACATCCTATGAACATTAGGTTAAGTTAAAAATCGGTTACCCAAAATATGAGTTTTTTAGGGTAACCGAATTTATCCCTTTAGGTTCACGAATTAATGAATGTTTTGAAGGTTGTAAAAATAAAAAAACCCTTAAAATCATACGATTTTAAGGGTTTTAATTCAATTTGCTTTTCAGCTCGCGGAGAAAGAGGGATTCGAACCCCCGGACCTGTTACAGTCAACAGTTTTCAAGACTGCCGCATTCGACCGCTCTGCCATTTCTCCAGTAAGACTGCAAACGTTTCCGTATTGCGAGTGCAAATATAGAATCTTTTTTTATTTCTACAAACCTTTTGAAGACAAAATATAATATTTTTTTTGAAGTTTTTTACAAGAGTTTGAACTTCAATACATAATGTAAAAAAATAGTTTCAAAAAAAACTTAAAAACTAATTTACTTCTTTAACTCCTTTGATAAAAAGCCATTTCATAAATAGTTTTTCGCCTTCATTTGTACGTATAGCTTGAAATTTCGGTGCTGCTAACAAGGCAATCATAAAAGAAGTTCCAGCAATCCAATAGCCCTGTAAGTGCGTGAAATTTATGACGGCGAAATATGTTGGTATATAAATAATACTAAATCCTAAAAAATTATATAAAAATGCTTTTACTTTTTTGCTCATTTTATTCTTATTATATTCTTATTATATTCTTATTATATTCTTATTATATTCTTATTATATTCTTATTATATTCTTATTATATGGGTGATTTAAATACAAAATACTGCTTACTCTTCCGTATTCATATATTTTCCTTTCTTACTGCCTTCATACATTTCGTATTTCACAAAACGGGTTTCTAATTTACCATTGAAAAGTTTGATTTTTCTACTCGGTCGTAAACCTACATATTTTAAAGCTTCTAAATTTGCGGTAATAAACCAAGAATTTGTGTTCGGGTAACTTTGCTTTAAAGTATCGCCAATTTCTCTATAAAAACGTTCCATATCAATATCCAAACGTTCGCCATAAGGTGGATTAAAAACCATCTGAAGTGGTCCGTCTGTTTCTTTTTTTGAATCGAAGAAGTTATCGTTTGTAATCGTGATGTACTCCTCTAAATTTGCGTTTTTAATATTATCTTTTGCTTTTGCAACCGCACTTGGTGCTTTGTCATAGCCTTTAATAGTATAATGAAATTCTCGCGTTTTCTTCAATAACGACTCTAAAACAGCGTCAAATAATTCGGCATCCCAATCTTTCCACTTTTCAAATCCAAACTCTTTACGGTTGATATTTGCCGGAATATTACAAGCAATCATCGCTGCTTCGGCTAAAATAGTTCCACTTCCACACATCGGATCTAAGAAATGGGTTGTTCCGTCCCAGCCCGATAAAATTAACATTCCAGCAGCTAAAACCTCATTAATTGGTGCAATATTCGTAGCCGTTCGATACCCTCTATGATGCAACGAAGCACCTGAAGAATCTAAAGAAACCGTCACCGTATCTCTATCAATATGTACGTGAATTTGTAAATCTGGGAAGTCTTTATCTATACTCGGACGTTTTCCATTCACATCTCTAAATTGATCCACAATCGCATCTTTTGTCTTCAAAGCCACAAATTGACTGTGGTTGAAATTTTCAGAATGCATAGTAGTTTCAACAAGAAAAGTATTATGTTCCGTCAAATAATCAGACCAATCTATGGTTCTAACGCCGTCATACAAAGCTTTATCATTTATTGCTTTAAAAGTCTTAATCGGTTTTAAGATTTTGATGGCCGTACGAAGTGCTAAATTCGCTTTATACATAAATCCTTTATCGCCATAAAAACTAACTACTCGCGTTCCTATTTCGACTCTTTGGGCTCCTAAATTAGTTAATTCTTTAGCCAACATTTCTTCAAAACCAAAAAAGGTTTTGGCAGTCATTTTAAAATTTTCCATTATTCAATTTCAAGGTCTTGTGCAAAAATGAATTGCATTTTCAATAATTAAGACATTCTTTTGCAAAAATACATTAAATTTGCAAGTGCATTCAACTTAAAAGCCAATTAATGTCAGAAATTACAAATTCCAATTCGAACGATTGGTTCGAATCTTGGTTTGATACCGAATATTATCATATTTTATATAAAGAACGTAACGATGAAGAAGCTCAATTGTTAATGGACAATTTGACGCAATATTTAAATCTTCCAGAGGAGGCTCGAATTTTAGATTTAGCTTGTGGAAAAGGACGTCACGCTATATATTTGAACTCGTTAGGTTATGATGTAACAGGAATTGATTTATCTGAAAACAGCATCACAGAAGCTTCGGCTTATGCCAATGAAAAACTACATTTCAAAGTGCACGATATGCGTGAAACTTGTGACGAAAAATACGATGCGATTTTTAATTTGTTCACGAGTTTTGGCTATTTTGATGAAGATGCTGATAATTTGAAAACTTTAAAAGCAATTCATAACAGTTTAACAGAAACTGGTTTTGCCGTAATTGATTTTATGAATGCCGATTATGTGATTGAAAATTTAGTTCCCGAAGAAATAAAAACAGTTGATGGAATCGATTTTCATATCAAAAGAATTTACAAAGACGGTTATATTTTTAAAGAGATTTCGTTCGAAGACAAAGGCAAAAAACACCAATATACCGAACGTGTTCAAGCACTTCGCTTAGCCGATTTTGAAAAAATGATGGAAGAAGCGGGTATTTATCTGTTGGATATTTTTGGCGATTATAAATTGCGTAAATTCTTCAAAACACAATCGGAACGTTTAATTATGATTTTTAAATAATGGAATACATCATTACTTTTTCAGCGGTTATCATTGGATTTTTAATCGCTTTATTTTTAAAACCACAGAAGAAAAAGAATATCAAGTTACTGCTTGCTTTCAGCGGTGCTTTTCTATTATCATTGACTGTTTTGCATTTACTTCCTGAATTATTTAACGACGGGCATAATCACGCACACGAAGTTGGACACGAGCACAAAACATTACCAGTTGGTGTTTTTATTATGATAGGAATTTTGTTCCAAATTTTACTGGAATTTTTCTCTAAAGGAGCCGAACACGGTCACGTTCACGTGCATACAGACGAACACAATGAATTACACCAGATTCCTTGGTTGCTTTTCATAAGTCTTTGTATTCACGCTTTGTTAGAAGGCTTTCCGATTCATCAAAATCATAATTTAGCGTATGGAATTGCGGTTCACCACTTCCCTATCGCCATCATTTTGACTTTGTTTTTTGTAAATGCAAAAATGAATAAATTTATAATATTTGCCTTTATGTTTACATTTGCTTTAATGACACCACTTGGTACTTTATTAGCAGACCAAATGCATTTTGCCGAACATTATTCAAAGGAAATTTCAGCGGTTGTAGTCGGAATTTTATTCCATATTTCTTCCACAATTATTTTCGAAAGTAACGAAGGACATAAATTCAACTTGGCAAAAATCACAATGATTGTTATCGGATTTGCATTGGCTTATGTTATTGAAATGGGGCATTCGCATTAGAAACAAACCGAGAAATCAAGAAGAAATATTTTATAAGTTTTAATTTAGTCTATTCTAAGTTTATTAATTAAATTTGAAGAACTTTTAAAACAATTTATATGGGATTATTTTCTGCTCTACTTGGAAATGCTGGTGCTGTAAATCAGGAAACTTTAGTTAAAGATTATGGCAAGCTATTAATTACTGGTGAAGAAATTGAATTGGGTTTCAAATTAATTCGTGATACTTTTATCTTTACAAATAAACGATTAATACTCATTGAAAAACAAGGAATTACAGGTAGTAAAGTCGAATATAAATCCATAATTTATAAAAGTATTTCACGATTTAGTGTAGAAACTGCCGGAACATTTGACCTCGAAGCCGAATTAAAAATTTGGGTTTCAAGTGAAACCAATCCTAGTATTGTGAAACAATTCAATAAAGGTGTGAATGTTTATGACGTGCAAAATGTTTTAGCACATCACGTTTTAAAATAATCGTATGGATTTTACAAAAACCACTGAACAAGCTTCAAAATACGAACATTTAGAAAAGATGTCGGTTTCTAATTTGTTGACGAATATCAATAATGAAGACAAAACCGTTCCTTTAGCGGTTGAAAAAGCGTTACCTCAAATTGAAATTTTAGTAACTGAAATTGTATCTAAAATGAAACAAGGCGGTCGCTTATTCTACATTGGAGCAGGAACTTCAGGCCGATTAGGAATTGTCGATGCTTCGGAATGTCCGCCTACTTTTGGTGTTGCCTTCGATTTGGTAATCGGAATTATTGCCGGTGGCGACTCAGCTATTAGAAAAGCCGTAGAATTTGCAGAAGACGATAACCAGCAAGCTTGGAAAGATTTAAAAGATTGGAATATTTGTGAAAATGATGTGGTGATTGGAATTGCAGCTTCGGGAACAACTCCTTATGTTATTGGAGGTTTGGAAGAATGTAACAAACATAATATTGCAACCGGAAGTATTAGTTGTAATGCCGAGAGTCCGCTATCCAAAACAGCTAAATTCCCAATAGATGTCGTAGTCGGACCCGAATTTGTAACCGGAAGTAGTCGAATGAAAGCCGGAACCGCTCAGAAATTAGTATTAAATATGATTTCAACCGCAACAATGATTCAATTGGGAAAAGTCAAAGGAAATAAAATGGTCGATATGCAATTGAGCAATACCAAATTAATTGATCGTGGCACGCGAATGATTATGGAAGAAATTCCGGTTAATTATGAAGAAGCCAATCGACTTTTAACTTCCCACGGAAGCGTTAGAAATGCCGTTACTTTTTACAACAACAATAAATAAAAAATACTATGAAACAATTTTTATTAATTATCACGTTACTTGGATTTTCAATCACATTTGCTCAAAAATTAGAATATAAAAACGGTAAAATATATCAAGAAGAGGTCCAATTATCGACATTTGAAACTAAAAAAATTATGGAATCTGATTTAAAAGCTATGTATTTATTTAAAAAAGCAAAAAACAAAGAATCGCTTGGCGGTTTTATTTTAGGCTTAGGAATTGGTGCAACTGTTGCCGATTTAGTAATGGGAGCAACCACTTCAAATAAAAAATATCCGACTGCCATCACGTATGCTGGAATTGGTTTAATGGCCGTTTCTATTCCAATTCTTTCCGGAAGAAAAAAATTGGTTCAACAAAGTGTGGATTTATACAATTCCAATTTACAAGAACAAAATAAAACGCTAGGCGGAAATTTCGAGCTAAATATGGTCAATAATTCCAATGGTTTTGGACTTCAAATTAACTTCTAATGGCCGCAGATAGAAAAACATTACGACAAGGAATCCGCTATTTGTCTGGTACTTTACCTTTATTGTTTTTAGGCCCAGTTATAATCAACAGCGCTTTTAAAAACAAAGAAAATCCATTATATCCTTATATTTTAGGATTGGGAATTATCATTTCCATGTTTGCTATGTTTTTATTATTTAAAGGTGTTACCACAATTACAAAAAGTTTCTTCGATGGAGATAAAAACCAAAATTCTTAATATGAAAACCATTTTTGCCTTATTTGCTATGTTCTTATTAGTTTCATGTTACAACCAAGAACGGAATTGTACTACTTTTAAAACAGGAAAATTCACTTCCGAAACCATAATTGATGGCGTAAAATATACGAGTACTTTTGAACGGAATGATACCATTCAAACAGAATCTTACCAAGGAAAAGTAGATACTTATAAGTTGAGATGGACCAATGATTGCGAATACATCATCCAAAATAGGCATCCAAAAAATAGAGAAGAAAAAAAACCAGTGCAAATGAAAATCTTAACTACGACTGATAATTCGTATACTTTTGAATATTCTTTTGTAGGCGATCCAAAAAAACAACGCGGAACTGTAACAAAAATAGAATAATCCACGTATAAGTAAGATAAAACAATAAAAAACGAATGGAAGTATTCTTAAATCCCGATGCTTGGATAGCCTTATTAACCCTAACTTTTCTAGAAATTATCTTAGGGATTGACAACATTATATTTATTTCCATTGTTACTGGAAAATTACCGGAAGCAGAACGCAAAAGAGCCACTCGCATTGGTTTATTCTTAGCAATGTTTATGCGAATTGGACTTTTATTCGGAATTACGTTATTAATTGCAATGAAAGCTCCTTGGTTTAGTTTTGATTTCGGTTGGTTTAAAGCCGATATTACGGGTCAAGCAATGATTTTATTATTAGGAGGTTTGTTCCTAATTTATAAAAGTACCAAAGAGATTCACGAAAAAGTAGATCATAAAGGTGAAGAAGAAATAACATTAAAATCTACAGCTACAAAGTCTTTTGGAAGTGTAATTGGTCAAATTCTATTAATTGACCTTATCTTCTCTGTCGACAGTATTTTAACAGCTGTTGGGATGACAAATGGTGTTCCAGGTGCTTTAATAATTATGGTTACAGCAGTGGTTATTTCGGTTGGCGTAATGTTGATTTTTGCAGTTCCTGTAGGAAATTTCGTTAATGAAAACCCATCAATTCAAATCTTAGGTTTAGCGTTTTTAATCTTAATCGGTTTTATGCTAATTACCGAAAGTATGCACTTGTCAAATGCTGAATTAGTTGGCGAACACGTAGGAGCTGTTCCAAAAGGCTATTTATATTTTGCTATTGCGTTTTCACTAGCAACCGAGTTTTTAAATATGAAAATGAGAAAAAGAAAACAATAATTTTTCTCTGAAACGAATGGCTTGGGCTTTATCGGTAATCCCTATTCCTGCTGTCCATTACAATAAAAAATGTCCCGAAAAAACAATCGGGACATTTTTTATTTCCTTTCCCATCAGGGTTAGTTAGGTTTAGT
This sequence comes from Flavobacterium psychraquaticum, assembly GCF_034497725.1. Classification (NCBI taxonomy): domain Bacteria; kingdom Pseudomonadati; phylum Bacteroidota; class Flavobacteriia; order Flavobacteriales; family Flavobacteriaceae; genus Flavobacterium; species Flavobacterium psychraquaticum. The sequence continues at coordinate 44,353 of NZ_JAXKVR010000029.1, forward strand.
ATTGAATCTTTGAATACCTTTTTTAAGACAATCCCGAAATCACTCCATTGTTATCAATATCAATGCGTTCTGCGTTTGGAACCGCTGGTAAACCGGGCATTCGCATTACATCTCCTAAAAGCGGAACTATGAATCCGGCTCCACTTGCAATTTCAAATTCACGAACCGTAATGTCAAAATTCGTGGGGCGACCAATTAATTTGTCATTGTCTGAAAAACTAGCGGGTGTTTTCGCCATACAAACCGAAAAATGACCAAAACCCAGTTCATTAATCATCTTCAATTGTGTTTTTGATTTTGCCGAGAATTCTACCGAATTGGCACCATAAATTTCTTTAGCAACCGTATTAATTTTATGTTCAATACTGTCCGAAGGTTGGTATAAAGGTTTGTAATTAGCCGTTCCTTTTTCAATTTCAGCAATTACTTCTTTTGCTAAATCAGCCGAACCTTTTCCACCAGCAACAAAAGCAGTGCTCACAATTGCAACCACGCCTTTTGTAGCACACAAATCAATTAATTTATCATACTCTAATTGAGTATCATCGGGAAAAGCATTGATACAAACCACTGGATTCAACCCGAATTTTTGAATATTTTCAATATGTTTTTCAAGATTACAAAAACCTTTTGCTATGGCTGTAATACTTTCAGTTTTAAAATCTTCTGCATTTAATCCAGCGTGATGTTTTATAGCTCTAATCGTTGCGACTAAAACAACACCATCAGGTTTCAAACCCGCTTGCTCACATTTAATATGCAAGAATTTCTCCGCACCTAAATCGGCACCAAATCCGGCTTCTGTAACCGCATAATCGCCTAACGACATTCCCATTTTTGTCGCAATTGCAGTATTTGTTCCTTGTGCAATACTAGCAAAAGGTCCGCCGTGCACAATTGCCGGATTTCCATCGATGGTTTGCACTAAATTAGGTTTAATCGCATCTTTTAATAAAGCGGCCATTGCTCCTACTACTTTCAAATCTCGAGCAAAAATCGCTTTGCCATCCAAAGTTTTTCCAACAAATATATTTCCTAAACGGAATTTTAAATCTTCTAAATCTTTTGCTAAGCATAAAATCGCCATTACTTCAGAAGCCGCAGTGATGTTAAAACCATCTTCACGCATTGTGCCGTTTGACTTCGATCCTGTTGCAATAATAATTTGGCGTAACGAACGATCGTTCATATCAATTACACGTTTCCAAGCAATTGATTTTGGGTCTAAGTTTAAAGTATATTTTGTGTTTTGAAGATTATTGTCAATTACAGCCGAAAGTAAATTATTCGCCTTTTCAATCGCAGAAAAATCACCTGTAAAATGCAAATTGATATCTTCCATTGGTAAAACCTGAACATATCCGCCACCAGCGGCACCACCTTTTAAACCAAAAACCGGACCTAAGGAAGGTTCGCGTAAAACCGCAATTGCTTTCTTACCAATATAATTCAGTCCGTCGGTTAATCCAATTGACATTGTGGTTTTGCCTTCCCCATATTTTGTGGGCGACATTGCCGAAACTAAAATAAGTTTCCCTTTTGGATGTTCGTGTTGCAATTGTAAAGGTAATTTCGCTTTGTATTTGCCATAATATTCTAAATCATCTTCTTCAATATTAATTTTCTTTGCGATTTCTTTAATATGTAGCATTGTTGCATTTTGTGCAATTTCAATGTCTGATGGAAATGTTGCCATTCGTAGTTGTGTTTGTATTAGTTATCGAAATTAGTAGTATTTAATTGAATAAAACAGAATGAAAATCATATTTATTTGCTGTAAATAAACAAAAATTTCGGCTTTTATTTTGTTTGTAATTTTATCCAGCTCGTAATTTCTTCCAAAACGATCGGTGCAATTGTTTGCTCAATTATTCCATATTCCGATGGTATTCCCGTATCTGATTCTTGAAACAAATGGTTCAGATTAGGAAATATTTTAGTAGTTACTTTCATGTTTCCGCCCTTTTTTAAAGCCGTTGCAATTGCCGATATATTTTCATTTGGAGGAACTTGTAAATCTTTAGCTCCATTAAGTGCTAAAACAGGACATTTTACTTTTTCTAAAGCCGGAGCCGGATCATATTTTATGAAATATTGCATCCAAGGTGTTGCAATTTGATCCACTTGCACAGCTATAAATTCTTCTTTTGACATTCCGTTTGGAATTTCAGCAGTAGGATCATTAGCAAGCAATTTATTTAATTTAGTCGTTAAAACAGCTTTTAATTGTTGACCATCAGTAGCTTTAATGATTACATCAAATAAATTCGCATTGGTTTCAAGTCCTTTATTTATTTCGGATTCAGAAACTCCCATCCCCTTCTCAATAAGTTCTTTTTGAAGTAATAATATTTTATTTCCTTGAATTCCAGGACCAGCCAACATAACAATAAAAGCCACATCTTTTGAATTTGAAGCAACCATTGGAGCAATTAATCCGCCTTCGCTATGTCCAATTAGTCCAATTTTCTTTTTATTAATTTCTTTTCGTGTTTTTAGATAAGCAATCGCACTTTCAACATCCGTTGCGAACTCTGCTGAAGTTCCCGCTTTAAAGTTTCCAGTTGATTTTCCGACGCCTCTATCATCATAACGCAATACTGCAATTCCATTCTTCGTTAAATAATCAGAAATCACTAAAAACGGTTTATGATCCAATATTTCTTCATCTCTATTTTGAGGACCACTTCCCGAAATTAAAATTACAGCTGGGAAATTTCCTTCTTTTTTGGGAAGCGTTAATGTTCCTGCTAAAGAAATATTCGCCTTTTTATTTTGAAAAGTAACATCTTCCGAATAATAAGAATAAGGCTTAATCGGTTCTTGCGGTCTTTTTACAACCAATTTTTCAATAGCATTTCTTGATAAATTCATTGGAAATTCTTGTCCATTTTGTTTAAACGTTCCGATAAATTCATCATCCTTCAAATCACCATTATATTCAATCGTAGCATTTGGAATCGCAAAATATAATTTCGAATTTTCGAAAGTTGTGCTGTTTATTGGGATTCCAGTTGCTCCTTGATCCGGACTATCCATCGTTGCCGAATAGCCATCCGCTGTTTTGGTGATGTTAATTACAAGTCGCAATTGTGTTCCTTGCACTTTTAAAGCACCATTCCATTGACCGGAAATGTCTTGAGCTGTCAATGGAATTGACGTTAAAAATGCGATTAATAAAATTGAAAAAGTTTTCATATTCTTGGTATTAAGAATTTAAGTTGAAATAAAAAAAAGACCTGCAAGATTTTATAATCTCACAGGTCTTTCTATAAATTCAATCTAACGATAATGTGATTTGTCCGTCGTCGTCTAATTCTGTATTGATGTCCTCGGAAACATTTTGTTCCCCAGAAACTTCGATTTGTTCTGGAACAACTTCTTCAGGCTCTTCGAAAGGTAAAGATTCTAATAAATTAATTTGTTTTAATTTATCGGCTGTTAATTGGTTCCCCAAAGCTTTGATTCCTTTTACCGAAATAAATTGCTCTAAATCAATTATTTGATTCTCTTTTTGAATTCCTTTTACTTTCGCAAAAATAACCTCAGCAACCGGACGCCAATCTGTAGAAATGATTTCTAATTGCGATTTTTCGTGTTCTGTGATGAAAATTTCTTCTTTATTTTCGTTTTCAACTAAGAAACGTTTCACAAAATAACGTTCTTTTTCACCATCATAATAAATACACGAAACCGGTTTATTTGGATTCCATTTTTCCAAAACAATCATATCTTCATCAAAATGCGTAGTGATTTCTGGAATAATTGTTTTTATTTTTCCAGATTGCGTTACGATTAACAAGCGGTCATTCGGACGGAATTCGCCTAATAATTCACCTCTCCCATCGACATTTAAACGTTGCACCGTATCATCAAACCATACTTTTCTTGGTCGTAAGGTGGAAATTCCTTTTTCTTTTAATTCAATTTTCTTGATTGGATATTTTGAAACGGTATTTCCGCGGGAAGCTCTTCCTTTGATAGCAATATCAGAAAAATCGACATCCCATTTCAGTTTCTTCACACTTCCAACTTGACGCAATAATATAGTTACTACTTCCGCTTCTCCATTTGGATTTGCTGAAAAATAAGAAACCATTGAACCTGGTTTTTCTTGTGTTAAATCATAAAATTTATCACGTGTAACCCCAGAAACATTGAAACGCTTGATGAAAGTAGAACCCGTTTTTCCATCACGATACATCATATTATAAATGGTACGTTTGTCATTTCTGTCGAAAATCGCAATGTGAATGATATCTTTTCCAACGAATTTCTTATCGTCTACTTTGGAAATCATCATTTTTCCATCGCGAAGGAACACAATTACATCGTCGATATCCGAACAATCAGTGACATATTCGTCTTTCTTTAAACCTGTTCCAAAGAATCCTTCTTCCTTGTTTACATATAATTTTGTGTTTCGAAGTGCCACTTTTGTAGCTTCAATATTATCGAAACTTCTTAATTCCGTTTGGCGTTCGCGTCCTTTTCCGTATTTGTCTTTCAACATTTGGAAAAAAGCAATCGTATAATCGATAATATTATCTAAATCGTGTTTTACGCGTTCCATTTCCGCTTCTAGTTTCGCAATTCCTTCGTCGGCTTTATCCGAGTCAAATCGCGTAATACGAATCATTGGAATTTGCGTTAATTTCTGCAAATCGTCATCGTTAATTGCTCTTACAAAAGATTTTAAAAACGGCTCAAAACGATCGTACATATAAACATAAAGCGTTTCTCTGTCGGAATACAATTTGAAATCAATATACATTTCTTCACGAATGAAAATCTTTTCCAACGTAGAGAAATGCCATTTATTTTCTAATTCGTCTAGTTGAATTTCCAGTTCACGTTTCAGTAAATCAACTGTTCGATGTGTCGAAATTTTCAACATATCCGAAACGCCAATAAACAAAGGTTTATGGTTTTCAATCACACATCCTAAAGGTGCAATTGACGATTCACAAGCCGTGAAAGCATACAAAGCATCAATCGTTTTATCGGGTGAAACACCTGCTGGCAAATGGATTAAAATTTCCACCTCAGCAGCCGTATTGTCTTCAATTTTCTTAATTTTAATCTTCCCTTTTTCGTTGGCCTTCAAAATACTATCAATCAAAGTTGAAGTATTAGTAGAAAATGGAATTTGATTGATTACCAACGTTTGCTTGTCTAATTGTGCAATTTTAGCTCGTACACGAACGCGTCCGCCACGCAATCCATCGTTGTAATTCGATACATCGGCAATTCCGGCTGTTGGGAAATCAGGAAATAACGTAAATGGTTTTCCTTTTAATATTTTTATCGATGAATCTATTAATTCGTTGAAATTGTGCGGTAAAACTTTTGTTGATAAACCCACTGCGATTCCTTCTGCTCCTTGTGCTAACAACAAAGGAAACTTAACCGGAAGATTTACGGGTTCCGCACGACGACCATCGTATGAAGTTCCCCATTCGGTAATTTTTGGTGAGAATAAGATGTCGTGACCTAATTTTGAAATTCGAGCTTCGATATAACGAGAAGCAGCGGCACTATCTCCCGTAAGGATATTTCCCCAGTTTCCTTGCATATCGATGATCAACTCTTTCTGACCAATTTGCACCATTGCATCACCAATACTAGCGTCTCCGTGTGGATGATATTGCATCGTATGGCCAACGATATTCGCTACTTTATTATAACGACCATCATCTAACTCCTTCATTGAATGCATAATACGACGTTGCACCGGTTTAAATCCGTCTTCAATAGCCGGAACCGCACGTTCTAATATTACGTAAGAAGCGTAATCCAAAAACCAATCTTTGTACATTCCTGTAACTTTGGTAATGGTTTCTTCTGGATTTTCGTTGTTTTCGTAAAAATGATGTCCCGTTGTAACACGAATATCCTCAAAACCAGCTTCGTTAGCTGCTTCGTCTTGGTTGTCTAAATTTTCGTCTTCGTTTGGAATGATGTTATCTTCGTCTTCGTTCATTTGTGCTGAATTTACTTGTTCTGAATCTTTATCAGAATTAGTATTCTTTAATATTTATAATTTAACCAAAAAAGCAACCGTGTTTATCTTCATTTACAACTTTAAAAAAATCGTCTATATTGCTGACTTGCTCAACTTCATACAATTCCCATTTTTGATTGGCAAGTTTCCAATAAATTTTCCACTTTTCTTGAGATTTGAAGTAACGAGCTTTCGCAAATTCTATATTCATTATTATAGATTCATCCATAAAACTAGGACGAATCTCAAACAAGATTAACACGTTTTTTTCAAAAGAATATCCTAAATCTAATTGATTTCTAATCTCAATTGGTGGACGCATTTTTTCCACATTTGCTTTTATATTGTTTTCTAAAATACTAATTATTTTCATTCCTATTTATTTCATAAAAAACTTTACCTACTCTATCAATATGTTCTTTTAAAGTTTCAGATTGCAAGTCCTTATAAATTGATATGTCAACTAAATAAGGGATATTACTATCTTCAAATTCGTGCTTCAACTTGATTATAAGATCATAATTCAAATCTCCAAAAAGTGTTACATCAATATCAGAACCTTCCTTATAATTCCCTTTTGCTCTAGATCCATAAATAACAACTTTTTCAATAGCTTCATACTTCTGAAAAATTGCTTGCATTTCTTTATATGAATTTGGGTACAACCCGAACACTATAAAAAAGTTTTCATTTTTAAATCGAAATCAGTAAAAAGCGGTACGTAATTATCGAAAATTATCTCTAAGATCCTTAGAATCTCTTGTTCATCATAAATCTGAGATGTTTTATTTCTGCTTTCAATTGTATTCAACCATTGCTCACCATTGGAAATAAGTCCAAGATTAAAAGCCTCTCTTACTACGGTTTTGCTTCCAAACAAATCTGTTCTTCCTTCGGCTTCTAAAAAATCTTTCATTACCTTCCAAGAAAGTTCCTGAGTTACTTCAAAAGCTTGCACAGCACCTTGCAATTCAAGTTCTGTAAAAGGTCTTTGTTTTCTTAGCTCGTTTGCATTTTTTAGCTGTTTTAAGGCTCCTAAAAAATTCTCAAAACGTTGCTTCCAGCGAATATCTTGATTTTCCATAAGTTTCACTAGTTTTAAAAGTTATACCTTTCATTACAAATGTGTTCTTCAGTTTTTACACTAGTTCCGTTTGAATCTGTTAGACTGTTTGTAACTGTATCACATTCTTTATGATCATTTGAAAAATGAATAAAAATTAATGCTGTTATCGTTCCTATTAGAATTAATCCTAAAATTAAAATATTTTTTTTCATAACTAATTTTTCTCAATCACATCCAATTCCACTTTCAAATTATTGATAATAAATGTTTGGCGATCCGGCGTGTTTTTTCCCATATAGAATTCTAATAACATTTCAATTGGAGTTGCTTTATCTAACATTACAGGATCTAATCGAATACTTTCTCCAATAAAATGCTTGAACTCATCCGGAGAAATTTCTCCTAATCCTTTAAATCGGGTAATTTCTGGTTTTGGTTTTAATTTTTCAATTGCATCCACACGTTCTTGATCCGAATAACAATAAATGGTTTCCTTTTTATTTCGCACACGGAATAAGGGCGTTTGTAAAATATACAAATGGCCGTCTTTGATTAATTCCGGGAAAAACTGTAAGAAAAACGTGATTAGCAACAACCGAATGTGCATTCCATCGACATCGGCATCGGTTGCGATTACGATATTGTTGTAACGCAAATCGCCCATATCTTCTTCGATATTCAATGCGGCTTGCAATAAATTGAATTCTTCGTTTTCGTAAACAATTTTCTTCGACATTCCATAAGAATTCAAAGGTTTTCCACGTAAACTAAAAACTGCTTGCGTATTTACATCACGGGATTTTGTAATAGAACCCGAAGCCGAATCTCCCTCCGTAATGAAAAGCGTACTTTCTAAACTTCTTGGATTTTTGGCATCGGTTAAATGCACTCGGCAATCGCGTAATTTTTTATTGTGCAGATTTGATTTTTTTGCACGGTCTTTGGCTAATTTTCTAATTCCAGAAAGTTCTTTACGTTCGCGTTCGGCTTGTAAAATTTTTCGTAATAAAGCGTCAGCTAATTCTGGATTTTTATGCAGGAAATTATCTAATTTAGTTTTAATAAAATCATTCACAAACGTTCGCACTGAAGGGCCATTTGGACCAATATCTGTAGAACCTAATTTGGTTTTCGTTTGCGATTCAAACACAGGTTCTTCAACTTTTACAGCAACGGCTGAAACAATCGATTTACGAATATCTGACGCTTCAAAAGGTTTGTTGTAAAACTCTTTGATGGTTTTTACAATTGCTTCGCGAAAAGCTCCTAAATGTGTTCCACCTTGCGTTGTATTTTGTCCGTTTACAAACGAATGATATTCTTCAGAATACTGCGATTTACTATGTGTAATGGCAATTTCAATATCTTCACCTTCTAAGTGAATGATTGGATAAACCATATCTTCTTCTGCAATATTCTCTTCTAATAAGTCTTTTAACCCATATTCAGAAAAATACTTTTCGCCGTTGTAATAAATCGTTAAACCACGATTTAGGTAACAGTAATTCTTAAGCATTTTAATGATATACTCATTGCGATACTTATAGTTTTTAAAAATAGCTTCGTCCGCTACGAAAGAAACTTTTGTTCCTTTGCGTTTTGTACTTTCTTGCACATCTTCTTCAATCGTAAGATTTCCGGCTGAGAATTCTGCTGCTTTTATTTGGTTATCACGAACCGATTCTACACGGAAAAAGTTTGAAAGTGCATTTACTGCTTTCGTTCCAACACCATTTAAACCTACTGATTTTTTGAAGGCTTTAGAATCGTATTTTCCACCTGTATTCATTTTAGAAACCACATCTACCACTTTTCCTAATGGAATACCACGACCATAATCGCGAACGGTGACCAATTTATCTTTGATAGTAACTTCAATAGTTTTTCCGGCACCCATAACGAATTCATCGATACAGTTGTCCATCACCTCCTTTAAAAGAATATAAATACCATCATCTGGCGAAGAACCATCGCCTAATTTTCCGATATACATTCCGGGACGCATACGAATATGTTCTTTCCAATCGAGAGAACGGATATTGTCTTCGTTATACTGATTTTGCTCTACCATAGATAACTTTGGGATTTTGTGCAAGGTAAGATTTATACTCTAATTTTAAAACTAATTATAGTAGATTTTTTGGTTAATAAATGGTAGATATATTTTCAATAATGCGGTTTATTTTGTATATTTATAGCTTACTACTAATTAAAACTGGCAATTGAAAAATCTACCCCAAAAAAATGCTGTTGAAGTTTTAGAAGACTATTACTTATTTGATTCTGACGCTGAAATCGAATATGATAATATCACTTTTTTGGCTTCCAAAATTTGCAATACGCCAATTTCAACCATTACATTATTAGATGACAAAAGACAGTGGTTTAAATCTAAAATAGGCTTTGAGCATTCTGAAACTCCTCTCAATCGGTCATTTTGTGCCTTATCAATTTCAAAATCTAAAAATGTAATCGTAGTTCCTAATCTGATGGAAGATGCAGAATTTAGTAAAATTGGAAAACTAAATGGTTTAGAAAAAAATGGCTTTTATGCCGCTGTAACCCTTTTCAATGATGATGAAGTTGCGCTGGGAACTTTATGCGTAATTGACTATGAAAGTAAAAATTTAGACCAAGATCAAATAAAAGCATTACAAATATTAGGAAAGCAGGTTGAAGAGTTGTTTAAAATTAGATTGAAAAATATTCAGTTAAATAAAAATTATCAAGATTTAAAAGAAAAATATTCTGAATTAAAACAATTTTCGAATACAATTTCTCACGATATTCAATCGCCAATTAATAATATTATTTCATTAATCACATTGCTTAATGATGATAAAGGAAATCAAAAGGCGACTTCCGAATATTTGGAATTATTAGTAACATCTTCTTATCAATTGAAAAATTATGTAAGCAATTTATTAACCTACTATCAATCGGAATCACTAGTGGTAAACAAAAATAAAATTTTGCTTAAAGATTTAGTAACTGAAATTGAACAAATGGTTACTTCTGATAATCAAATTAAATTTGTTTATGATTTTGATAGCTCTACTCTTCTGACTACCGACAAAATGGCGTTGTCTCAGATTTTATTGAATTTAATTTCAAATGGCATAAAATACAATATGCAAGCAAATCCGATTATAACCATTAGATATGAGATGTTTGATGGAAAATCAATTATTAAAATTATTGATAATGGTACTGGTATTGAAAAAAAATATTTTGAAACTATTTTTGAAAACAACACCACTTTAGCCAAAAAAGACCGCTATGGAAATTTTGGAACAGGTTTAGGTTTGTCGATTGTTGCTAATCTAGCGAAAAAAATTAATTATAAAATAGCAATTGATTCGATAATTGGCGTTGGCTCTACATTTACATTAACTGACATAAACTAAGAGGAATAAAACACTACTTTGAATAATGTCTAAAAATTCCACTATCTGAAATTGTCCAAAGTGCAGCTTTTTGATTGGCCGCTTTCAAAGCTTGATTTGCCCAAGAATTACAAGTGTAAAATAGCGAATAACTACCTTTAGCTTCATAAAAAACATCGGTTTTGCCATAAACGGCATCGGTTTCAATTTTTAAAAACTTACCCGATTGCGTTTGAAATGATTTATTTAAATAAGCAATTAACTTGTTATAATTTTCGGAAGAAATTTGAATCTTTTTGCACGAAGCGTTCTCTTTCATATTTTTATAAAAAGTAACGTGCATTGCCGAAGTACTTATTCCAGTTGTAGCTTTTAACGCGGTTGAAACTTTTAGATCGGCCCAAGTTGGTGTTTCTAAATAAAATCCTTTATCGCCCCAACCCATTGCCACGTAATTAAAACTAGTATCTTTTGATTTGGTATCAGCTGGATTCACTTGCTTTGACCAATCGAAATGTTCGTTTTTTAAAGGTAAAACGATATCGGTATGTACTCCGTTTGTCAAGATGTAAATGGAAACGTCTTTTTTTACTTTTCTTATTTCGCCAGCCACAGTTATGTAGGAAAGCAAAGTTACCACTCCCAAATAAGCAATTAATGATAACAGGAAAATTGCAATATATTTTAAAATTTTTTTAAAGATCTTCATAACTATTTAAATAAGTAATTGCTTTGATATTCAAATCCGTCTTTTCTTAGTAATTTTCTGAAATCGGCACGAGAAGGCGTTAGTACAACGTTTAAAGTGTCTTTTTCGTTCATTTTTGCTACAAAAGGGATTTTTAATTCAGTTTGCAATTTTTGAAAATCTTTTTTAGTTCCGAGTTGAATGTGTTGCATTCCGATTGTAGCAAGTTTGATGACGCTCGTTAAATACTTATCGTCTACTTTTTTATTTAAGACTAATGAAGATTTGTATTCTTTTGCGATTTCGTTATCGGCAAATGAAAAAATAGTGTCTAATCTTTCAATTTCGAAGGCAATTGTGTCGCCCTTGATTAAAGTTTTATAGGTTTTATTTTCGGCTTTATCGAAGACTTGATTGTTTCGCAATTCTACTTCTGGTAAAGAATCTAATTCTGATTTTAAGATTGAAAGCGTCTCAATTTCGTTGATGAAAATGAACTTTGATTCAATTGTTAATCGATGCGAATAATCTAACGAATAAGTGCCGATGAACTTTTTTGGAAAAACGATAATTGCATCAACATTAGTAGGTTGTGCTTCTGAAAAATAGATAAAACTATTGTTCAATGCCGATTCTTTACAAGAAAGACCGACGAATGAAACAACGAAAATAGCCAATAATTTTCTCATACAAATAGGTTTATGATTGAAACACAATTCTTGTGCCAAGATAGTAGTTTTGCCCCAGATTGCAATGGAAATCATTTTTTGAGGAATGCCTATTTTTTGTTGTTTTAAAAAAGCGACCTAAGAAGCTCTTTTTAAAGCTTGCAAAAAAAGGAATTCCTGAAAAATATTGTAATGGAAAACTGGAAATAGGCCCAAAAAAAAACCGCTGAAAAATATCAACGGTTTCTTTAAAAATATGTTTTTTAGAATTACACGTTAAAACGGAAATGCATCACATCACCATCTTTTACAATGTATTCTTTTCCTTCGACTCTTAATTTTCCGGCTTCTTTTACTTTTGCTTCTGATCCGAAACTTGAGAAATCTTCAAATGCAATTACTTCGGCACGGATGAATCCTTTTTCGAAGTCGGTATGAATTACACCCGCCGCTTTTGGAGCCGTGTCGCCAACGTTGATTGTCCAAGCACGTACTTCTTTAACTCCGGCTGTGAAATACGTTTGTAATTTTAATAATTTGTAAGCTGCACGAATTAAAACTGCTGATCCTGGCTCGCTTAAACCCATATCTTCTAAGAAAACTTGGCGTTCTTCGTAGCTTTCTAATTCGGTAATATCGGCTTCTGCTCCTACTGAAAGGATGATAACTTCAGCATCTTCGTCTTTTACTAATTCGCGAACTTGGTCTACATATTTGTTTCCGTTTACTGCTGATTCTTCGTCAACATTACAAACGTATAAAACGGGTTTTGCAGTAATTAATTGGAAATCTTCCATTAAATCAACTTCATCCTGATTTTGAGGAACAATTGTACGCGCTGATTTCGCTTCTAATAAAGTTTGGCGAATTCGGTCTAACAATGCTTTTTCTGCTTGTGCTTCTTTATTTCCTGTTTTTGCAGCACGATTGGTTTTTTCCAAACGTTTTTCTACTGTTTCAAGGTCTTTTAATTGCAATTCAATATCAATCGTTTCTTTATCACGAATTGGATTTACATTGCCGTCAACGTGAATAATATTATCGTTATCAAAACAACGCAATACGTGAATAATCGCATTACATTCTCTAATATTTCCTAAGAATTGATTTCCTAAACCTTCTCCTTTACTTGCTCCTTTAACTAAACCTGCAATATCTACGATATCAACTGTTGCCATTTGCACACGTTCTGGTTTCACTAATTCCTCTAAACGATTAATACGTGGGTCTGGAACGTTCACAACACCGATATTTGGTTCTATAGTACAAAATGGGAAGTTAGCACTTTGTGCTTTCGCATTTGATAAACAATTAAATAAGGTTGATTTTCCAACATTTGGTAATCCTACAATTCCTGCTTTCATTATTGAATGTGTTTTTAAAAGTCTGCAAATATAGTTTAAAAGTTGGAAAGCTACAATGTTTGTGATAAAGCGAATAACTATTAAAGGAATTTGCCGCGATTGTAAGCTAAGTGGGAATTATGTAATATTATAAATTCATTCTATAATAAGATTGCACGCAAACGGGCCTAAATTTGTAATTAATAAATCACTAAAACAAAACATTATGAAAACAATAGTTATGACATTGGCACTTTTATTTATTACAAATACAATATTAGCGCAAAACAAAAACGTAAAAGACGAAACTAAGACAACTGTTACAACAGTTAAAACTTCTGATGGAGAGAAAAAATTTGTAAAAAAAGAAAATACTCGTGAAGTTCAAAACATTGAATTGAAAGACCAAGAAGTTAAGAATATTAACATGGATGTTAAACCATCTGAAGTAATGGTTCAAAAAACTACTACAATCACAAATCCTGATGGTTCTACAAGAACAGTTGATTTGGATCGTTCATCTTATTATATGTTAGATGGAAAAAAATACCAAGTTTCATTAGACAATAAAGGATATCGAATTTTATCAGAAGACAAGAAAAACGAAGCTTTCTTGAGAAAAACTACTACAAATAGTTTTATTTATAGAAGTAAACAAAAAACGGCTATTGGCTATTTTGATACAGAAGGTAACTTGATTTTAGAAACATATGATCCAAAATCAGATACTATTACTTATGAAAAATATACAGTAAGTCAATAAAGAAGAAGAATTGCTATGAATGAAAAAATCCTGAATGAGAATTCAGGATTTTTTTTGTTTTATAGTGAAAAAGACTATTCGTTATGTAAAAATGCTTTTCTGTTTAAAAGCGTTTCGTCACTTTCTACATGACTATCATCTGGCACACAACAATCAACCGGGCACACTGCTGCACATTGTGGTTCTTCGTGAAAACCTTTACATTCCGTACATTTTCCTGGGACAATAAAATAAACATCGTCTGAAATCGGCGTTTGAGCCGCATCCGCATCTACTTCTGTTCCGTCTGGTAAAATTATCTTTCCGCTTAATTTTGTTCCATCTTTATATCTCCAATCATCTGCTCCTTCATAAATTGCAGTGTTTGGGCATTCTGGTTCGCACGCACCGCAATTGATGCATTCGTCTGTTATTATAATTGCCATAGTAGTATAAGTTTGAAATTAGGCTAAAATCAGAAGTTTTATAAAAAGCTGCTTTTAGTCTAACTAATTGATTATTTTTGTGCAAAATTACAATGTAAACCACACATAAACAAGTTACAAATGTTACAAAATGAAATTAAATCGAGTTTTATTGCCTTAGGAAAATTTTTAAACCAGTTTTCCTTCGAAAATAACACAAAAGACACTTCAGTTTTAAATAACGATTTGTTTTATGACGATTTTATTACTTTGATTGAATTATCGCAATCACATAACGGTTGGTTTACACCAGAACAAGTTTATTACAGCGTACAATCTTGGGCCGAAGCACTAACAGAACGCAATTTAACCGAATGGCTTTCTTCTTACGATTTCTCGAAAACCAGCTGCAAAAAAGTAGGTTTAATTTTAGCCGGAAATATTCCGTTAGTAGGATTTCACGATTTTCTCTCGGTATTAATTTCAGGACACGATGTTTTAGTAAAAACGTCTTCCAATGATCAATATTTATTAAAATTCTTGGCGAAATATTTAATTGAAATCGAACCGAAATTAGCCGATAAAATTACCTTTGTTGAAGGGAAATTAGAAAGTTTTGACGCTGTAATTGCAACCGGAAGCAATAATACCGCACGTTATTTTGAATATTATTTCAAAGACAAGCCAAGTATTATTCGCAAAAATAGAAACTCCGTAGTAATTTTAGACGGAAATGAATCGCACGAAGATTTAGTGAATTTAGGTGAAGATATTTTTAGATTTTTTGGTTTAGGTTGTAGAAATGTATCCAAACTTTTTGTACCTAAAGATTATAATTTTGATCGCTTTTTCAAAGCAATGTATGAATATAAAGACGTAATTTATTACGAAAAATATGCTAATAATTACGATTATAACAAAGCGGTTTTCTTAATGAGTAACTTCAAATTATTAGACAATGAATTTTTAACGATTAAGGAAGATGCGAGTTACTCTTCTCCTATTTCATCTGTTTTTTACGAATTTTATGATGATTTAGAAGTGTTAAAAAGCCTTTTAGAAGCAGATAAGGAACAAATTCAATGCGTAGTTTCGAATAATTTAGTTGAAAATTCGATTGCATTTGGCCAAACCCAGAAACCAAAACTTTGGGATTACGCAGATAATGTGGACACTTTGGCTTTCTTATCAAAAATATAAGTATTGAATTAGTAATTTTCGCAAAGTAATAAAACATATTTAGATAAAAAACAGTCGAATTATTATCAAATTATAAAGCAATTTTTAATCCATTTTACCGAAATTTGCTTTTTAAAAATATCAAACTAAAACCACAACGATTCCAAATGAAAAAACACAACTACAGTGCTGGCCCTTGTATCCTTCCAAAAGAAGTTTTTGAAAAATCTGCACAAGCCATTTTAGATTTTAATAACTCAGGGTTATCGATTTTAGAAATTTCACACCGAAGTAAAGATTTCGTAGCTGTAATGGAAGAAGCAAGAGCTTTAGTTTTAGAACTTTTAGGTTTAGAAGGAAAAGGTTATCAAGCTTTATTTTTAGCTGGTGGTGCAAGTTTAGAATTTTTAATGGTTCCTTATAATTTAATGAAAGTTGACGGAAAAGCGGCTTACTTAGACACAGGAACTTGGGCAAATAATGCCATAAAAGAAGCTAAACATTTTGGAGAAACGGTAATCGTAGGTTCTTCTAAAGCTGAAAATTATAATCATATTCCAAAAAACTATAGTATTCCTGCGGATGCATCTTATTTCCATTGCACAAGTAATAACACCATTTTTGGAACCCAAATGAAATCATTTCCAAAGACTTCTATTCCAGTAGTTTGTGATATGAGTTCGGATATTTTCTCCCGTAGTTTAGATTTTACTCAGTTTGATCTTATTTATGCTGGAGCTCAGAAAAATATGGGTCCGGCCGGAACAACTTTAGTCGTAATTAAAGAAGAAATTCTTGGGAAATCAGGAAGAACGATTCCAGGAATGTTAGATTATCAACAACATATTGCGAAAGAAAGCATGTATAATACGCCTCCGGTATTTCCGGTTTATGCGTCTTTATTAACTTTACAATGGTTGAAAAATTTAGGCGGAATTGCAGCTGTTGAAACATTAAATGAAGCAAAAGCCAATTTATTATATACTGAAATTGACAGAAATCCATTATTCAAAGGTGTTTCTGTAGTGGAAGACAGAAGTTTAATGAATGTAACATTTGTATTAGCGGATGAAACTCATCAAGAAAAATTTGATGCAATGTGGAAAGCTGTTGGTATTTCAGGCTTAGCTGGTCATCGTTCTGTTGGCGGTTATAGAGCTTCGATTTATAATGCAATGCCTATTGAAAGCGTTCAGGTTTTAGTAGATGTAATGAAAGAATTAGAAAAAAGTGTGTAGTCTTCCCATTTTAAACGTTCAATAAAAAAATTACTATCTTTACTAAGTAAATTAATGAAAGATGAAATTAAACATATCATTTCAGGAACGAGCAAAAATAGCGAAGGAAGGATTATCCAAACAATTGCCAGTTTCCTTAGAAGAAGCGAAACTTCAGGCGGTTTGGCTAAAGAAGATAAGCACTTCAAAAAAGAAGAAACAAAGAATTTAATTGAATTCATTGCTGAAAATAATTTTTGGTATCCAGATGTAAATTTAGACAACTACATTTCTGAAGGTGCTGAACAAAAAGTCTACATAAAAAGCGGCGAAAGTGTTTTAAAATTAAATGACGCTATTTATTATTTATCTTGGTTAGATTATCTTCAAAATCTTTCACTACACAATTATTTTTTTCCAGATACTGCTTATAAATTGCTAGGCTTTTATACAATGGATAAAAATCTATATGCTGTTGTGGAACAACCTTTTGTTAAAGCAACTGATAAGACAGATTTAGATAAAGTAAGAACGTTTTTAGAAAATAATGGATTTACAAACATTCGAAATAATGATTACCGAAATGATTATTTAGGAATCATCTTAGAAGATTTACACGATGAAAATGTGCTGACTCAAAATGGTGTTCACTATTTCATTGACACTGTTTTCTACATAATTGAATAAAAGAAATAAAAATATAAAATACAAATAATGAAAGTTTTAGCAAACGACGGCATTTCAAAAAGTGGTATCAAAGCATTAGAAAAAGGAGGTTTTGAAGTAATCACAACAAAAGTAGCACAAGAACAAGTGGCTAATTATATCAATACCAATGCTATTAGTGTAATTTTGGTAAGAAGTGCTACAAAAGTGCGTCAGGATATTATTGATGATTGTCCGGGATTAAAAATAATTGGTCGTGGCGGCGTAGGAATGGACAATATCGATGTTGATTACGCAAGAAGTAAAGGAATTCACGTGATAAATACGCCGGCTTCTTCTTCAGAAAGTGTAGCGGAATTAGTTTTTGCTCACTTATTTTCAGGCGTTCGTTTTTTACACGATTCCAACCGAAATATGCCATTAGAAGGTGACACTCACTTTGATGGATTGAAAAAAGCCTACTCAAATGGAATTGAATTACGTGGAAAAACCTTAGGAATTATTGGCTTTGGCCGAATTGGTCAAGCGGTGGCTAAAATAGCTTTGGGATTGGGAATGAAAGTTATTGCCGTTGATAAATATGTACGTGAAGCGATAATTCGTGTTGATTTTTATAACGGTCAATTTATCAATGTTGACATTAAAACAGAACCACTAGAAGGTGTTTTCAAACATTCTGATTTTATTACTTTACACGTTCCAGCTCAAGATGGTTATGTAATTGGTAAAGAAGAATTAGAACAATTAAAAGACGGTGTAGGAATTATAAACTGTGCTAGAGGTGGCGTCATTGATGAAGTAGCATTGTTAGAAGCTTTAGACAATAACAAAGTTTTATTTGCAGGTTTAGATGTTTTTGAAAAAGAACCAACACCAGAAATTCAAATATTAATGCACCCAAAAATTTCATTAACACCGCATATTGGAGCTGCAACGGAAGAAGCACAAGATAGAATTGGAACAGAATTAGCAATGCAAATCATTAGTATATTAAAAAATGAATAATTTTTTTTATACCTTTAAATAAATAAACTAAACAAACTAAAAATTATGGCTGGAATTTTAGATTTACTAAATAGTGATATGGGGAAACAAATCATTGGAAGTGTTTCCGAAAAAACAGGTTTAGATGCTTCGCAAGCCACTAAAGTAGTTTCTTCAACTTTGCCGGCTCTTTTGGGTCAAATGCAAAACAATCTTACTTCTAAAGATGGCGCTTCAGGATTATTAACTGCTTTAACTAGTGGAAAACACGATGGAAGTATTCTTGATAATTTAGGTGGATTTCTAAAAGGTGGCGATTTTTCTGACGGAAATAAAATTTTGGGTCACGTTTTAGGCGGCAATCAAGACAAAATGGTACAAGGATTAAGCTCTAAAACAGGAGTTGACTCTAGTATAATTTCAAAAATATTACCAATGCTTGCGCCTATTATTATGGGGTATTTGGCAAAACAAACTCAAAAAGGTGGCGTTTCAACAGGTTCAGGCTTAAACGATATTTTAGGCGGATTAATGGGTGGAAACGGGGGCGGATTAGCTTCTATGTTAGACCAAAATGGTGATGGAAAACTTGACGTTAGCGATGCAATGTCGGCTGTAAATAAAAAAGGTGGTCTAGGTGGATTATTAGGCAAACTATTCAGTAAATAAGAAACATTTAATATTTCATAAAAGCGTCGGCACTGTCGATGCTTTTTTTTACCTTTATATTTCGTAAATAATGGAGGTTATGAAGTATAATATTTTAATTCTATCGCTAGTTTTCTCTTTACTTATAGCTTGCAATGGAGCTAAAAGTTCTACTAGTTTTGAAGATAAACCAAAATTAGATAATGATACTATTCGGATCGCAAACAAAGAAATTGAATATGAAGTTATTATTATTGATGGTGGATTTACTTCTTGGTTTAATTCATACGCCAAACCAAAAAATTATTATTCCCAGTCTTACTTAGAAAACAGAAATAGAATTTGGGTTATCGAATGGAACAGAAGAGCAATGCTTCCTTTTCAATATAAGTCCGATCTTTACGAGATGACTATCAACTATCAAAGCACTATAAATTATGGTTACGATGTAAACTATATGATTTACAATTACTTAGTTTATTTTCAGTTAACTAACAAACAAGAATTAGGAGGATTTGTTCCGAGAATTTAATTATGAAGAAACTTAAAGAACGCTGGAATGTCACAAGCAACTGGCAATTAACAAAAATATTTATTGTATTTGCTATTACAGGTTATAGTTCATTACTACTAGCTATACCTTTTTTAAATCTAATTGGAATTCCAGAAACTTTTCAACCGCATTGGCTTTATCGCGTTTTAAGAATATTATTAATCTTCCCGATTTACCAGTTTTTATTAGTATTTCTAGGATTTATTTTTAGAGAATTCGATTTTTTTTGGCAATTCGAAAAGAAAATGTTAAATCGATTAAAATTAGGATTTATTTCAAGATATGTAGATTCTAAACTAAAAAAGGAGCAATAAGCTCCTTTTTCTATTCTTGTCCTTTTCCTTTATTTATTATGTACGTATAGAACCAAGTAATGGTAAACGTTGGGATTATATCTACAAACGGTATTAATTCTTCGATAAAACCAAAAACTCCTGCTAACTTCCCAACAGAACCTTTAAACATAAGTACTAACAACATTCCCGAAATTGGTGCCCAAATAAAATCAATAGCTTCCCCAAAAACAGGCACTACATAAGACAACATTCCTATTCCATCAAATAATAAGCAAAGAACTAACTTTGACATTTTATCATTTTTTGCTGGTGGCAGTGGAGAATTAATTCCTGATTCGTTTATAATTTCTGTCATTCTTTATAATTGTATTTTCAACTACGAAGATACAAAACTAATGCCAAAATTATTCTTTGTGAATCATTTTGTAGAAATCATCTCGATATTCTTTCTGATTGAAAACACCACCATATTGTAAAGTTGAAGTATAACTGCTTTGATCTTTAATTCCTCTACTCGAAACACATAAATGCGTTGCTTCCATCACTACAATTACATTATCAGTGCCTAAGACTGTTTTTAATTCGTTGAAAATTTGCATAATCATTCGTTCTTGGACTTGCGGACGTTTTGCGTAATAATCCACGATACGGTTTAGTTTCGATAATCCAATAACTTTTCCAGAAGAAACATAAGCTACGTGCGCTTTTCCTACGATTGGTAAAAAGTGGTGTTCGCAAGTTGAATTAAACGTTATATTCGCTTCAACCAACATTTTATCATAGTTATAAGAATTGTCGAAAACCGAGATTTTGGGTTTATTGGCCGGATTTAAACCTGAAAATATTTCTTGAACAAACATTTTAGCCACACGATGGGGCGTTCCTTGCAAACTATCATCGGTTAAGTCTAAACCTAACTCTTTCATAATAATTTCAAAATGTTGCTCAATGACTTTCATTTTATCAGCATCTGATTTTGCAAAAGCATCTGCTCTTAAAGGAGTTTCAGCCGAAGTCATTTGATGATTATCACCAATAATATCAAATATTTCTTTTTCAATAGTTGTATTCATAGCAATTTCTCCTTTTTATTTTAATTTTGATTTGTAGTATTTTCTTAATTTTTCTAATTTCGGTGCAATTACCATTTGGCAATACCCTTGACCTGAATTTTGATTGTAATAATTTTGATGATAATCTTCCGCTGGATAAAAAATAGTTGCCGAAGACAATTTTGTTACGATAGGATTGCTATACAGTTTTTCCTTTTCTAACAACTCAATATATTTTTCAACCTTATCTTTCTGCTCTTGCGAATGATAAAAAACTTCACTTCTGTATTGTGTGCCCACATCTGCTCCTTGACGGTTTAAAGTCGTTGGATCGTGTGTTCCAAAAAACATTTCTAATAAATCTTCAAACGCTACCTCTTTCGGGTTGAACGTAATTTGAATTGCTTCAGCGTGCCCAGTAGTTCCTGTAGAAATTTCTCGGTATGAAGGATTTTTAACAGTTCCTCCAATATATCCTGAAACAACTTTTTCAACTCCTTTTACCTCTAAAAATAAGGCTTCTGTACACCAAAAACAACCTCCTGCAAATGTTGCTATTTCCATTCCTTCTTGTGTTTTTATTTTAATTGGTTCTTTAAATTCTTCTTTAACGATAGGCTTTTCTTTAGCAGTACAAGAACTAAAAGCGAAGCTTAAAACTAAAGAAAACAATTTGAAACTATTTTTCATACTGCGATTCTTTTATTTTTGTTTAACAAATTTACGTAAAAATTAAACACTATTTACAATTTAACGAAACTTTATACTTTAATTTACGAGAATAGCTTTCGATTAGTTTTTTTATTAGCCAAAATTCTTTGTTACTTTGTAGAAATCTTGGAATATGATAGTTGCAAAAAATCTACATAAATATTACGATTCGTTACACGTTTTAAAAGGTGTTGACTTACACATTCAAAAAGGCGAAATTGTTTCTATCGTTGGTGCTTCCGGCGCAGGAAAAACGACTTTGTTACAAATTTTGGGCACATTAGATATGCCCCAAAAAGATTCGAATACCTTTTTAGAAATAAATGGTGAATCGATTTTAAATTTGAAAGACAACGCTTTATCTAAATTCCGAAATACACATTTGGGATTTATTTTTCAATTTCACCAATTACTACCAGAATTCACAGCCTTAGAAAACGTATGTATTCCAGGATATATTGCTAATCGTGACAAAAAAGAAGTGGAAACAGAAGCAATACGCTTGCTAACCTATTTAGGATTAGCCGAACGAACACATCACAAACCAAGTGAACTTTCAGGAGGAGAGCAACAACGTGTAGCCGTTGCTAGAGCTTTAATTAATAATCCTGCTGTTGTTTTTGCCGACGAACCTTCTGGAAATTTAGATACACATACAGCTGAAACTTTACACGAATTGTTCTTTAAGCTGCGCGATGAATTTGGGCAAACCTTTGTAATTGTCACTCATAACGAAGAACTTGCAAATATGGCAGACAGAAGATTGATTATGGTAGATGGAGATATAATTGACGGCGAAACGCATATAGTAGAACATCGCGCATTGTACAACCAGAAAAATACACCTCAAGTAATAACACAAAATAATTATCCGATTATAGATAAAGCTGCGTTAAGAAAGAGCGGTATTAAAAGTCTTATTCTAGGAATTTCCTCATTAACTGTTGGAATAATAGCCTTGATTTTCGAAAACTCTTTAGGTTTAGTTACAGGAATACCATTATGCCTAATAGGCGCTGTCAGTATTTTTATAGGTTTTAGAAAAATCTAGAATTGATGTATAGCGTTTAGTATATTGACTATATTTATTAAAGTTATGCTGGCACTCTACAAATAACCATTTAAGTCCTATAAGTTTGTAATTAACGCATAGGTTAAATTAAAATAATGACACATTCCGAACTCAAAGATTTTTTAGACGAAAAGGTCGAGTTGTACAATAAACCTAAATTTATTGAAAGCGATCCGATTCAGATTCCTCATTTGTATTCGGCCAAGGAAGATATTGAAATTGCAGGATTTTTAGCGGCGACAATTGCGTGGGGAAATCGTAAAATGATTATCAACAACGCCAAAAAAATGATGGATTTTATGGGAAATTCACCTTACGATTTTGTGATGTCGCATTCGGAATCGCAATTGGAACCTTTAGAAAGTTTTGTGCATCGAACTTTTAACGGAACCGATTTTGCTACGTTTATCAAAAGTTTTCAACATATTTATAAAAATCACGGCGGCTTGGAAGCTGTCTTCTCAAAACATCAGCAAGAAGATTCAATGCAAAATGCGATTTGGGAATTTAAGAAATTGTTTTTTGAAGTTGATCATTTGCCTAGAACTCAAAAACACGTTTCCGATCCGCTTAAGAATTCGGCCAGTAAGCGAATTAATATGTGGTTGCGGTGGAATTGCAGAACCGATAACCAAGGAGTTGATTTTGGCATTTGGAAGACCATTTCACCTTCTAAATTATCTTGTCCGCTTGATGTTCATTCTGGAAATGTAGCTCGAAAATTAGGCTTACTAACTCGAAAACAAAATGACGCGAAAGCTTTAGCCGAATTAGACACCAATTTACGTCTTCTGGACAAAGAAGATCCTGTTAAATATGACTTTGCCTTGTTTGGTTTAGGAATTTTTGAAGGATTTTAGAAAAGTTTTTGCTAGGGATTAAAATAGATTATTTTAATACTAATTATCTATTGAATCAAAACAATAATTATCGAATAGTTACACCTAACAGGTTTTAAAAACCTGTTAGGTGTTTGATAAATTGCAACAGTATTTGAACTTTTAATTCACAACTTATAAAAAGATTACAAATTTGGGAATCTGAGGGATTTTTATTATTATTTATTTAAAATAACTTCCATCTCTTGTTGAAGTTTTAAGGCTTCTTCCCTAGCCTTTTCTGCAAAATCGGTTCCGTTTGAAGCGTAAATAATGCCTCGTGAAGAATTAATTAAAAGACCAACGTTTTCGCTCATTCCGTATTTGCAAACTTCTTGCAAGCTTCCGCCTTGTGCTCCAACTCCTGGAACTAATAAAAAACTGTTAGGAACAATTTTTCTGATTTCAGTGAAATATTCAGCTTTGGTTGCACCGACAACATACATTAGATTTTCGGCATTTTTCCAGTTTTTTGAAGTTTCTAAAACTACTTTATAAAGCTCTTTTCCGGCTACATTTTTTGTTTGAAAATCAAAAGCACCTTCATTTGAAGTTAAAGCCAACATAATAGTATGCTTATTTTCGAAGGCTAAGAAAGGTTCGACTGAATCTTTACCCATATAAGGAGCAACGGTAACGGAATCAAAGTTTAAATCTTCAAAGAAAGCTTTGGCATACATTGACGAAGTGTTTCCGATATCGCCCCGTTTTGCATCGGCAATGGTGAAGATTTCGGGATGGTTTTCGTTGATGTAATTGATTGTTTTTTGTAGGGATTGCCAACCCTTTATACCATAAGCTTCGTAAAAAGCGGTGTTTGGTTTGTAGGAAACGCATAAATCGTGCGTGGCATCAATAATGGCTTTGTTGAATTCGAAAATCGGATCTTCGGTAGTTAATAAATGTGCTGGGATTTTTGATAAATCGACATCTAAACCGATGCAAAGAAATGATTTTTTGGCGTGAATTTGGGCCGTTAGTTGTGCTGTAGTCATTGTGTTGTGTTTGACGCCAAAGTTCGCAAAGTTTTTGATAGTTTGAAATAAAAACGAAACAAAAATTCGAATAGTTTCCTAACTAGCCCCGATTGTAGTGGAAATCCTTTTTATTTTTCTTTTAAAAATAAAAAGATTGCAACGGAAAGCGGGAAAATGGATTCCAAAAAATGCCCGAACCCTTCGCTCCAAAAAAAAATGCCAAACTTAGGAAGTCTGACATTTTTGAATCGTATTTGTATGTTTTTAATATTCGTTTTCTTTTAATTTCTCCATATTGTTAACCAATTGAAGTTCTTCTACGAATTTTTGAATTTTTCCATTCATTACACCATCCATATCAAAAACGTCCAAACCAATTCTGTGATCCGTTACGCGTCCTTGTGAATAATTGTAGGTTCTAATTTTTGCAGAACGGTCTCCTGAACTCACTTGCGAAGTACGTTTGATAGCATCTTCGGCTTGTTTTTTTGCTAATTCTTGTTCGTATAAACGCGAACGCAAAACATCCATTGCCTTGTCTTTATTTTTATGTTGCGATTTTTGATCTTGACATTGGGCCACTAATCCAGAAGGAATGTGCGTTAAACGAACCGCAGATTTGGTGGTATTTACCGACTGACCTCCAGGACCTGACGAACAGAAAAAGTCAACACGAACGTCATTCATATCAATGTGCACGTCAAACTCTTCAGCTTCTGGCAACACCATTACTGTTGCCGCAGATGTGTGCACACGACCTTGGGTTTCGGTTTGCGGAACACGTTGTACCCGATGAACTCCCGCTTCAAACTTCAAAGTTCCATAAACATCTTCTCCTGAAACTTCAAAAATTACCTCTTTGAAACCGCCAGAAGTTCCTTCGTTCATGTCTACAACAGAAGTTCTCCAACCACGAGATTCGGCATATTTTGTATACATACGGAACAAATCTCCCGCAAAAATAGACGCTTCATCGCCTCCAGTTCCTGCACGGATTTCGACCATTACGTTTTTAGCGTCTTCAGCATCTTTAGGAATCAACATGAATTTGATTTCTTCTTCCAGCTCAGGCAAACGCTCTTTTGCTTCGTCTAATTGCATTTTGGCCATTTCTACCATTTCGGCATCTGAACCATCGGCAAGAATTTCGTTCGCTTCTTTAATATTTTCATCAATATTGATATACTCTTCGCGTTTTTCAACTAAAGCTTTTAAATCTTTGTATTCTTTGTTTAATTGTACATAACGTTTTTGATCCATAATCACATCAGGTTGAATAATCAAATCTGAAATTTCATCAAAACGTTGTTTTATATATTGTAATCTATCTAACATTGGAGTCGTATATTTTGGAGTGCAAAGTTACAATTTTAGTTTAAAGTATAAAACTTTATAGTTTATTTCTTTTTGACTGAATTTCAATTACTTACAACTAGTATTAAAAAACAAACCTAATTTAGAATTGAAAATTTGCTACAAAAATTTCGCGATTTCAGCCACTTGAATGCTGTGATGCGAAGAACGATAAACAACTTCTTTGTTTTTCAAGACAATAATTTGCGGTGATTGATGAATTACACTCAATTCTGAAGCAATAAAGTTTGAAATTGGACGGTACGTTAGCAAGTCCAAATAATTGAAATCGGCCTTATCGATTAATAAATCATTTCCGGCTTGTAAACGTTCTTTTGCATAAGCACTGATGCCACAAGTGGTGCTGTCTTTGAAAATAATTTGCGGTTTTTCTACTGAATTTTCAACAATAGTCAATACATCTTGTTCTGTGGTAATGGGTTTCCAGTTTTTCATATCTATTTTTTTATTTTTAAGAACTACACGATAACATTGAACAACCGACTTTATTTCGAGCCCAATCGGGGCGTTTTGCAAACCATTTTTCAAATTCGGGTTGCTCGTCATAAGGTTGTTTCAGTAAAATATACAATTCGTTTATTAAGCTATAATCTTCTTTTTCGGCGGCTTCGATTGCCAATTGTGCCATATAATTTCGCAAGACATATTTGGGGTTGACCAAATTCATTGCTTTTTTTCGTTGTTCGTCTGAATTTGTTTCGAAATTTAGTTGTTCTAAATAACGTTCCATCCAATTTACCCAACTTGTATTTAGACTTGCATTAATTTTAGAAGGTTCGTAAAATGCGATTTCGATTTTTGCCAAAGCGATTTCTGCCGTATCGGATTTTAGAATATTTGCTAAATTTCGATAGAAAATTGTCATATCGGTTTCCGAAGTTGTCAATAAAGTAATCAATTCGTCTTGAAAATCCGCATTATAATCCGACGAAAGTCCAAGTTTGGCTTGCATCATTTTTGGAAATTTCGCATCAAATTGTTGGTTAAAACTGTTCAAAACCACTTCCATTGCTTCCAAATCTTCAATTAACGGATACAATGCATTTCCGAGTTGGACTAAATTCCATAAAGCAATATCGGGTTGGTTTTTAAAACGATACCGTCTTCCTTCGGCATCGGTTGTGTTTGGTGTCCAATCGGGATCATAATCTTCTAACCAACCATAAGGTCCGTAATCAATTGTTAACCCTAAAATCGACATATTATCCGTGTTCATAACGCCGTGTACAAAACCGACACGCTGCCATTCCACGACCATTTCGACCGTTCTATTAATTATTTCCTGATAAAATGCTAAATATTTATCTTTGCCCGAAGTTTGAATTTCTGGATAGAAATACTGAATCGTATAATCGGCTAATTTTTGAAGATTTGCGATATCTTTTCGGGCTGTAAAAAGTTGGAAATTCCCAAATCTAATAAATGATGGAGCAATTCTACAAACGACTGCTCCTTCTTCATAAGCGGCATTTCCGTTGTACATCACATCTCTTAAAACCTTGTTTCCTGTCGTAATTAAAGACAAAGAACGCGTGGTTGGAACGCCCAAATGAAACATTGCTTCACTGCACAAATGTTCGCGAACCGAAGAACGCAAAACCGCAAAACCATCGGCAGTTCTAGAATAAGGCGTTTCCCCTGCTCCTTTTAATTGCAAGGTAAAACGTTTGTCGTTGTTTATGATTTCGAACAAATTAATTGCTCTTCCATCGCCTAATTGTCCGGCCCAATTCCCAAATTGATGTCCGGCGTAAGCCATCGCATACGGATTTGTGTTGGGATAAACTTTAGTTCCTGAAACCAAATCTAAAAACTCTTGAGAATTTATGGAATCCTTTGTAAAACCCAACTCATTTGCTACTTCATCCGCAACGTGAACCAATTTTGGATCCGACGGAACACGTGGCGTAACATAAGAAAATGCAGCCTGATGCACTTGGCGTCTTTCATTTGTGGTTTCCTTATCAGCCGTAAGTTGTTTGTTAAAAGTGTCGTCTAAAAATAATTTCATAAAAGCAGATTTGTTGTATTGTATGACTTTTTTTTAGTTTTTCCAATTTTGAAGTCGATCTAAATATAAATACGACTCTACAAATTTTCTGTGTTTTTTATTGCTTAATTTTTCTAACAATTCTAAAGAAGAAATATAAGACGCTAAGTTTCCGTTTGAGGATAAAAACTTCCCATCTTCCATATAACTTACATTTTTGTCATCTTGTACTTTTAATAACGGATATTTTTTTTGTAAATCTTCTCCACCACCAATCCAAGTAACGATTTTTTTGCCATTTGCAATTCCAGATTCTCCGATAAGCGAAGCTCCAGCACAATTACTCACGGTATATTGTGTATTGTTGTTTTGGCTTTTAATAAAATCGACTAAATTTTTATTTTTTACTTGCAAAGTCATATCATAAGCACTTGGAACAATTAAAATGTCTAATTTTGGCGTATTGGTTAAAATATAATCTGGAAACATTTTCAAACCTTCTTCACTCACAATAAAATCATAGGATTCTGCAATTGTAATTACATTAAACAATTGTTTTCCGTCTTCCGTTAATTTGGTAAAAACATCTATTGGTGCTGTTAATTCCGTAGTTAAAACGTCGTCATACATCAGCACACCAATAGTAGGCAAGTCTGGATTTAAGGTTTTAATTTTTTTGGATAATTCTTCAATTTGGCCATTTGTTAAACTTATTAATCCATTTTCGGTATTTCTTTTTAAAACTCTTGGACTACAACTTGCAATTGAATCCGGATTATTTACAACCTGATTTTCAATAACTAAATTACTAGAATCATCTGAACTTTTTGAATTACAACTAATTAAAATTACTGTAATGAATACTATTAATAATTTATTTATCATTTTATTTCAACTTTTAAATTGTCTTAAGCAGACTGTTTAACAAAGATACTCATTGTTGTTCTTTAAAGAATAGTGCAAATCTTCAAATTTTGTTAAAATTGATCTTCAAACTGTAATTAATTGATTGATTATTGAACTAACTGATTATATTTGTTAACCAAAACTCTAATTTTAATGAAGAAAATAGTATTTAGCACGGCAATCTTAACCTTAGTATTAGGAAGTTGTTCAACCGCTCAAAAAGTAGTAAAAGATAAGGATGTTGTCAGTAATTATATAAACACAATTACGGCTCCCGAATTAAGCAAGCACCTTTATATTGTAGCAGGTGATGCTATGGAAGGAAGAAACACAGGAGAACCAGGCCAGAAAAAAGCAGGAAAATACCTAATTGAAGAATATAAAAAAATTGGGGTTTCTTTCCCAGAAGCTGCTACGGATTGGTACCAAAAAGTGCCATCTGAATTTATGAAAAGAGGATTTTCGCCAAAATTAAATGATTCAGAGAATATTTGGGCGTTTATAAAAGGGAGTGAAAAACCCGAAGAAATTGTAGTTATTTCGGCACATTACGATCATGTAGGGATGAAAAATGGTGAAGTGTATAACGGTGCTGATGATGATGGCTCTGGAACAGTAGCTTTATTAGAAATAGCTCAAGCGTTTAAAGAAGCTACCAAAAAAGGAGACGGACCGAAACGCTCTATTTTATTTTTACACGTAACTGGTGAAGAACACGGTTTACACGGTTCTCGTTTTTACTCGGAAAATCCGTTGTTCCCTTTAAAAAATACGGTTGCAAATATCAATATTGACATGATTGGAAGAAGAGATACGTTACATCCAAATACCAATAATTATATTTATGTAATTGGTTCAGACCGATTAAGTAGTGAATTGCATACTATTAATGAAGCTGCAAATGCAAAATACACGAAAATGGAATTGGATTATAAATACAACGACAGAAATGATCCAGAGCGCATTTATTACCGTTCCGACCATTATAACTTTGCTAAAAATGGAATTCCTGCAATTTTCTTTTTCAACGGAATTCACGAAGATTATCATCAACCAGGCGATACTCCAGATAAAATTGAATATGATGCTTTAGCAAAACGAGCGCAGTTAGCTTTTGCCCTTGCGTGGGAATTAGCGAACAGAACTGAAAGAATTAAAGTCGACAAAGACGGAAAATAATATAAAAAAAACTCCTAAGAAATTTTAGGAGTTTTTTTTTATACTATAAAGTATTTCTTGTGTTAAAAAACAAACATTGCTCTTTCACTCATTAAATCGTTCACTTCTTCTGCAACTTGTTCTAAAACAGTTTCATCGGTATGATTTGTTAAAACTTTATCAATCAAGGCTACAATTGTTTCCATATCTTCTTCTACTAAACCACGAGTAGTGATTGCAGGAGTTCCCACACGGATTCCAGAGGTTGTGAAAGGTGATTTATCGTCAAAAGGAACCATATTTTTATTTACGGTAATTTCTGCTTTTACTAGAGCGTTTTCAGCTTCTTTACCAGAAATCCCTTTGTTTCTTAAATCGATTAACATCATGTGATTATCTGTTCCACCAGAAATTAATTTGTAACCTCTTTTATTAAAAGCTTCAGCCATAGCCTTAGCGTTTTTTTGTACTTGCATTGAGTAACGGAAAAACTCATCTGTTAAAGCTTCACCAAAGGCTACTGCTTTAGCCGCAATGATGTGCATCAAAGGACCTCCTTGATTCCCTGGGAAAACCGACATATCTAAAATATGCGACATCATTCTGATTTCTCCTTTTGGTGTAGTTAAACCCCAAGGATTTTCGAAATCTTTCCCCATCATTATCATTCCTCCTCTTGGACCTCTTAAAGTCTTATGAGTTGTTGTAGTAATAATATGACAATGAGGAACAGGATCATTTAATAAACCTTTAGCTATTAATCCCGCTGGATGCGAAATATCGGCTAATAACAAGGCGCCAACACTATCCGCAATTACTCTAAAACGTTCAAAATCCATATCGCGAGAATAAGCCGAAGCACCCGCAATAATCATTTTTGGTTTTTCTCTTAAAGCAATTTCTTGGATTTTATCATAGTTTAAAACACCTGTTTCTTCTTCGACTCCATAAAATACAGGATCATATAATTTACCTGAAAAATTCACTGGTGAACCGTGAGTTAAATGACCTCCGTGAGATAAATCAAACCCTAAAATTTTATCTCCGGGTTTTAAACAAGCTGCAAAAACAGCTGTATTCGCTTGAGAACCTGAATGAGGTTGCACATTTACATAAGCTGCACCAAACAAAGCTTTTGCTCTGTCAATTGCAATTTGTTCTACAATATCTACTACTTCGCATCCTCCATAGTAACGTTTTCCTGGATAGCCTTCTGCATATTTATTAGTTAAACATGAACCCGCAGCTTCCATTACTTGGTCACTAACAAAGTTTTCAGAAGCAATTAATTCAATTCCGTGAATTTGTCTATCTTGTTCGTCAAGAATTAGATCAAAAATTTGTTCGTCGCGTTGCATTGCAATAAAGTTTCGTTAAAATTAGGTCAAAATTACGAAAAAGGTTTGTTACATTGCTAGATAATTTTATATTTGATTCATAATTTTTCAACAACTAATCTTTAATAAAAATATGCCAAATATAGCAAACGATCCAAAAAGAGCATCTTGGATTCAGGTTCCACAAAATAGCGACTTCCCTATTCAGAATATTCCATTCGGAGTTTTCATAACTAGAGAAGATGTAATAACGATCGGAACGAGAATTGGTAATTGTGCCATTGATATGGGCGCGCTTCAGCAATTAGGTTACTTCGAAGGCATTGAATTGACAGACGATATGTTTATGCAAGATACTTTAAACGATTTCATTTCAGATGGAAAAAAAACCTGGCGTTTGGTGCGCAATCGCTTGGCTGAACTTTTCGACGAAAACAATTCGAAATTAAGAGATAATAAATCACACAGAGATGTAGTTATCTTTGATGTTGCCGAAATAGAAATGCTTCTGCCAGTTCAAATAGGTGATTATACTGATTTTTATAGTTCAAAAGAACACGCAACAAACGTTGGTGCTATGTTTCGTGACCCAGAAAATGCATTATTACCAAACTGGTTACATATTCCTGTAGGTTATCACGGCAGAAGTTCTACAATTGTTCCTTCTGGAATTCCAGTGCACAGACCTTATGGCCAAACCTTACCTAATGGCGAAACAACTCCTGTTTTTGGTCCCTCTAAATTAGTAGATTTTGAACTAGAAACTGCTTTCATTACGACCGATGCTAATATAATGGGCGAGCCAATTTCTGTAGAAGAAGCGGAAGAGCATATTTTTGGAATGGTTTTATTTAACGATTGGAGCGCAAGAGATATTCAAAAGTGGGAATATGTGCCGTTGGGTCCGTTTTTAGCTAAAAACTTTGCTTCATCAATTTCGCCTTGGATTGTGACGATGGACGCTTTAGAAAGTTATAGAACAAAAGGTCCAGAACAATCGCCTACTCCAATGCCTTACTTGCAACAAAAAGGCGAAAAAGCATTTGATATTAATTTAGAAGTAGCGATACAACCTGAAGATAAGGACGAGACAATTGTTTCTCGTTCAAATTTTAAATATATGTATTGGTCAATGGCACAACAATTGGCGCATCATACAATAAATGGTTGTAGAGTAAACAGCGGTGATATGATGGGAAGTGGAACAATTTCTGGTCCAACACCTGATTCGTATGGTTCAATGTTGGAGCTTTCTTGGGGTGGAAAAAATCCTGTAAAATTAAATGATGGTTCTGAACGTAAATTTATTAACGATAACGATACTGTAATTATTAGAGGATATTGTCAAAAAGATAACCTCAGAATTGGTTTTGGAGAAGTTTCGAGTAAATTGTTACCAGCTGTAGAATTGAAATTCTAAAATTTATCCTAAATATATTTAAAACTCCGAAATCGTCTTTCGGAGTTTTTTTATATACAACCCGATCTAAATAAACAAATTGATCAAATACACTTATTTTGAATGATTTACACTAATAACGGATAATTAAGTCTATATTTGCTTTTAATGTAAAAAACAAATAAATTATGAAAAAAAAATACTCTTTATTAGTTATTATTTTTTGTTTCTATTTTTCTGGACATTCACAAACAATATTTTTTGAAGATTTTGAAGGAACAGGAGGAACATTCCCAACAGGATGGACACTTTTCAATGTAGACGGATTAACTCCAAGCGCAAGTGTTTCCTATATGACAAACGCATGGATTGTTAGAGCTCACCCAAATAATGCAGCAAATATTATGGCTACAAGTACTTCTTGGTACACGCCAGCTGGAGTATCAAATGACTGGATGATGTCGCCTCCTATCACTTTAGCAAACAACAGTGTTTTATCATGGGATGCATATTCACCTGATGTTGCTTTTCCAGATGGATATGAAGTAAGAATATCGACCACTACTGCAGATATAGCTGCTTCTAGTGTCATTTTATTTTCTACAGCTGCAGAGAACTCAACAATAACAAATCGTTCAGTTGATTTATCAGCATATTCAGGACAAACTGTATATATTTCTTGGAGAAACAATAGTAATGACAAATTTTTACTTTTAGTGGATAACATAAAAGTAATTGCTACTTTAAGTTATGATTCGAATATAAGTGCAACTACATCTAACGAGTATTCAAGAATACCTTTTTCTCAAGTTGGAAATTTAAATTCAAATATAACTGTTTCTAATTTAGGCACCAATGCGATGACTAATCTAGTAGTTACATTAAATGTATATGATTTAGCATCCACACTTGTATATACTGAAAATAGCACCCCTATTGCAAGTTTAGCATCTGGAGCAAATCAAACGGTAAATTTGGTAGGATATACTCCAACCACTTCTGGAAACTATACATTTACTCATGTACTTACAAGTACAGAAACAGATGCGTATTTATTAAACAATACGATAAGTTATAGCAAAGAAATTGAAAATACTTATGCAAGAGACAATAATATTATAACTGGATCTTTAGGGATTGGAGAAGGAACAAGTGGACAACTAGGACAAGAGTTTGAAATTGTAAATTCTACAAATATTGTGTCAGTAAGTTTTATTCTAAATAATACAGATGGAACTTTAACAGGAACAACAACATATGCAACTATTTGGAACATGGTAGCTGGTGTACCTTATGCAATTATTGCCCAAACTGTTCCAGTAACAATTGTTAGTACTGTAAATAATTTATACACAGCCAATATTGTTGGTGGAACTTTCACACTTAATCCAGGAACATATTTAATCGCTATTGAAGAAGGTACCTTATATATCCAAGTTGCAAATACAGATGCTATTTTTACTCCTGGTACTGTTTGGGTAAATTGGCCTACAATTCCAACAGGTTCATGGGCTAATGTTGAAACATTTGGAGCTACTTTTGCAAAAAGTCTTGTAATTAGACCAAATTTCATGGATATATTAAGTACAGATAATAATCAATTAAATACTGATTCAATAACTTTATATCCAAATCCTGCAAAAAACAATGTCAGAATATTAAATAATAGTGAACTAAATTTAATCAATGCAACTATTTATGATATTAGCGGTCGCATTGTATCGTTCTATAGTTTAAATAATAATTCAGTGAACGATTTAGATATATCAAAAATAAGCGCTGGAAATTATATAATTAACATCCAGTCTGAATCTGGTGTAATTACAAAGAAGATGATTATTAATTAACATCAAAATTATTTTTTCAATACTAAAACTCCGAAATCGTCTTTCGGAGTTTTATTTTTTAGCCCTGATGGAAGTGGCATCCTTTTTGTTTTTCATTGCGAGGAGGAACGACGTGGCAATCTAAACAAAAAGATAGAACGTACAGCAGGAATTAGCTTCAAAAAAACTAACTGACGAAGTAAATAGCTCCAAAAAAAATTTATCTTTGACAAAATATTTAATTTTTATGAAAAAAATTACCCTACTCTTTTTATCGCTAGTTATCTTTTCTTGTGGTGTAAAACAAACACAATCTATGTTGAGTAATGGAGATTATGACGGTGCTATTATTAATGCTGTTGATGCTTTGCGCACGAACAAAAACTCAAAAGGGAAACAAGATTATGTGTATTTGTTAGAAGAGGCTTTTGCAAAAGCAAAACAACGCGATTTAGAATCATTAAACTTGTTAATTAAAGAAAATAATCCGTCCAACTACGAAAGAATATTTAATTTATACACACAATTAAACAATCGTCAAGAACGTATAAAACCACTTTTACCTTTGCAATTATTAAAAGAAGGTAGAAATGCGATTTTTCCGATGGATGATTATTCAGACGATTTGGTGAATAGTAAAAGTAATTTATCAGGATTTTTATATGCGAATGCGAAAAAGTTGATGACTTCCAAAAACAAAATGGATTTTAGACAAGCTTTTGATGATTTGACTTACTTAGAAAAACTTAATCCAAATTATAAAGATGTTAGGGCGTTAATGGACGATGCGCAATTTAAAGGAACCGATTTTGTTCACGTTTACACTAAAAACGAAACTAATATGGTAATTCCGGTCAAATTACAAGATGATTTACTAGATTTTAGTACTTATGGCATAAACGATAAGTGGACGGTTTATCACAACAATAAGCAAAAAAACATTTCCTACGATTTTGCAATGATGGTAAATTTTAGAGCGATCGCCATTTCTCCTGAGCAAATTAAAGAAAAACAATTTATCAAAGAAAAGCAGATAAAAGACGGTGTTAAAAACTTGGTAGATGCAAATGGTAATATCGTAAAAGATAGTTTAGGAAAACCTATTAAGGTAGATAATATGAAGTCGATTACCGTTAGTATTTATGAATTTACTCAATTTAAATCTTGTAAGGTAACTGCAAAAGTGGATTATATCAATTTAAAAACAAATCAGTTATTAGATGCATATCCAGTAACTAGTGAGTTTATTTTTAGCTACATTTATGCTAATTATAATGGCGACAAACGTGCTGTTGAAGAAACCTATTACCAATATTTTGATCGAAGAGCCGTTCCTTTTCCAAGTAATGAACAAATGGTTTACGATACAGGTGAAGATTTAAAACTCAAGTTAAAAAATATTATCACCAATAATAAATTTAGGAGGTAAATTTTTAATTAGAAAGTAAAAAGACAATAGTTACGCTATTGTCTTTTTTTTGTTTTAAAACTATTCAATAATAAATATTTATACTAATCTGTCTTAATGTAAGCCATTTTGTCGTAAATTTACTAAGAACACAGAACATGTTCGGTCATTTTGTCTTATTTTTCGTATTGGAATAGAAATTGAAATAATTCATTCAAAAGAAATTAATCAAAATTTACACAACATATGAACATCAATAAATTTACCATTAAATCGCAAGAAGCTTTGCAACAAGCACAGCAAATTGCACAAAGTTTTGGGCAACAACAGCTTGAAAACGAACATATATTCAAAGGAATTTTAGAAGTAGACGAAAACGTAACACCTTTTATTTTGAAAAAACTCAACGTTAATGTGGAGCTTTTCAAAAAAGTATTAGATAGTACGATTCAAAGTTTTCCAAAAGTTTCTGGTGGCGATATTATGTTTTCTCGTGAGGCTGGAACTACAGTAAACGAAGCCGAAATTATTGCTAAAAAAATGAACGACGAATTCGTTTCTATCGAACATTTAATTTTAGCCATTTTTAAATCGAAAAGTAAAGTTGCACAGATTTTAAAAGATCAAGGTGTCACTGAAAAAGGTTTACAAGCAGCAATCGACGAAATGCGAAAAGGTGAACGAGTAACTTCAGCTTCAGCTGAAGAAACGTATAATGCTTTGAACAAATATGCAAAAAACTTAAATGAATTAGCAAAAAGCGGAAAATTAGATCCAGTAATTGGTCGTGATGAAGAAATTCGACGTGTCTTACAGATTTTAACCCGAAGAACTAAGAATAATCCAATGTTAGTTGGAGAACCAGGAGTGGGAAAAACCGCTATTGCTGAAGGTTTAGCACACCGAATTGTAGATGGCGACGTTCCTGAAAACCTGAAAGATAAAATTGTGTTTTCCTTAGATATGGGTGCTTTAATTGCCGGTGCAAAATACAAAGGGGAATTTGAAGAGCGTTTGAAAGCTGTCGTAAAAGAAGTTACTTCTGCCGAAGGCGATATTGTGTTATTCATTGACGAAATTCACACATTAGTTGGTGCTGGAGGTGGCGAAGGTGCGATGGATGCTGCAAATATTCTGAAACCTGCTTTAGCAAGAGGAGAATTGAGAGCCATTGGTGCCACAACATTAGATGAGTATCAAAAATATTTCGAAAAGGATAAAGCTTTAGAGCGTCGTTTTCAGAAAATTGTAGTCGATGAACCGGATACCGAAAGTGCAATTTCAATTCTGAGAGGAATTAAAGAAAAGTATGAAACGCATCATAAAGTAAGAATTCAAGATGATGCCATTATTGCTGCGGTTGAATTATCGCAACGTTATATTACCAATCGTTTTTTACCCGATAAAGCCATCGATTTAATTGACGAAGCGGCTTCTAAATTGCGTATGGAAATCAATTCGAAACCAGAAGAATTAGATGTTTTGGATCGAAGAGTAATGCAACTAGAAATCGAAATTGAAGCCATTAAACGCGAAAATGACGAAACGAAACTGAAAGGTTTGGGATTGGAATTAGCGAATTTGAAAGAAGAACGCAACGAGATTTTCACCAAATGGAAATCGGAAAAAGATGTGGTGGATAATATCCAAGCCGTAAAACAAGAAATTGAAGATTTCAAGCAAGAAGCAGAACAAGCCGAACGCAATGGCGATTATGGAAAAGTAGCCGAAATTCGTTACGGAAAAATAAAAGAAGCACAAGAACGTTTAGATGTTTTTCAAGTGCAATTGGCCGAAAATCAATCGGGAACTTCGCTTATAAAAGAAGAAGTTACACGAGATGATATTGCTGAGGTTGTAGCGAAATGGACGGGAATTCCAATCGTGAAAATGCTACAAGGTGAACGCGAGAAATTATTAAAATTAGAAGATGAATTGCATCATAGAGTTGTAGGTCAAGAAGAAGCAATTGAAGCCGTTAGTGACGCTGTTCGAAGAAGTCGTGCGGGTTTGCAAGATGTTAAAAAACCAATTGGTTCGTTCTTATTTTTAGGAACAACTGGAGTTGGAAAAACCGAATTAGCAAAAGCGTTAGCCGAATATCTTTTTGACGATGAAAATGCAATGACGCGAATTGATATGAGTGAATATCAAGAACGTCACAGCGTGAGTAGATTAGTTGGTGCACCTCCTGGGTATGTTGGTTATGATGAAGGCGGTCAATTGACGGAAGCTGTAAGAAGAAAGCCGTATTCTGTAGTGTTGTTAGACGAAATTGAAAAAGCACATCCCGACACATTTAATATCTTATTACAAGTTTTAGATGAAGGAAGATTAACCGATAATAAAGGGCGTGTTGCCGATTTTAAAAATACGATTATCATTATGACTTCTAATATGGGAAGTAGCATAATTCAAGAGAAGTTCGAAAATTTAAAAGGTTCTGTGGAAGCCGCTACGGAAGCTGCAAAAGTGGAAGTTTTAGGTTTATTGAAACAAACGGTTCGACCTGAATTTATAAATCGTATTGATGAAATAGTAATGTTTACGCCTTTAACTCAGGCAAATATTAAGGAAATAGTTGGTTTGCAGTTAAAAAGTGTCATAAAAATGGTTGCACTTCAAAATATAATTATGGATGCGACTCCAGAAGCAGTAGATTATTTAGCTAACAAAGGTTATGATCCGCAATTTGGAGCAAGACCCGTAAAAAGAGTTATTCAACGTGAAGTGTTAAACCAACTGTCGAAAGAAATTTTGGCAGGAAGAGTAACTACAGATAGCATCATTTTACTCGATAGTTTTGATGGAAATTTGGTTTTCAGAAACCAAAGTGAATTGGTAGGATAAATAGATTTTTCATAATTAGAATTTAGTTTTAGTTTGTAAAGCATCAACGCAGCAATGTGTTGGTGCTTTTTTTATATTT
The DNA here is from genome assembly GCF_034497725.1 of Flavobacterium psychraquaticum. NCBI lineage: Bacteria > Pseudomonadati > Bacteroidota > Flavobacteriia > Flavobacteriales > Flavobacteriaceae > Flavobacterium > Flavobacterium psychraquaticum. Next base: position 83,235 of record NZ_JAXKVR010000029.1, read on the forward strand.
TTAAAAGAAAAAAACTTTACTTTAGCATCTATGAAAACAAAACAACTTTTTATTGTCTTATTTTTTGTCGGACTAATTCTTTCGGGAATCAATCCAAAGGAATATTTTACTTGGTTCTTAGAAGTCTCTCCAGCAATTGTTGGTTTTTTGATTCTAATTTTTACCTATAAGAAATTTCAATTTACCAATTTCACCTACTTTTTTATATTAATTCATTGCTATATTCTATTTTTAGGAGGCCATTATACGTATGCCGAAGTCCCGCTTTTTGATTGGATTAAAGAAACTTTCGAACAAAGTAGAAACAATTACGATAAAGTCGGACATTTTGCACAAGGTTTTGTTCCTGCAATGATTGTACGCGAATTATTTATCCGAAAAAATGTAGTGGCTAATAAAAGTTTCTTCAATTTTATTATTGTAGCGATTTGTTTAGCAATTAGTGCTGCTTACGAATGGATTGAATGGGCTGTTTCATTATCAACTGGCGAAGGCGGTGATTCGTTTTTAGGAACACAAGGCGATGTTTGGGACACCCAATCGGATATGCTTTTTGCAACTGTTGGAGCCATTTGTATGCTGATTTTCTTTAGTAAAAGTCAAACCAAAGCAATTCAAGAACTAACGTCAAATTAAAGAAAAATTTAAAAAATAATGTTAGAATTAAATTTCAATCCTTTTCCACTATTAGCATCCGAACGCTTAAATTATAGAAAATTAGCGGAATCTGATGCACCTGAAATCTTAGCTTTAAGAGGCGATCCAGAAACAATGCGTTTTATTCCCAGACCTTTATTAACAGATATTGAAGGTGCTTTGGCTCATATAAAATCAATAAATGATAAAATTGAAGAAAATTTAGACATCAATTGGGCAGTAACGGAAAAAAACAGCAATAAATGTATCGGAATTATGGGATTTTACAGAACGCAACCCGAACATTTTAGATCAGAATTGGGCTATATGATTCTACCTGAATATTGGGGAAAAGGTTATGTTACCGAAGCTGTGACTACTTTGTTGAATTTTGCTTTTAATACATTAAATTTTCATTCTATTGAAGCTGTGATAGATTCTAGACACAAAGCTTCTGAACGTGTTTTGCAGAAAAATGGATTCACAAAAGAAGCTCATTTTGTAGAAAATTTTTATTACAATAATGAATTTACCGATACGGTGATTTACAGTTTACTTAAAAGAAATTTCATAAAATAATATATGACTGAATTTGAAAGACAATTTCGAGAAGTTAAAGAACTTTTAGATTTTAAAGATTACAGTAAAGTAATCAAACGTATTATAGATTTTACATTAGATACAGAAGATATCAGACACTATCAGAAAACAAGTGCTTTTCTAAATTGGCACGACAGCAACGAAAATAACGAAGTTGAAAAGACACAAAAGCTTTCAGATTTACTTGCAGAACTTGATGTTGTTCTAAGTAAAAAAGAATGTCACGAACATCAAACAATCATATCGGTTCAAAATCTACAAAAAGTATACAATACTTCTTTTGGATTAGGGCCAATAAATCTGGATATAAAAACGGGTGAAATTATTGGACTGGTTGGTGAAAACGGAAATGGAAAAACCACTTTACTACGAAGTATTTGTGGTGAATTAAATCCGTCTTCAGGAACAATAAAGTACAATTTTAAGTATGATGATTTGTATGATTTACGCTCAAAGCTAGTCTACATTCCGCAAAGAACAGAGACTTGGCGTGGTTCTATGTACGAAAACCTCGAATTCACGGCAAGTTGTTATGGTTTTTCACCGGAAGAAAATAATTTGGTAGTGGATTTAGTTATAACTCGTTTAGGATTGCGAAAATTTAGAAATCATTCGTGGAATAACTTATCGTCTGGATATAAAATGCGTTTTGAACTGGCTCGAATGTTATTGCGAAAACCGAAAATTTTATTGATTGACGAACCTTTGGCAAATTTAGATATTCTGGCTCAGCAAACGGTTTTAGATGATTTTAGAAATATCGCTAATTCGGCTTTCCGACCTATAGCTATTGTATTAAGTTCGCAGCAATTGTATGAAGTAGAAAAAACATCTAACCAAGTGGTATTTTTAAAACGTGGTGCACAAAAGAATTTACTCGACGAAAATGAAGCCAACAAAAATTGCATCATCGAGTTTGAAAGTTCATTGAACTTAAGCGAGCTAAAGCAGCTATTTAGTGCAATTAATATTTTGTCGCTAGTGCAAAATGGAGGAACTTATATTGCAACATTTCCAGAAGACGTAGCCGTTAACGACTTTATGAAAATAGTAGTCAATCAGTCCATTCCGTTAAGTTATATGCGAAATATTTCCAACTCAACGCGTCGCTTTTTTGTGAACTAAAAATTAAAAAACATGTTTAAAAATATACAGAAAAAATTATTATTACAATATCCATTACTTTGGAATACTAAGTTTATTCCGATGCTTACAATTGGTATTCTTTTTCAAATCCTATTTTTCGGACTAGGCTATATCGATGGAACTATCGATTTTTCTAATAAAACCAATATTGATATTATTGCGTATTGTATGTTAACTGGAATTTTGGCAGCAGTTATCATAATGATTTTGTGGCTAGTGTTCTATTTTAAAAACAATGCTCTGAAATCATTTTACAGCAAATCTAAATACAGTTTATTCTTTGAATGGATTCAAATATTTACAATTTGCTTTTTATTAACTGGCTTTTTCATTCCTTTTAAAGTAGGAAAACAATTGCATCAAAAAAGTTATTATTCCTTCGCTGAAACTGCTAAACGCTGTAAAACAATTAGTACCGCATCTATTTTCATTGATGCAAGCTATGCGGAAACCGAGATAGATTCTTTGGCTTCTGGCTTAATTGATAGTAATGGAAATATAATAGATCGACACCCAGTTTTAGAAGATAATGAAGCAGCAGAAGCAGCAGTAATTGAAGCAGCGACTGTAGTTGAAGCAGTTGAACAAAATTTATATAAGGATTATATTATTTTTAATGATAAAAATTATGATCAATATTCTTTGTTAAATCGAAATATTTTTGAATTCTCGATAATTTTACGGGAACAAGATTCACTGAATAAGATACAAATAAATACTTGGTTAGCGTCCAACAATGAAGTTGAAATAAAAAAATTGATGGCTGATTACCTAAAATTAATTCGAGAACATAAACTAGCAACTAATTTAGATGAAAATAGATGGTTTGAAATCACTTATAATGCTCCAGATTTTAAGAAATATCTTTTAATTAAACCTTATTTGAACGAGTATGAAGCAGATTACAACAACTCATATAATTACAAGACCGCTGAAACGCCAAATAATGATCAAGATACTTACTCAAAATATTACATCCAACAAGATGTATTGAAAGATAAATATGATATTGTTTCTCAAGCACACACTGATTCTTTTATTGAAATTGAATTATTCTTAGGATTTTTATTTGGGGCTTTAGGCCTATCACTATTAATTTTCTCTTTTAGAGTAACTTCAGGGAAAAGCTGGCTAATTGCTCTTGTCGTAGTAGGAATTATTAATTTATTTATAGGAATAATTACTGCTATTTTTAGTTATGGAGTTTTATATTTGTACTTAATATTAGCCACTATTCTTGGGATTCTATTTTACTTCTTTTTCATTTATTTCCGTAGGAAAAGCTTAAAACTAAGTAAAATTGCTCTTAACATTGTGCTTTGGTCTTTTAGTTGTATTATTCCACTTGTTTATTTTTTACTTATTGAAGCAAACAAACCCAATTATTACCAATTAGATCAATATGCTTATTATGAAACACCTTTTTATGATTGGCTCCGAGAAAATCAAGTAAATATGATCTCTTTAAACTTTATTTTTTCTGTCGTAGTTTTATTTTTCTTGGCTAGAATAATAAGAAATTGGAAAGGAATAGCAGAAGACTAGAAATTAGAATGGTATCAATTCCTTTTGAATACTACTTAATCTTATCCTAGTAAAACAAAAAAAACACTTGCAAATAGATTTCAGCAAGTGTTTTTTTTATACGTTTTAAAATAATAATTTAATTTAAACTATTTTGTAAATTCTATTTACAGGAATAACCAAACCTTGTTTTAAAATAACACGATTATCTGTAACACCCCAAATCGTAGTTTCGATAGCTTTTTTAGAAATATCATCTTCAAAAAAGATCTTAATCTTTCCGTGCTCTAAATTCCCTAGAGATAATGCTCGGTCTAAATCATTCATACGTTGCAACATAGCAGCTTTTTCTGTTAAAACTTCTGCTGTCGGAAAATGTAAATCTTTCACAGCTTCTTTATCTATCAATTGATATTCTGTAGTCATATTTTAATTCGTTAGGTTATCTTTATAAAATTAGTAAAAAAAGTAAAACAAAGAGATTTTGTTAACTAAATTTATTCTTAATTTTTTATTTGTACATATCTTCAATTTGTAGACCAAAAAAAAGAAGAGACTGTAAAAACAATCTCTTCTTTCAATTTTATTTTTTAAATTAGAATTAGAATCTCATTCCAACGCCAATTCCAAATAACCAAGGATCAATCGTTACTTCCGCTGGAACTACCAAACCTGCTACTAAATTAGTTGCATCAACCGTAACATCCGTTTTCAAAAACAAACGTTTCGCATCGATATTTATGAAAAATGAATCTGTTAGATTTAAGTCAATACCCGCTTGTGCAGCATATCCTAAAGAGTTTTCATATTTAACATCTGCAACTGCTCCCGATTTTACATTGTAAAATAAAGTATAATTAACACCTGCACCAATATAAGGTTTCACTATTTTTTTGTCTGATACATAAAAGTGATATTGTGCTGTTAATGTTGGAGGTAATAACCACGCACTTCCTAAATCGATATCTCCAGCAACAGTATTTATTGCTTTTACATCGTGTTTAGCTGTTCCCAAAATTAATTCTGCAGCAAAATGCTCTGTGAAGAAATACGTAAAATCTAATTCTGGAATAAAAGTATCCGAAATTTGAACATCGCCACCGATAATTCCAATTTTAGCACTCTGATCTGGTGTAACAACACCAACTCCTCTTACTCTAACTTGCCATTTTTTAAAATCGTTTGAATTTTGTGCATTAACGAAGTTTACAGCCATTAATGAAATTGCCATAATTGCAAAAACTACTTTTTTCATTTTTAATTTCTTTTAAATTATAGGACAAATGTAGTATCCTTCTTTATGCAAAAAACTGATATAAATCATAGAATCAAAATTATTAATTTGTAGATTTAACTTTAAAATCCTAGATATTTCCTTTACATTTGTCAAATGCTAAAAACAATAAACATACTCAATAAAAGAGCCAAATTCGATTATGAAATTCTCGATAAATACACGGCTGGAATTGTTTTAACAGGAACAGAAATAAAGTCGATCCGGTTAGGAAAAGCTTCTATTGCTGAAAGTTTCTGCGAATTTCACGATGGTGAATTATTCGTAATCAATTCTACGATTGAAGAGTATTTATTTGGCCATCAATACAATCACCGAGCAAAAAGTGAGCGAAAACTGCTTTTAAATAAAAAGGAGTTGAAAAAATTGTTCAAGGATTCGGACAATAAAGGATTAACGATTGTGCCACTTCGTCTGTTTACCAATGAAAAAGGTATGGCAAAATTAGACATTGCTTTATGTAGAGGTAAAAAGAATTACGACAAACGAGAATCACTCAAGGAACAAGATACTAAAAGAGATATAGCTAGAATTAAGAAAAATTTCTAATACTAGTTAGTATGAAAGAAATTCTAAAACAAGCTCGCATTGCTAAAGGATTTTCAACCCGAAAACTGGCCGAATTGATAAAAATTGATCAAGCATTGGTTAGTAAATTTGAAAATGGTTTTCGAATTCCGACTAAAAAACAAATTCAGACGATTGCTTTTGTCTTAGAAATTGAACTTCCAACACTTTTGGTCGCTTGGTATAAATCAAAATTATTAAACAATTTAGATTTCAATCAATTTGCTATTCAAGCGATTAGCCAAATACTTCAGGAAAAAGGAATTGAGGTGGTAAAAGAAAATCAAGATCATAAAATTGCCGAAATTTTAGATGAAATTGAAGCTTTAAAACAAAAATTAACCGGTTTGAAGTAACTAGTTTTTATTCTCTAAAAGCGGTACAAATTTGAAATCGCCATATTCGTGTTTTTCAAATTGGGTTTCATTTTTGCGGATTAACAACGTCATAATCTGCTCTTTTTCACCTACAGGAATAACCAACCTTCCTCCTATTTTCAATTGAGCCATCAAAGGTTGCGGAATAAAAGGAGCTCCAGCAGTTACAATAATACTATCAAAAGGAGCATCAACTTCCAATCCTTTATAACCATCTCCAAATATTAATTTCTTAGGTCGAATGCCCATATTTGGCAACAATCTTGATGTTTTTTTAAACAATTCATTTTGTCTTTCAATTGAATAGACATTCGCTCCCATTTTACACAAAACAGCGGTTTGATAGCCACTTCCTGTTCCAATTTCTAAAATTTTATGCTCTTTTTGAACTTCTAACAATTGCGATTGAAAAGCTACAGTATAAGGTTGCGAAATCGTTTGATCTGCACCAATAGGAAACGCTTTGTCTTGATAGGCAAAATCTTCGAAACTAGAATTCAAAAACAGATGACGCGGAATTTCTGCAATAGCATTTAACACGCTTTTATCAGTAATTCCTTTGTCTTGCAACTGTTTGACCAATTGATTTCGAAGTCCTTTATGCTTATTCGTATCTTTCAATTTTAGTATAAATTATTTTTGTCAAAATTAGCCTTTAAATTGCAATAAACAAATTGTAAAATCCGAAAAAAACTCCTTATATAAACGGAAAACAATAAACAAATATGTATTTTTGTTGAAAATACTTTCATATGCTAAAAGTTGGAGTTTTAGGTGCTGGTCATCTTGGAAAAATACATTTACGCTTGTTAAATCAATCTGATAAATATGAATTAGTTGGTTTTTACGATGCTTTTGAAGCGAATGCAAATAAAGTTGCGACTGAATTTGGTTATAAAAAATTTGACTCAATTGCAGATTTGATTGCTGCAGTTGATGTTGTAGATATTGTTACGCCAACGATGCAACATTTTGATTGTGCCAAACAAGTTATCGAAGCTGGAAAACATCTTTTTATTGAAAAGCCAATTTCAAATACAGTTGAAGAAGCCGAAGAAATCATAGCTTTAGCTAATAAATACAACGTAAAAGGTCAGGTTGGACACGTAGAACGTTTTAATCCTGCTTTTACCGCTGTGAAAGATCAAATTAAAAATCCAATGTTCATTGAAACGCATCGTTTGGCCGAATTTAATCCGCGTGGTACAGATGTTCCCGTAGTTTTAGATTTGATGATTCACGATATCGATGCTATTTTAAGTGTTGTAAAATCGAAAGTAAAATCGGTTCACGCTAGTGGTGTTTCGGTGTTAAGCCAATCGCCAGATATTGCAAATGCTCGAATAGAATTCGAAAACGGTTGTGTTGCTAATGTAACTTCGAGTAGAATTTCAATGAAAAATATGCGTAAATCACGTTTCTTTCAAAAAGACGCTTATATTTCTGTAGATTACTTAGATAAAATTTGTGAAGTCGTAAAAATGAAAGAAGCACCAGAAGTCCCAGGTGATTTCGATATGATTTTACAAAATGCAGAAGGCGAGAAAAAACAAATCTACTTTGATAATCCAAATGTACAAGCAAACAACGCAATTTTAGACGAATTAGAATCATTTGCAGACGCAATCAATAATAACACCACGCCAATCGTAACTTTAGAAGACGGAACCGAAGCTTTGCGAGTGGCTTATATGATTATCGAATCAATGAAAAGAAAATAACAATTAAGATTTAAGAAAACTTAAAATAATAAAATACAATTTAGAATGAAACAAATAGCTGTAATTGGAGCAGGAACGATGGGTAACGGAATTGCTCATACGTTTGCACAAAGCGGATTTACCGTAAAATTAATTGATATTTCAGAAAAATCACTAGAAAAAGGAATGGCAACTATTGCTAATAACCTAGACCGAATGGTTACAAAAGGAACAATCACAGAGGACGATAAATACAAAACAATTGGAAACATCATTACTTACACTGATATCAAAGATGGTGTTGTAGGTTGTGATTTAGTAGTTGAAGCAGCAACTGAAAATGTGGGTTTAAAAATGACTATCTTCAAGCAATTGAGCGATGTTTGTGACCATAATGTAATTTTAGCTTCAAATACTTCTTCAATTTCTATTACGCAAATTGCAGCACAAGTGGTTCATCCAGAACGCGTAATTGGAATGCATTTTATGAATCCAGTGCCAATTATGAAATTAGTTGAAATCATTCGTGGCTATTCAACTTCGGATGAAGTGACTAAAATTATTATGGATTTATCGACTAAATTAGGTAAAACACCAACAGAAGTTAACGATTATCCTGGATTTGTAGCAAATCGTATTTTGATGCCGATGATTAATGAATCGATTGAAACTTTATACAACGGAGTTGCGGGAGTTCAAGAAATTGATACGGTAATGAAATTAGGAATGGCTCATCCAATGGGACCTTTACAATTAGCTGATTTTATTGGACTTGACGTTTGTTTATCAATTTTAAACGTGATGTATGACGGTTTTAAAAATCCAAAATATGCACCTTGTCCTTTATTAGTCAATATGGTAATGGCTGGAAAGTTAGGCGTAAAATCTGGTGAAGGTTTCTATGATTATGCTGAAAGTAAAAAAGCAGAGAAAGTTTCAAAACAATTTATAAAGTAAGTAGTTTTAGTTTCCAGTCGCAGTATCAAACTGAAAACTGCGACTGAAAACTGAACACTAGAAAGTATGGCAAAAATAATTCCTTTTAAGGCGGTTCGTCCGGTAGCGGATAAAGTGGCTTTGGTGACTTGCAGAACCTATGACGATTATAGTTCGGCGGAGCTTGCCTCTTGGTTGGATTATAATCCGTATTCGTTTTTGCACGTGATTCATCCGGCTTATGCCAATGCTCAAAAAATTACGTTGGACAAGCGTTTTAAAGGTGTAGCTCATAAATACCAAGATTTTAAGCAAGAAAAAATATTGTTTTCAGAAGAAGATCCTGTTTTTTATCTGTACGAAATTCAGTCGAAAGGTCAAACTTTTACTGGAATTATCGCTGGAACTTCGGTAGAAGATTACCAAAATAACGTAATTAAAAAGCACGAAGATACGTTGCAATATCGGGTGGAATTGTTCAAAGATTATTTGCATCAAACGCATTTTAATACAGAACCGGTTTTAATTACTTATCCGGATAGTGTGGAAATTAATACTTTCATTTCATTGCGAAAAAATAGTGAAGCGATATACGAATTTTCGACCACAACTAAGGAAAAACACACGCTTTGGAAAATTGATACGCAAAGTGAAATCGATTTTTTACAGGAACATTTTGAAAAAATTCCGAATTTATATATTGCAGATGGCCATCATCGCTCGGCTTCGGCCGAATTATTATACGAACAAGACAAGCATTTGAGTAATAAAAACTTAAATTATTTTATGAGTTTTTTAATTGCCGAAAGCAACGTTAAAATATACGAATTCAACCGATTAATTCGGGATTTGGATGGCTTGACGAAAGATGAATTCCTTAAAAAACTATCGGAACATTTCAAAATAGAAGATAAAGATCAGGAATTGTGGAAACCCCAAAATAAATACGAATTTGGAATGTATTTAGACGGCAGTTTTTATGCTTTATTTTATAAACAAGAAAGCCATAATCAAATCTCAATTTTAGATAGTTTAGATGCCCAAATTTTATATGATAAAGTTTTAAATCCTTTGCTAGGAATTGAAGATTTACGCAATGACGAACGCATTGATTACATTCCGGGAAAGCAATCCATTGCAGTGATTAAGGAATTAATTGACGAAGGAGAATTTGAAGTGGGCTTTATGCTCTATCCTTCTGATATTAAGGAAATTAAAGCTTTAGCCGATAATAATTTAATAATGCCACCAAAAAGTACGTATATTGAACCTAAATTCAGAAGTGGATTAGTGGTGTATGAACTATAAATTCCTTTAAAAAAATAGAAACACAGATTTTAGAAATTAATAAAATTTAAAAAAATTTGAGTTCAAAAAACAACAACTTAATGTCAATCTCAAACAACCTTACTAAAATAAAAGCTTCTCTTCCATCACATGTTACACTTGTTGCAGTTTCTAAAACCAAACCTGTGGCCGATTTAATGGAAGCTTATGAAGCGGGTCAACGTATTTTTGGAGAAAATAAGATCCAAGAAATGACGGAGAAATGGGAAGTGATGCCAAAAGATATTCAATGGCATATGATTGGTCACGTACAAACCAACAAAGTCAAATTTATGGCGGAATATGTGAGTTTGATTCACGGTGTTGATAGTTTGAAATTGTTGCAGGAAATTAATAAACAAGCCAAAAAACACAATCGTGTAATTGACGTTTTATTGCAAATTTATATTGCGGAAGAAGAAAGCAAATTTGGCTTGGATGAAAAGGAATTAAATGAGCTTTTACAACAAGTTCAGAATGACAAAAGTTCGTTTGAAAATATAAATATCGTTGGTTTAATGGGTATGGCAACATTTACAGAAAATCAAAATCAGATAGAAAAAGAATTCAAACATTTGAAAACTGTTTTTGACACCATTAATAGTAAAGACGCGATTAATTGCGTCTCTACATTATCCATGGGAATGTCTGGCGATTATCAACTAGCAATTTCGTGCGGAAGTACAATGGTTCGCATAGGAAGTAGTATCTTTGGAACAAGAAATTAATTTTCCGAAGAAGAAAATAAAAAACTGAACACTAACAACTGAACACTGAATACTTAGAATTTGTACGCAATACTCGACATAGAAACCACAGGAGGCCAATTTAACGAAGAAGGTATTACCGAAATCGCCATTTATAAATTTGATGGTCACGAAGTAGTGGATCAATTCATCAGTTTAGTGAATCCCGAAAAGCCAATACAACCATTTGTAGTAAAATTGACTGGTATCAATAATGCTATGCTTCGGAGTGCACCAAAATTTTATGAAGTAGCCAAAAGGATAATCGAAATGACGGAAGGATGTGTTATCGTTGCGCACAACGCTTCATTTGATTACCGAATTTTAAAAACAGAATTTAGACGATTGGGTTTCGACTTCAAGAAACAAACGCTTTGTACTGTTGAATTATCAAAAAAACTAATTCCTGAACAAGAATCTTATAGTTTAGGAAAATTGGTTCGTGCTTTAGGAATTCCTATGGCTGATCGTCACAGAGCGAATGGCGATGCGATGGCAACCGTGAAATTATTCAAACTATTACTTTCTAAAGACGTTGAAAAAGAAATTGTAAAAAGTTTCATCAAAACGGAAATCAAGTCAGGAATGTCTCCAAAATTATTAGACATTGTTGAAAGTTTACCTTCTAAAACAGGCATTTACTACATTCACAATGAAAAAGGTGATTTGATTTATATTGGAAAAAGTAATAATATCAAGAAGCGAGTCAATCAACATTTTACAGGAACTTCTAGCAAAAGTAAAAAAATACAACGTGATGTCTATGCTGTAACTTTTGAAGAAACGGGTAGCGAATTAATTGCACTTCTAAAAGAAAGCGAAGAAATCAAAGTAAACAAACCAATTTACAATAGAGCCCAACGCAAAAGTATTTTTTTATATGCGTTATATCAACATAAAACAGAAGCAGGTTACATCGCGCTAAGCATTGAAAAATCAGATGGTCGTAAAAAAGAAATCACTTCATTTACGTCGTTACAAGAAGGAAAAAATTTGCTTTTCAAAATTACTGAAAAGTATAATTTATGCCAGAAAATAAATGGCTTATACGATACTAAAAATGACTGTTTTCAATACAAAATCAACGAATGTAAAGGCGCTTGCATAGGGAAAGAAGCAGCTTCAGCATACAACGATCGTGTTTTAGAATTCATTAATAAAAATTCTTTTGACAAAAACAATATGATTGTTATAGATAAAGGAAGAGCTTTTGATGAACGATCAGCCATATTGATTGAAAATGGCGTGTATAAAGGCTATTGCTTTTACGAATTAAATTATCAAGTGACTAACATTGATATTCTTAAAAATATCATCATTCCAATGCAGCACAATCGTGATGTAAAGACAATCATCCAGTCCTATTTACGCAAAAACAAGATGCATAAAATTATTACTTTTTAATTATGTAACTTTGTTAGCATGAGGGATAATATCAAATCAAAATTCGAACTATTTAAGCAGCGAACGTTTATTATTATTTACGGCACTAACACCGTTGCTGGTCGTCTTTTTGATTTAATTTTATTAGGCTTAATATTACTGAGTGTAATATTGGTAATGTTAGAGACCATTAAAGGTTTTGATGCAAAATATCACACATTCATAATTATAGCAGAGTGGATTATTACTATTTTTTTTACGATCGAATATGTTTTACGAATTATTACACTAAAAAAACCGCAGACATACATTTTAAGTTTTTATGGAATAATAGATTTAATTGCTATTCTACCAATGTATCTAACCTTTTTTGTGGCAGGTTCAAGTGTTTTTTCAGTCATTAGAGCCTTACGCTTATTGCGATTGTTTAAAATTTTAAATCATCCACAATTTTCAAATCAATCAACGCATTTACGAGATTCCATCATTGCTAGTCGCGGTCGAATTTTAGTGTTTATGTATTTTATGCTTATTAGCTGTATCATTATAGGTTCTGTAATGTATGTTGTGGAAGGCGAAGCGGCAGGATTTACGAGTATCCCAGTTTCTATTTATTGGTGTATTGTTACTTTAACAACTGTTGGTTTTGGTGATATTACACCCATTACGCCACTTGGCCAATTTATTGCCTCATTCGTAATGATTCTTGGATATGGTGTAATTGCAGTTCCTACAGGAATTGTGACCGCTGAAATGGCAAAAAATTCCTTAAAAGATAATAAAGGCGATAAAATTACTTGCTCTAATTGTAATAATAGGAAGCATTTAAAACATTCCGTTTTCTGTCGAAAATGTGGCTCTAAATTATAAAATGAATTATTTAATTACAATCATAGGTCCGACCGCCATTGGAAAAACAGCTTTAAGCATTACTTTGGCTGAACATTTTGGTTGCGACATTATCTCATGCGATAGCCGTCAATTTTTTAAAGAAATGAAAATTGGGACGGCAGTTCCAAATGCAGAAGAATTAGCTTCGGCTTCTCATCATTTTATTCAAAACAAATCTATTTTTGAAAGTTATTCAGTTGGTGATTTCGAACAAGATGCTTTAGCCAAATTAGACGAATTATTTGCTAAAAATAAGGTTCAAATTATGGTTGGTGGTTCTGGATTATACGTTGATGCCGTTTTAAAAGGCTTTGACGAATTCCCCGAAATTGATCCTTTGGTGAGAGAAACAATAAATCACCAATTTGAAACTTTAGGAATCGTCTATTTACAAGAAGAGTTACAAAAATTAGATTCGGACTATTACCAAAAACTTACATTAGAAAATCCGCAAACTTTACAAAATCCGCAACGGATGAAACGTTTCGTAGAAGTATGTTTGGGAAGTGGAACACCCTATTCGAGTTTTATTGGAAAACGAAAAAATATCAGAAACTTCACTCCTATTGTGATTGGTTTGGAAACAGATCGGGAAATAATGTATAATAGAATTAATCAGCGTGTAGACTTAATGCTAAATGACGGACTTTTGGAAGAAGCGGAAACACTTTATCCAAACAAAGATTTGAACGCGCTACAAACTGTTGGTTATCGCGAATTATTTGATTATTTCGACGGAAACACTACTTTAGATTTTGCTTTAGAACAAATTAAAATGAACACCAGACGCTTTGCTAAGCGCCAAATTACTTGGTTTAAAAGAGTAGAAAATGTGAAATGGTTTAACTATTTAGCAAACAAAAATGAAATTATAAAAGAAATAGAATCAAAAATTCTAAATTCTAAATTCTAAATTTAACATTTATGCCTATTTCTCCGCACTTTACTTCTGTTTTAGAACAAGAATACGAAATCAATTTTTTACAATGTTATCAAACGGGACTTCTAAAATATACCGAATTGTGTAATATTTTGCAGATTACAGCCGGTTTACACGCAGATTTGGGCGGAATAAGCTTTAGTGATATGCAAGAACATCATCAAGCTTGGGTGATGAGTAAAATGCGTTTGGAAATTATTTCACTTCCGAAATGGAAAGAAAAAGTTACCGTAAAAACGTGGATTAAAACCTTAGAAAATTCGCGTTCGACTCGTTGTTTAGAATTGTACCGCGGTGAAGAAAAATTAGCAGGTTGTGAAACTTCTTGGGCCGTTATAAATACTAATGCGAGAAGACCTGAAAATTTAGCATTATCTCACGAGCATTTTGAAAAATATCCTTCTCAAAGCGGAACTTCACACGAAGTACAAAAAATTAATATTACTTTAGATTTTGACGTTCTGAAAAACTATAAAGTACAACTTTCAGACATTGACATTGTAAATCATGCTAATAGCGTAAAATATCTAGAATGGTGTTTAAATGCTTTGGATTCAAAATATATTTTAAGGCAAAAAATAAAAGGATTCGAAATGAATTTCTTGAGGGAATTATCTTTAAACGATGAAGTTACAATTGCTCAAAAAGAGCAAACTATTATTATTTCTAAAGCAGATAAAGTTTGTTTTGCCTTAGAATTAAATGAATAAAAAAAGCCCTGATTTCTCAGAGCTTCCTGTTATTTATTTTTTGATGACTAATCTAAAACCTTCACCGTGAATGTTTAAGATTTCAACATTTTCATCTAATTTTAAGAATTTTCTTAATTTAGCGATGTAAACATCCATACTTCGTGAAGTGAAATAGTTGTCATCTCTCCAAATTTTAGTTAATGCTAATTCTCTTGGCATTAAATCATTTTCGTGCAATGCTAACATTTTCAATAACTCACATTCTTTTGGCGACAACTTAATAGGTTCATGACCAGGAAAAGTCAAAAATCTCAATTTAGAATTCAAATGGAAACCACCAATTTCAAATTCAAATTGATTTGTATCAGGTTTAACTTCTGAAGCTTTTCTTTGAATAATTGCTTTGATTTTCATCAATAAAACTTCTGAATCAAATGGCTTATTTAAATAGTCATCTGCACCTACTTTATACCCTTTTAAAACATCTTCTTTCAATGTTTTTGCAGTTAAGAAAATAATAGGCACTTCTTGGTTTTTTTCACGAATTTCTCTTGCTAAAGTATACCCGTCCTTATAAGGCATCATCACATCTAAAATACATAAATCAAAAGTGTCTTTCTTAAATTTTTCAAATCCTTCCATTCCATTTTTTGCCAAAGTGACATCGAAATCGTTGATTGATAAATAATCTTTTAAAACAGCTCCAAAATTTGGATCATCTTCTACTAGTAAAATTTTCTTTCCTTCCATAGTAATTATGTGTATATGTTCTTTTAATTAATTAATGGCATTTTAATAATAAAGGTGCTGCCTTTGCCTTTTTCACTTTCTGCATAAATTTGCCCGTTGTGATCCTCGACGATTTGCTTCACGTATGCCAATCCTAAACCGTGACCTTTAACATTATGTAAATCGCCTGTGTGTTCTCTGAAAAATTTCTCAAATACCTTTTTAAGTACTAATTTGCTCATTCCGGCTCCTTGATCTTGTATTTTAATTAGGATAAAATCCTTTATATTTTCTGTATAAACATCAATAATTGGTGCTTCTGGTGAATACTTTATTGCATTATCTAAAACATTCACTAAAACATTCGTAAAATGAACATCGTTTAATAAAATTGTATTTCTTTTTGCATTAAAATGCGTATGAATTATTCCTCCTCTATCTTCAACAATCAAACCTACGTGATCAATTGCATCTTCAATAATTTCCGTAACATCTCTAGGTTCTTTTTCGATATCTAATTCATTTTTTTCCAATTTAGATATCCTCAGAACGTTTTCAACTTGCGCGTGCATCCGCTTATTTTCTTCTTTAATCATTTGAAGATAACGCTGCACTTTTTCTTTATCATCAATAATTTTTGGATTTTTAATCGCATCTAAAGCTAAATTAATAGTAGCAATAGGCGTTTTAAACTCGTGCGTCATATTGTTGATGAAATCTGTTTTGATTTCCGAAATCTGTTTTTGCTTAATTAGCTGATTCAAAGCACTCGAATAAGTCAAAACAATTACCAACGTAAATAATAATGACAAACTCGTAATGCCAATCAAGGATGAAAAAACAAACTTATCTTTTTGAGGAAACATCACTAAAAGTTGATATTTCGACATTCCTTCATTGTCCTGAAAAATAGGAATTCCGTAGGTTGTTTCTTTGTTATATTTGAATTTATCTGAGCGAATTTTCGTTGCTAATCCGTTACTATAAATTCCGAATTCAAAAGGTGTTTTTACACCATATTTCTTTAATTCCGAATGTAATAATTCTTGTAAGTCTTTATTAGAAATTCGTTTTTGAAGAGACTTTTGGGCCACAATATCTTTAAAAGCTACTTCAAAATTGACTTTATCTAAACTTGATAAACTTCCCGACTTTCTAATCGTAACATCAGGTTGTGCATTCATACTAAAACTTCCATCATTGATAGAACTTCCGTTATAAATCTCAGTTTTTCGTTTTGAAACTACTTTATCAAAACTTGTGGAACCGGCATTTTTATCAAAGAACGAACCTGTAATGCCATAATTTTCAGCCACAAGGGTATTAGAATAAATGATAGTTTCATTCGTTCTTTTATCGCGTTCATAAAAATAAATCTCTTTTAAATCTTCTTCTTTGGGAACGGCTCCAGTACTGTCAATAATTTTATCATATTGTTTATAAAACGAAACCAACTCTTTTTCTTTGATTATGCTTGAAACATTTCCAAGAACTTGTTGTACGTGATGTTTGAACTCTTCTTCATTTTTGGTCAACGAAGTTGTGATCCAATACAATTGAACAACAAAGATTCCTATTAATGACAAACTCATTAAAAAAACTAATAATCTAAATCTTGACTTATTCATCGACACAAATTTAACATTTTAACATTTGTTGTTAAAATACATTAACCAAAGATTAACATAAAAAGGTTATTTTATGTTTTTGCTAATATTTTAAGAATTTGGTCGATTTGGGTAAACGTACTCTGAAGATCCATATTATGGACCACAAAATCACTCAATTTTATCTTTTCTGCTTCGGGAAGTTGGTTTTCAATACGATTTAAAACACTTTCTCTAGCGATATTATCGCGTTTCATTGCTCTTTCAATTCGAATTTCTTGTGGAGCAGTTATCATTATTACTTTATCACAAGCTAAATGACCACCTGTTTCAAACAAAATTGCAACTTCTTTAACAACAAAAGATTGATTTTTATGCTTTTTAACCCACTTTTCGAAGTGTTTTTTTACTTCCGGATGAACGATTGCATTTAATTGTGCTAATTTTTCTGGTTGACTAAAAACAATATTTCCTATTTTTTTTCGGTCTAAATTCCCTTCTTTAGTTAAAATAGATTCCTCGAAAATAGCTTGAATTTTATTAATCATAACTTTCGAATCCATTAGTTTCCTGGCTTCCTCATCAGCAATATAAACAGGAATACCTTTTGAAGCAATATAACTTGCTACAGTTGATTTTCCGCTACCAATTCCGCCAGTTAAACCAATGATTCTTGTCATAGTTACTTTTTAAAAAACAATTCAGGAAATGCTTCTTGTGGTTTTTGTTTTAAAATGAAAATCTTATAAAAAGAAAGTAAAAATCCCTTTCCGTAACCATAAAACTGAATCAAAGCAGCACATACAGAATATAACGCTATTTTAAAACTTTTATTGGTGATTAAAGATGTAATAAATAACAATACAAAATACAAGAAATACATACCTAAGAAATAAGGAAACTGAAATAAACTTAAAATTACTGCAAAAATAAATCCGATTAAAAATAAACTCGGAAACCAAAAAGTTATTTTTGAAAATTCAGGATACCACGAATTTAAAATTGGTCGTGCTTTTCCAAATTTATTCACTTGGATTTGAAATTTTTCCCAACTAATTCTTCTTTTATGATATACAAAAGCGTCTTTAATTAATTTGGTTTGGAAGCCTAAATTCCATAATCGAATTGATAAATCAGGATCTTCGCCCGGATGAATATTGCCAAAACCTTTAGAACTTTCAAAAGCTTTTTTAGATAAACCCATATTAAAACTACGCGGTTGAAATTTACCTACTTTTTCACTTCCGCCTCTAATCCCACCCGTTGTTAGAAAAGAAGTCATTGTGAAATTTATAGCTTTTTGAATATCTGAAAAAGAAGATAGTGCGGCATCGGGTCCACCAAAACAATCCACATAATCGCTATTTAAGCTTTGGGTAACGTGCAATAAATAATCTTCCGGTACAATACAATCCGAATCTAAAATGATAAAATAATCACCTTTAGCCCGTTGCATTCCGTAATTACGTGAATCTCCTGGACCAGAGTTTGGTTTAAAAAAATAAGTTATGCTAAGTTTTGAATTATATTTTTCAAAGATATGTTCACAAGTTATGTTGGAACCATCTTCCACTACGACCACTTCAAACGGTACTTCTGATTTCAATTTTGATAAACTTTCTAAGAGTTCATCAATTTCATCTGGTCTGTTGTAAACAGGGATTATAAAAGAAAAATACATAGTTATTATTTTTTTACAAATATAGTACAAATAAAAAAGTCCCACCGAAGTGGGACTTTAATTTATAAAAGATTAAAATCTATTTATTGTTTAATTACTTTAATTGATTTTATTGAATCACCTACTGTTACATTTACAATGTATGTTCCAGCACTTAATTGAGACATATCAACTTGAGTAGAAGTTGCGTTTACTGCTTTTGAAACTACTTCTTGACCTAATAAATTAAGTACTCTAACAGTAGAAATTTCAGAAGTATAAGATAAATTAAGGACATCTTTAACTGGGTTTGGATATGCAACAAAACGTGCATTATCAAATGAATCAGTTGAAGCAGTTGCGACTACATTTACAATGAAATCTACTGTTTCTCCATAAAATGCGCCGTAACAAGGATTTGATGGAATTTGTTGATCGTATGTTGCAACAATTCTCATTCTGTGATTTCCAAGTGGTGTAGCCAAAGGCATCACAAATGAAGCGTTTAAAGTAGTTGTAGGGTCATCAAGACTTACACCCGTATAAACAATTTCAGATGGTTCAAAAGTGTAATTATCATTTGCATCTACCCAAATAACTACATGATAACTGTATCCATAATCTGTATCAAATGAAACTTGAACGTTATTACTTATTCCTTGGAACATATCTATCGGTGTAGTATTGTTACTATAAACTGGTGATGAACTAACTGTATTTGTAACAGTAGTTGATCCAATTTGTACGCCTGTTATACCTAAACCATCTACAGAAGTTGGCGTGGATGGACAATAACAACTCGTTGCTACAGTAGCAAATGAATTTTCTGTACATCCAACTGCTGATCCTGCAGCGTTAAAAGGAACAATAGTGTAATAATATGTTGTTCCTACATTTCCAACAAATGAGTAAGTTGTAGTATTGCCGATGTTTACGTTATTTGCAATAGTTGTTCCTCCCGAAGTAGCTCCAACTGTAACTCTATAACCATCTGCACCTGAAACAGCGTTCCAAGTAATTGTATTAGCAAAATTACCACAAGTTGCATTTGGTGTTGCTACGATATTTGTAGCGCAAACAGGAACTGAAGAAGGTGTTAATCTTACTTCAAAATTATCTATAAAGAAATCAATATCTGCACTACCATCAGTAGCACCTTCAACTGCTCTAAAAGCAAAACGAACATCTTGTCCTGCATAAGCATCTAAATCAATAACGTTAGCTGTTCCCGTAGGAGCAGGAACGTTTGTATTGTTGTAAGTATATAATACTGTCCAGTTCGTGAATCCTGTTGTAGAAACTAAAACTTCGACGAAATCATCTGCTTCCCAAGCTGTTGTCGGTGCAGTAGTTGCAAAGTATTGCGTTGCTGCAGCGTCAAATTTTAATTCATATCCAGTTACAGGAATACTAACTATTGGAGAAATTACCCAATCATTAGCACTAGCTAACCAAAGTTCATAGCGAATTGCTCCAGCTGTGCCAGCATTAGCAAAACCATCAGCAACCCAGCCTGAAGTACCAAATGTTGCAGGACCAGTTGTTAAGTTACCATTATCAGCACTTTGCCAACAAGATGGTAAAAATGTACTGAAGGTTTCTATAAACTCAGGTACTAAAGCATCACAAGTTGTGAATGAAATTTCTGTACAACCAACTGCATCACCCGTTGCGTTGAAAGGAACAATTTTCACGAAGTAAGTACTTCCAGGATCTGTTGGTACCACATAAGTAGTTAATCCTAATGTATTTACTCCATTTAAAACATCGGTAGCGCCAGACGAAGTTCCAGCGAAAATTTTGTAACTAGTAGCATCTAAACTAGCTGTCCACGTTACTCTTGAGTTCGTTACATTGAGAGCCGCATTTACCGGGGCAGTAATTGTAGAACATGTTGGAGGTGTTGCAGGAACAAGTTCTAAAGAATAGTCGTCAAAACCAATACTATATGATGAAAATGAAGAAGTTGTTCTACCTCTAGCAATAATATAAAAATCTCCAGATGTAATAAACGTATTTGGTATAACAACTGTATAATTATACCATCCATCAGCAGCCTCTGTAGGTGCTACTGACAATAATAAAGAAACATCTAATAATTGTGTTGCTCCAGTTATGTTTGGATTAGTATTAGCATAAAAAGTAGTTCTATCTGTACTTAATCCATCTGAACTTCTGTAAATCCACACATTAAGTCTTACTTGATCACTAGAATAACTTGTTAAATTATATACCGGACTTACTAATAAAGCATCGTCATTTCCAACCCATGATTTACCCATGAATCTAGTTCCTGTATGAGGAGATGGTACACCGTCATTTGTATCATCACTCGCCCAATTTGTAGTACCCGTCAACAAACTTGTTGACCAACAAGTTGGTAATGCAACAGCATCAAAACTTTCAGAATGAGGAAGAGCTGTTATCGAATTACAATTTGTTGTAAACGTAAAAGGTCCACTCCAAGCACTAAAAGTCCCTCCACAATCTGAACGTAACCATACATAATATACAGTTGCTAGAGCTAATGGTGTTAAGTTTGCTGTTATAGCAGTTGTAGCTGTCCCGGCACCCGATGGAGCCGTATTTACATTAGAGTAGTAATATTCATATCCAGTTGCTGGAGCTGGTATTGCCGCACTCCAAGAAATTGTAGCTGAATTTGTTGTTATTGCAGATGCCGCAAAACCACCAGGAGCTACACAGCTAGGCGCAGTCCAAGTATAAGTTAAACCATTTGACGGAATTGTTGCAGATGTTGTAGAATTTATGTAACAAGTTGACGCATTACTACCACCTGCTGTTGAATTAATCCAATCTCCAGTACCAGCCACAGCTGTTCTGTTGTTGTAATCAGCATTTGTAGCTCCTCTTAATCCAACTTGTGGATAAGCTGTATTTGAACCTGCTACAAAAACGCCATAAACAACTTTTATTTCATTATTAGAAGTATTTAATCTAATTTGAAAATTAGCTTGTTCACCAGAAATATTGTATCTTCTAACGTTCAACCATTGAAAAATAATTTCATTACCTACTTGCTGCCATCTTGTCTCTGAGCCAGCACCAACAGAATTTAAATCTCTACCATAAGCAGAAATACTTCCAGCATAGGCAGTTGTTGAACTAATTGGTGAATAATTTGCAGTTCCTGGATTAGTTGTTCCAAAAGTTATAAAACCGTTTGAACTTACACGAACATCCGTAAAAGATGTTCCATTGAAAGTAAATGCAGTAGGTAATACTACCGAATATTGAGCATTATCAGCCGAAGGTGTCGCTAAAACTGTCCCCCCTGTTATTGGAGTAAATGTTCCTGCTGATTGGCTAAATCCATAACCATTTACTTGTGCATCAATCTGCCAACAGGTAAATAGGGTTAATAAAAATAAAGTAATTTTTTTCATAAATAAATAATTAATTGTTAAGCAATTGCTAATATAGTGATTAAAATTATATTTATGCAAGCAAGTTTGTTCTTTTATCGATAAAAAGCAATAAAAAACGATTAAAAGAAAAAACCCTGAAAATTCCAGGGTTTTAAATACTATTATTTTAGATAAAATTTGATTATTTGATACTTGGAACCATAACCATCTCATTTGTATCTGATTGATAATCTACACCATCAAATCCGAAGCCAAATAAGTTTAAGAAATCTTGTTTATAACCTGCTAAATCACCTAATTCTACTAAAGATTCTGTTGTAGATTCTCCCCATAATTTAGCAATACTTGCTTGAACATCTGCTCTCATTTCCCAATCATCAATACGAATTCTTCCTTTATCATCTGTTGGAATTGGATTACCGCTATACAATCTATCAGCAAACAAACGTTGAATTTGCTCAATACATCCTTCGTGAATTCCTTCCGCTTTCATAATTTTATACAACAATGAAATATATAAGGGAATAACAGGAATGGCTGAACTCGCTTGAGTCACTAAAGCTTTATTCACAGAAACATATCCTTTTCCATTGATATCTTTTAATTTATCTGTGATTTCAAAAGCTGTCGCTTCTAAATGATCTTTTGCTCTTCCGATAGTTCCTTTTCTGTAAACCGCTTCTGTAACTTCAGGTCCTATATAAGAATAAGCGATTGTAGTTGCTCCTTTTGCTAATAGATTTTCTGCTTTTAAAGCATCAATCCACATCGCCCAATCTTCTCCACCCATAACTACAACGGTATTGTCGATATCTTCTTGTACAGCTGGCTCAATAGTAACTTGAGTAACATTTCCTGTATGAAAATCTACGGTTTTATTGCTAAAAGTAGCTCCAATAGGCTTTAATGTTGAACGATGTAAAACACCAGTAACTGGGTGTTGGCGCACAGGCGAAGCCAAACTATAAATAATTAAATCAATCTGACCTAAATCAGCTTTAATCATATCTATTGTTTGTTGTTTTACTTCGTTTGAAAAGGCATCACCGTTGATACTTTTTGCGTATAAACCAGCCTTTGCGGCTTCCTTCTCAAAAGCTGCTGAATTATACCAACCGGGTGAAGCTGTTTTCCCTTCTGATGGTTCTTTTTCAAAGAAGACACCAATTGTTGCTGCATCTGAACCAAAAGCTGCTGTAATTCTAGAAGCTAAACCAAAGCCTGTTGAAGCGCCAATAACTAAAACTCTTTTAGGACCGTTTATTTTTCCTTTAGATTTTACATATTCAATTTGATTTTTTACATTTTGTTCACAGCCTTTTGGATGCGCTGTCAAACAAATAAATCCTCTCATTCTTGGTTCTATAATCATCTTATATATAATTGGTTTGTATTTTAATTGTCCTTCTAATTTAAACAAAAGTAATTCAAATTATTAATTCAACAAAGCTTTTGCATGTTGCAATGCCGATTCAGAAACATCTTTACCAGAAAGCATTTCTGCAATTTGCTGAATTCGCTCTTCGGGATTTAATAATAACAACTCAGATATTGTGGTTTCGCCTTGACTTCTTTTCACCACTTTATAATGTAAATCTCCTTTTGCAGCTATTTGCGGTAAATGAGTAATTGCAAAAACTTGCATTGTTTTACTCATCTCTTTCATTATTTCGCCCATTTTAATCGCAATTTCTCCTGAAACTCCGGTATCAATTTCATCAAAAATAATCGTTGGCAACTTCGAATAATTAGCTAAAATCGCTTTAATAGCCAACATAATTCTCGACATCTCACCCCCCGAAGCAACTTTTTTCAGTAAACCTAAATCGGTTCCTTTATTAGCTGAAAATAATAAACTTGCTTCATCTTTTCCGTTTGAAAAATAATTTGATGTATGTTCAATATTGAATTCGAAATTAGCTTCAACCATTCCTAATTGAGAAAGTATGAATTTAATCTTATCTACCAATTTTGGCACAGCGTCCGTTCGGTTTTTTGAAATCGTCTCTGCTAAATCATCAATTTGCTTGGTAACTTGCAGTAATTCTGTTTGCGTTTTTTTAATTGCAAATTCCAAATCATCAACTTTCATTACCTTATTGTCTAATTCATTTTGAATCGTTATTAATTTGCTAATAGAATCGACTTGATGTTTCTTTTGTAAATTATAAATCGCTTGTAATTTGGTATTTACCAATTCTAAACGTTCAGGGTTTACGATAATCTTTTCGTTATTTTGATTGCATTCTTCGAAAATATCTTCTAATTCTAAAAGTGAACTGTTCAAACGTTCATTCAAAATTGCATAACTTTCAGCAAAAAGACTATTTTTTTGAAGGCCTAATTTAATTTCTTTCAAATTTACCAAAACACCTACTTGCTCTTCACTTGCGATAGCTAAAATACGTTCAAAATTTTCCTTAATGAATTCAACATTACTTAATTGCTCTAATTCTTGCTCCAAAACTTCTTGCTCGCCCTCAACTAAATTAGCATTCAAGAGCTCTGTCAGCAGGAAAGAATGATATTCGTGTTCCTTTTCTAGCGTTTCTTTTTCGGCAATTATCTTTTTTAATTCACGTTGTTTCGCTTTAAATTGCGCTAAAACTGCTTGATAATCGATAATTGTATTTTGATTGGAAGCCACAGCGTCCAAAATTTCTAATTGATAGACTTCTTCTGTTAACTCACGCGTTTGATTTTGCGAATGAATATCCAACAAAAAACCTCCTAATTTCTGAAGTTCTTGCAAATTAACCGGACTATCATTGACAAACGCTCTTGATTTCCCTAACGGTAAAATTTCTCTTCTAATGATGGTTTTGTCTTCATAATCTAAATCGTTTTCCGCGAAAAAAGCTTGTAAATTATAATTTGAAAGTAAAAATTCAGCTTCAATTATGCATTTTTGCTCTTTATCTTTTAACGAAGTTAAGTCGGCTCTATTTCCTAAAACCAATCCCAAAGCTCCCAAAAGAATTGATTTTCCAGCACCAGTTTCTCCTGTAATTACGGAAAACTGGTTGGAAAAATCAATATCTAGCGACTCAATAAGCGCATAATTTTTTATAGAAAGTGAAAGTAGCATAAAGTGATATTTGAATAAAAAAATTATCTAATTTTATTCCATTTTTGGGAATTTAAAGGCGAAATCTTGTTTAAATTTTCTACTAGTGGTGCTATATCCATTTTGGGGCCACCCGAGAAAATGGAAACTAATTCATCTGCTTTTGTATCGAAAAAAGTTCGCACTAAGAGCGAATTAGGTCTTGATTTTTGAATTTCAGACAATGTTACAATAGCTTTTGCCACACCTTCTTTTCCTGCTTTAACATCATCAGCCATTAAATCTAGGCCTTCTCTATGATATAAATACATTGCAGTTCTAAAAGGTTCATAAGTTGTAGAAAGCATATCTGAAATTAAGAAATTTCTATTATTGTTACCACTTTCAGATTGGCTCCAGCCCTTAAAACCACTTGATTGTGCAACTGTTACAATATTAGCTGCTATTTTTAAATGTTCTAAGCCTCCTAATTTCGAAAAAGAATCACCTTCAATTCCAATGATTAAATTGGAATAAAAAGCCATTACAGATACTAAATTTGAAGTAAAACTGTTGGCATCATAAATCATATTTTCAAATTCGATAAATCTGAAATTGAAATTTTTGTCATTTGTATTTAGGATCGGAGTTGATAAAGTTGAATTAAAAACTGGACGAGAAGCCTGAATTTGTAAAGTAGCTTCGAAATTATTTGAACCATAAGAAGTGATATTAATGAAAAAATTACATTCAATTTTTTCTATTTCTTTTACTTCCTTTTCAGTCCATTTAGTATTGTTCAAAAACTCAGTAACTTGCTTTTCTAAATTCTTAAACAATTGGGGGTTTCCATTATTTACTTGCTCGTAATTTATAGCGACAGTAGCCCGTAGTTCTTGAGAAAAACTAACACTTGTAAACAAAAAAACTAAAAATAGAATTAGATTACGCGTCATAATGTTGAATTATTTTATTTATAATATCCAAAGCAACAGCTTCTTTTGATTTCAAATCCATTGGTTCGATGACAAAGTTTCTGTCAATAAACGTAACTTTATTTGTAGGCTGCCCAAAACCAGCTCCTTTATCATTTAATGAATTTAAAACTATCAAATCTAAGTTTTTTTTCTGAATTTTTTGCTTAGCGTGCTCAATTTCATTTTCAGTTTCTAACGCAAAACCTATTAAATACTGATTTTTTTTAATGGCTCCTAACGAACCTAAAATATCTTTTGTCTTCTCTAATGTTATCGTAAGCGTTTCTTCGCTTTTTTTTATTTTCTGCTGCGCCGCATTTTTCGGATGATAATCAGCAACTGCTGCAGCTGCTACAACAACATCAACTGATTCGAAATACGCATGACAAGCTAAATACATTTCTGCTGCAGATTGTACTCTTATTAATTTGATAGCTGAGTTATTTACTGACAAATGTGTTGGACCTGAAATAAGAATTACCTGGGCTCCCATTTTTGCTGCTTCATTGGCTATATCAAAACCCATTTTACCGGTAGAATGATTTCCTATGAAACGAACTGGATCAATGGCTTCATAAGTGGGCCCTGCAGTAATTAAAATTTTCTTCCCTTTTAAAGGTAATTTTTCTGAAATATCATTTTCTAAAAAGAATACGATATTTTCAGGTTCCGCCATTCTTCCTTCGCCCGAAAGTCCACTTGCTAATTCACCACTTTCTGCAGGAATTATGATGTTTCCAAAAGATTTTAATTTATGAAAACTATCTAAAGTCGAAGGGTGTTTATACATATCTAAATCCATTGCTGGCGCAAAATACACCGGGCATTTTGCAGATAAATAAGTAGCAATAAGTAAATTATCACAATTCCCATTAGCCATTTTAGAAAGTGTATTGGCAGTAGCTGGGGCTATTAGCATTAAGTCTGCCCAAAGTCCCAACTCTACATGATTATTCCATTCACCATTTCCTTCTTCTTCTTTATAGAAAGTAGCATAGACTGGATTTTTAGAAAGTGTCGCTAAAGTCAGTGGCGTTACAAAATGCAAAGAAGCAGGCGACATTACCACTTGTACTTGTGCACCTGCTTTTATGAATAATCTAACTAAATGTGCCGTTTTATATGCGGCTATTCCACCAGAAACACCTAGTAAGATTTTTTTACCGCTTAAAACAGACATATTCGTTTTATTTTGAGTCTCTGTAGTAAATTTTACCTTCTTCCCACTCTTGAACTGCTAGAGCGTGTGCTTTTGGTAATTTTTCATAAAATTTTGAAACTTCAATTTGCTCTTTGTTTTCAAAAACCTCTTCTAAACTATCGTTATATGTAGCAAATTCTTCTAATTTCTCAATTAATTCCTTTTTAATTTCGGCATTAATTTGATTAGCTCTTTTTGCCATGATAGTTATCGCTTCGTAAATGTTCCCAGTAGGCTCTTCTAACTTACTTTTATTATAAGTAATAGTGTTTACAGGAGCATTTGTTTTCTTTAAATCCATGATTTAGTTTTATTTAGAAAATTGTTGTAATTCTTTGTCAATATCGGCTAACATTTTATCAGCTTCTTCTTTGTATTCCGTGTTGCTGTTGAACTTCACTAAATTATTGTGTGCTGTTTTTGCATAAGTTAAACGTTCTTGCTTTTTATAATCTACACTGTTTGTTGCTAATTTGTAAGCCGAATCTAATCTATAAAATAGCGCTTTTTCTTTAAAAGGTGTCCCCGGATAATCTGCAATAAAATTTTCCAAAGCTTTTAAAGCTCCTTTATAGTCTGCGATTGAATTATATTGTTTTGCAATTTCGTATGCTTTCTTCTCTTGTTTTTCTCTTAATTCTTTAACATAAACATTTGCTTGAGTTAAATATTGTGAATTAGGATAGGTGTCAATAAATCTTTGTAATTTATCTAATGCTTTTTGTGTATCTGTTTGATCTAAACTATAAACAGGTGATAATCTGTAAAAACACTCAGCACCTAAAAAAGAAGCTTCTTCTCTTTTCTCACTTTTTGGGTAAGTCGCAGCAAAATTTTCAAATTGATACCCTGCTAAATAATATTGTTTTGACTTGTATAGTGAGTTAGAATATAAAAAAAACATACGCTCTGCATTAGGTTTTCCTTTGTATGCTGGAGCAATTTGTTCATATAAGCGAATTGCTTTAATATATTTTCCGGCATCATACATTTTATTTGCCGATTCACTTTTTACAGCAACATCATCAGATTTTAATGCTTTTTGATATTGACTACATGAAATAAACAACACAGCTATAAGAAGGAAACTAAAAATTTTATTCATTTTTTTTTACTTTATTAACTTTTCAACATCCATAAATAGATACCTAAAAAAGCAACTGCAAATTTAGATATAATTTACTTACTATAAAAATATTTTTTTAACTTAACTTTTTGGTAAAATTATCTAACCTTGATTTTAAATCATCGTTCACATTTACTAGAGGTAAGCGAACTATATTCTCTGATAAAGCTAGCGTTTTAAATACTTCTTTGATTCCTGCGGGATTTCCTTGCTCAAAAATCATATCAATACTGTCCGCCAGTAAGTAATGTATTTTATATGCCTCGTCTACTTTTCTTTGCAATCCTAGTCGCACCATTTCAGAGAATTCCTTTGGAAAACCTTCACCAATAACAGAAATAACTCCTGCTCCACCAGCTAAAACTATCGGTAAGGTAATCATATCATCCCCAGAAATCACTAAAAATCCTTCTGGTTTGTGTTGGATTATTTTCATAGCCTGTACCAAGTCTCCCGCAGCTTCTTTAATTCCAATTATATTTTTAAAATCTTTCGCCAATCTCACAACTGTTGCAGGCAGCATATTACTTGCTGTTCTTCCTGGAACATTGTAGATAATTACGGGAATTGGAGATGCTTCTGCAATCGCCTTAAAATGCAAATAAATTCCTTCTTGCGTAGGTTTGTTGTAATAAGGAGAAACAGATAAAATAGCCGAAAAAGCTGAAAAATCTCTCGATTTTAGTTCTTCAACCACTTGCATTGTATTATTTCCACCAACCCCTAAAACTAATGGTAATCTTCCAGCATTTACTTTAATAATCGTTTCAATTACCAATTCTTTTTCATCTTGCGTAAGCGTTGCTGTTTCTGCCGTTGTCCCTAGTGCAACTAAATATTCAACACCACCATCAATTACGTAATTTACAATTTTTGTTAGCGCCTCTGTATCCACAGAAAAGTCTTTTTTAAATGGCGTAACAAGTGCAACACCAGTACCAATAAATGCTTGCATTTTTATATTTTATTTAAAATTTTTAAGTATTTGAATAATTCCGAAGTAAACTCTTTATAACGATCAACTTCTTCTGAAATAATTAAATTATTCACTCTTTTATCAATTGAATCAAAGCCAACTTTAAAAGTAGCTTTAGATTTTATCGATAAGAGCATTAAACTATATTTGCTAACCTCATAATAATTAATCAATAAATCAAAAGGAATTTCTAAAAAATTAATCACTTCTGCTTTGTTAATTTCGCCTGAAATTGAGATATGTCTTAAAGCTAAAAACGGTTCATTTACAGCTTCTTTTGACTTAATTCGATCTTTGTAAACTAGCACCTGAATTTGTTCTCTAGCGAAACCATATTTTAAAATTTCATCAACCAATCCCGTTGTGTTTAAAAAATAATCTTCATCAACTAACAAACCAATTGTCTTGATTTTTTGATGTGTAAAAATTGGTTCCTGCTTCTGCAACCTATTATTAACATTTTTTTTAAAGAAAAACTTTTTTAAAATCTTATAAAACATAGTACTTTTACATCTTCGACAAAATTATTAATTAAGTCTTATATTATGATGGTAAATGTAAAAAAGAATACGACATATTTTCATTATTTTGTTATTTTATTAACATTTAGTTTTATTGTTTCTTGTAAATCAAGCGACTATCATAATTACAAAGTTGAAGGGAAGAAAATTGCTGTTATTAATGCTGGAGACGAAAATGCTAAAATTGAAGCATATATTGCACCTTACAGAGCAAATATCACTAAAGATTTAGACAATATTTTAGCTTTTTCTCCTGAAACTTTAGATAAAAGTAAAGGGAAGTGGCAAACTTCTATTGGAAATTTATTAGCTAAAGTAGTTTTCGATTTAGGAAATCCAATTTTTGAAAAAAGAGAGCAAAAAACTATTGATTTTTGTTTACTAAATCATGGAGGAATTCGATCCATTATTCCGCAAGGAGATGTTACTACGCGAACTGCTTTTGAAGTAATGCCTTTTGAAAACACGCTAATTATAGTTGGCTTAACAGGTGTAAAAGTAAAAGAATTAGCTAATTATTTTATGACAGAAAAGAAACCGCATCCTTTATATGGTATCAAAATATTTGTTGATAAAAATACTTTAGCGGTAACCAACATTGAAATCAATGGTAAAAAAGTAGAAGATGATCGAATTTATTATGTGGCTACAAATGATTATTTGGCCAATGGTGGCGATAGTATGAATTTTTTTAGAGACAGTGAGCTAAAATTTGACTTAGATTATAAACTTCGAAATATTCTAATTGACTATTTCAAAAAAGTAGACACATTACCAGTAATAATGGATGAAAAAATTATTTTAGAATAAACTTAAACCAATAGCTATGATAAGAAGAGATTTTATCCAAAAAACGGCTGCTAGTTCTGCTTTATTAGGTTTAACTAATATGACATTAAGTAGTTTTAATTCCATCGAATCAAAGAAAATCACCATACTGCACACCAACGACGTGCACAGTCACATTGATCCTTTCCCAGCCGATCATCCTAGAAATGCAAATATGGGTGGGGCAGCTAGAAGAGCGGCTTTAATTGACAAAATTCGCAAAGAAGAATCAAATGTTCTATTATTAGATGCAGGTGATATTTTTCAAGGAACGCCCTACTTTAATTATTATGGCGGCGAATTAGAATTCAAGTTAATGAGTATGATGAATTATGATTTAGCTACGATGGGAAATCACGATTTTGATAATGGTATTGAGGGTTTTTATGCCCAATTACCTCACGCAAAATTTGATTTTGTTTCCGCCAATTATGATTTTAAAAACACCATTTTACACGACATAGTCAAACCTTATAAAATATTTAAAAAAGGTGGACTAAAAATTGGAGTATTTGGTCTTGGCGTTGAATTAGATGGTTTGGTCGACAAAAAAATGTATAAAGAAACTGTTTACAACGACCCTGTTGAAGTAGCACAAGATATGAGTAGAATTCTTAAAGAAGAACAAAAATGCGATTTGGTAATTTGTTTATCGCATTTAGGATTCAACTATAAAAATGATCCTGATAAAATAGCAGACTTGGCTTTGGCTAAAAAAACAAAAAATATCGATTTAATTATTGGAGGTCACACCCATACGTTCTTAGACAAACCGGTTATTGAGAAAAATATTGAAGGAAAAGAAGTTTTAATAAATCAAGTGGGATGCTATGGGATTAATTTAGGACGAATTGACTTTTATTTTTCCAATGATAAAGAAACAAAGAATCAAGGAAAAAATATTATTGTATAACGTGTTCTTCCCTATTTAAAAAGTAGCGAAGTAAAAAATAATATACCGGAATTTCGATAATGCAGGCTACGTAGATTAACAAATCGTTTTTGAAGTAATAGTTATTAACCGCAATAAAAATATCTGAAACGAATAGACTCAAAATAGTACCTAATAAAAATTTTGACGCTATGGACCTATTGATAAATACATTGAATATAGTTAGCACTAATAGTGTTAAAAAAAGAAAAACATATAATCCTATCAAATACACTTCTTTAAAGGGCAATTCGTAGATGTAA
Source organism: Flavobacterium psychraquaticum (assembly GCF_034497725.1). Taxonomy (NCBI): domain Bacteria; kingdom Pseudomonadati; phylum Bacteroidota; class Flavobacteriia; order Flavobacteriales; family Flavobacteriaceae; genus Flavobacterium; species Flavobacterium psychraquaticum. Next base: position 115,247 of record NZ_JAXKVR010000029.1, read on the forward strand.
TTATAAATTTTTACAACCAGAACACTTAAAAGTAATATAAAAAGAAAATAGGGATACATCTTTTTTATGAACGGTTTTTTATCAAAAATTTTTGAATCTACCACTACATAATGACATAAAATAGCGACCGAGATTAAATATAAATATGTTGAAAAAACATATAAACTGCGATCCTGTAAAAGAATTAAATTATCTGCAAAGTAGACAACTAAAAATAAAAATATATTTATAAAATAAAAAGTATTTTTGGTTAAAAAAAAATAAGCAAAAGCTATTGATGGAATGATTATGGGTTTGAACAAAAATGCCAAGTCTACATTTTTTTCAATTCTATAAAAATACAAATAAAAAGCAAAGGAGATAAAATAAATTGCTACAGCAATTATCGCCATCATATTATTAACACTACGATCCTTTATTTTAATTTCCATAAGTAGAATTTAGTACGGTTAATAAAATAGAAAACAAACAGAAGATAAGAAACTTGTTTGCCAACAATGTTAATGAATTTTAGTGCAAATACTTCCGACATCATTTTTGAAAACACAAAGAACATATCCGAAATAAAAAAAGACGTAACCATTAAAATCATAAATAAAATAGTTCTGTTTGAATAATTCAATTGAATTAAAAAAGCCAATAGACACATCACAAATAATAGTAATCCAAAAAGTACGTACAAGCCAAAATCTAGTTTTGTAGCATCTGTAACAAAAGCCAAAACACTATAAATCAAATAACTCAACAGTGAAAAAGCAATCAAAAACGAAAATATGTTGAAGCGATGCTTATTCTTTTTTAAATAATACAAAAAATCTTGGTACAAAAAAAAAGTAGTTATAAAATATGGTATAACAAAAAAGATCAATGCAACTGTTAAGAAGTCTTGAGCACTGATCATAAAAAGTATTTCGCCAATAAAATAGCACAACATAGCTATTGAAAACAAGATATTAAATTTACCTTTAACAGCTACGTAATAGTAATAATATATCGTAGGAATAATTACAGGTCTTGAGAATAATTCTAAATTGGGACTATCAATAAAAAAAGAAATTACATACAAAACAATAGCTCCGAAAAATAGAACTAGTGCAGCATTAAAATTGTAGTTTTTTTTATTCATCTAACATTTGTTTGAAATCACTTTCAGAAATTATTGTTATTTTTAATTGAATGGCTTTGTCTAATTTAGCGGGACCCATATTTTCTCCAGCAATTACATAATCTGTTTTTGACGAAATAGAGCTACCGACCTTCCCTCCATTATCTTCAATTGCTTTTTTTAACTCATCTCTCGAATAAATTTCAAATACACCTGAAACCACAAATGTTTTACCTTTTAACTTTTCAGACACTAATTCTCCTTCAACTCCAGATTCTAATTGAACTCCATATTGTTTTAATCTATCAATAATAATTATATTTTTTTGATTTTCAAAGAATTGTACCACACTTTGTGCGATTTTCTCACCAATTTCGTCAACTAAGACTAAATCATTGCTATTTGCCTTTGCTATTGCTTCAATAGATTTATAGTGTTTAGCAAGTTTTTTAGCTACCGTCTCGCCCACATATCGAATACCTAAGGCATACAAAACGCGTTCAAAGGGAATTTCTTTCGATTTTTCGATGCCTTTAATCAAATTATCGGCCGATTTTTCAGCCATACGTTCTAACGGAAGTATTTGCTGTTTCTTCAATTCATATAAATCGGCATAATTGGTAACCAAATTGGCGTTATATAACAAAGCAACTGTCTCCGCACCTAAACCATCAATATCCATTGCTTTTCGAGTAATAAAATGCTGAATTCTTCCAATAATTTGAGGTGGACAACCATAAAAATTAGGGCAAAAATGATTCGCTTCTCCTTCATTTCGTACTAATTCGGTATGACATTCTGGACAATTTGTAATGTATCTTGTAGGTTCTGATTGATTTCCTCTTTCGGCAACTCCTATAATTTTCGGTATAATTTCTCCACCTTTTTCAACAAAAACGGTGTCGTCTATTCTAATATCTAATTTTTCAATCTGATCCGCATTATGTAAAGACGCACGTTTTACAATCGTTCCGGCCAACTGAACAGGCTCCAAATTCGCAACGGGTGTTATTGCTCCAGTTCGCCCAACTTGATAAGAAATTGAATTTAATTTTGTAGTAACTTGTTCCGCTTTAAACTTATACGCCATCGCCCAACGCGGAGATTTTGCTGTATAACCTAATTCCTCTTGATAGTGTAAATCGTTTACTTTTACTACTACTCCATCCGTTTCGTAAGGCAAATTATGACGGTGAATGTCCCAATAATTAATGAATTCAAAAACTTCGCTTAGGCTACTAACTAATTTTGATTGATTTGGTACTTTAAATCCCCATTCTCTCGCTTTTTGTAAACCTTCAAACTGGGTTTTAAAAGGTAAATTATTTCCAATAACATAATATAGTAAACAATCTAACGGACGTTTTGCTACTTCAGCACTGTCTTGTAATTTCAAACTTCCGGAAGCTGTATTTCTTGGATTCGAATAAGGTGTTTCGCCAATTTCGATTAAATCTTGATTCATTTTCTCAAATCCGGCAAACGGAAGAATTATTTCACCTCGAATTTCAAATTTTGCAGGAAAATCACCTTTCAAACGAATGGGAACTGCTTTTATAGTTTTGATATTATTTGTTACATCATCGCCTTGAAAACCATCGCCACGTGTCACAGCCCGCACCAATCTTCCGTTTTCATACAAAATACTAATCGAAGCGCCGTCATATTTTAGTTCGCAAGTATATGTTAAAGGCACATCGCCCAAAACTTTTTGCATCCGGTTTTCCCAGTCTTGTAAATCTTCCAACGAATATGAATTGTCTAGTGAATACATTCTATATTCGTGGGGAATCGTCTCGAAATTTTTAGTAATCGTTCCACCGACACGCTGCGTTGGCGAATTTTCATCAAAATACTCGGGATGTTTGGCTTCTAAATCTTGTAATTGTTTTAGTTTATTATCAAACTCAAAATCTGAAATCATAGGATTATCCAACACATAATAATTGTAATTGTGTTGATTCAATTCATTTCTTAAATTTTTAATACTTTCTAAAACGTTCATAATTTATTGATTAATTAAGCTTTCTAATTTAGTAAACAACTCTCCTTTGCTTATGATTCCACCTTGTTTAATAATTTGAAACAAAGCTTCATTTCTATCTTCGGAAATATCTTTTTTTCCTTTAATGATTTCTACACCATCAGAAAACAGATTATCGGCTAGCCAATTAATGCCTTCAGCAGAAACAAAGTCTATATCGGTATTATTCGTTTTTACAACGAAAGAATAAACTTCATTTCTCAAACATTTAAAAAGAAAAATATAGTTTTTTGAAAAATGATCAATATGAGAGACATTGGTCAACGCTTTATCCCAAATCATATCCGAAAAAATATCAATTTCCTGTTCAGCAACGTGTATTTTATTTTTTTTAATTTCATCCCATTCCGCTTTATCAATGGATTGTGTTGCCAAAAAATTAATAAATTCGGGATGTAATTCTTCTAATTGTTCTTTAGTTAATCTTGCGTATTTCATAATGTAAATATAAAAAAAAAGCCCCGCAAAATGCGGAGCTAATTATTATTTTTAGAAAAATTAAGCTTTTTCGCCTACGATTTCATATGGTAATTCTACAATAACATCTCTATGCAATCTAACTGCAGCTGTGTATTTTCCAACACGCTTAATTACACCACTAGTAACGAATTTTCTATCGATTGTATGTCCGTTTGCTTGTAATGCTTCAACAATGTTAGCATTAGTTACAGATCCAAACAATTTATCTCCACCTGCTTTAGATGTAATTTTAATCTCAAGAGCTTTTAATGCTTCAGCTAATTTGTTAGCATCATCAACTAATTTTTGCTCTTTGTGTGCTCTTTGCTTCAAATTTTCTGCTAATACTTTTCTAGCAGAAGGAGTAGCTAAAGTAGCAACACCTTGAGGAATTAAGAAATTACGACCATAACCGTTTTTTACAGTTACGATATCGTCTTTAAATCCTACGTTTTGAACGTCTTGTTTTAAGATAAGTTCCATGTTGTTGTCCTTTTTTTTAGAAGTTAGTCCCGATTGCTATCGAGACAACAACTATTAGTTAATTTTTATTTTAATAAATCGGCCACGTATGGCATGATTGCAATGTGACGCGCTCTCTTAACAGCTACAGACACTTTTCTTTGATATTTCAAAGAAGTTCCTGTTAAACGTCTTGGTAAAATTTTACCTTGCTCATTAACAAATTTCAATAAGAAATCTGCGTCTTTATAATCGATATACTTGATACCTGATTTTTTGAAACGACAGTATTTTTTGGTTTTGTTTGTATCAATGTTTAAAGGCGTAAGATATCTGATATCTCCGTCTTTTTTACCTTTTGCAGATTGCTCTAGTGTAGACATGATTAGTTTGTTTTAGCTTTTAATTTAACTCTTCTTCTTTCAGCCCAAGAAATTGCATGCTTATCTAGAGAAACAGTCAAGAAACGCATAATACGCTCGTCACGACGGAATTCAGTTTCAAATGCAATAATAATTTCAGCTGGCGCTTTAAATTCGAATAAGTGATAAAATCCACTTTTCTTGTGTTGAATTTCGTAAGCTAATTTTTTTAAGCCCCAATCTTCTTTCGATACCATCTCAGACCCTTTAGAAGTAAGAAAATCTTCAAACTTGCTTACTGTTTCCTTTACCTGTATTTCAGATAAAACGGGATTCAAGATGAAAACAGTTTCATAATGATTCATAATCTTTATATTTATTGTTATACAATTTTGTGCAAAAGTAATGTTTATTTTTATATAAACAAGCATTACCTAAGTAAAAATAATTCTACAAAATTTGTTTTGTTAAATTAAATGTTCTACATTTATCTTTGCAAAATATATAAGCCCATGAAATTGAACTGTATCGTTGTAGATGATAGCGCTATTCAAAGGATAACCATCACGAAATTAGTTAATGAATCTACCCTATTAAATTTAATAGGAGATTTTGCCAACGCTTTAGAAGCAAAAAATTGTATCAACAATAGTGCAATTGATTTGATATTTCTAGATGTTGAAATGCCTTTGATTAATGGATTTGACTTATTAGATGGTTTAAAAACAAAACCACAAATTATATTTATTACTTCGAAAGCAGATTATGCTGTAAAGGCGTTTGATTATCAGGCGACGGATTTTTTACAAAAACCAATTTCTAAAGAACGTTTTAACAAAGCCGTTAAAAAGGCAGCAGATTTACACGCTCTTCGTTATGAAAATCACGAAGATCAAGGCGATAGTATCGTTATCAAAAGTAATTTAAAAAAATTAAAAGTCTTTCTTTCCAGAATTAAATGGGTAGAAGCTTATGGCGATTACATTAAGGTAGTAACTGACGATGAAAGCCACTTGGTATTATCCACTATGAAAAGTTTTGAAAATGAACTACCGGCTGCAAAGTTCATAAGAGTTCATAAATCATACATCATAAACTTAGATCGCGTTGAAAAATTTAATAGTAAGTTTGCCGAAATTGGAAACACAAAAATTCCTTTAAGTAGAAATAAAAAAGATGATATTGTTAAAGCAATAGAAAACGCCTAATAAACGTCGACATTTACTGTAACACGTATAGAACGATATTGCGGAATAGCTTCAAAACTATTTCGCATTTTTGTTATAATAGCTTTTGTGTTCCCTAAATGTGCCGTTGTAGGAATTTTTATCATAATGGTTCGAATATATTCATTTCTAATTCGATTAATTGCTGGTTCTTCTGGGCCCAAAACAGGAATTGGTAAACTTTGCACTAATACATTGTAAAACCACAGCGAACCTTCCTTTAAACGATCAAAGTCGCGATGTTTTAAAGTGAGCTTTATCAAACGGAAAAATGGCGGATATTTAAAATTCTTACGTTCGTAAATCTGCTCCTTATACATTGCTAAATAGTCATTACTGAGAACTTGCTGAATTGTATTATGGTAAGGATTATAAGTTTGGATTAATACTTTTCCTTGTTTTTCAGAACGTCCTGCCCTACCCGATACCTGCATAATCATTTGAAACGCGCGTTCATAAGCTCTAAAGTTTGGCTGATTCAATAAGTTATCGGCATTTAGAATTCCAACTAAAGTGACGTTATCGAAATCCAAGCCTTTGGCCAACATCTGAGTCCCTACCAAAACATCAATTTCTCTATTTTTAAAAGAATCGATTATTTTTTCGAAACCAAATTTTCCACGAGTCGTGTCTTGATCCATTCTTCCGATATTTTTATCGGGAAAAATAGCTTTCAACTCCATTTCAATTTGTTCCGTTCCAAAACCTTTAGTGGTTAAATCTACCGATTGACACGTATGACAATGCGTAGGATTTGCAATAGAATAGCCGCAATAATGACAACGCAATTGATTTTTAAATTTATAATACGTCAAACTTACATCGCAACTTGGGCAATGCGGCACATGACCACAAGTAACACATTCGACATAAGGCGAAAATCCTCTACGGTTTTGAAAAAGAATCACTTGTTCGCCATTTGCAATCGTTTCTGTAATTCCTTCCAACAAAACATCGGAAAAGTGGCCAGTCATTTTCTTTCTAAAATATTTATCTTTAATATCGATTAGCTCAATTTCGGGTAGCACTACATTTCCGTAACGAATCGTTAATTCGGTTAAACCATACTTTTTAGATTGGACATTATAATAGGTTTCCAAACTGGGCGTGGCACTTCCTAATAGCACTTTTGCTTTATGTTGTTTTGCTAAAACAATTGCAGCATCTCTAGCGTGATATCTTGGCGCTGGATCGGTTTGTTTGTATGTTTGCTCGTGTTCTTCGTCTATAATAATACATCCTAAATTTGAAAACGGAAGAAATAATGCACTTCGAACTCCAATTACTACTTTAGCTTTTGGCGAATTTTCCAACACCTGATTCCAAACTTCAATTCGTTCGTTATTAGAATATTTTGAATGGAAAACGGCTACTTCATTCCCGAAATAAGCAGTTAATCGTTGGACTAATTGCGTTGTTAACGCAATTTCTGGTAATAAGAATAATACTTGTTTTTCAGCTTGAATATATTCTTCTAAGAGTTTGATATAAATTTCCGTTTTACCAGAAGCCGTAACTCCGTGCAACAAACTGACATCAAATTCTTCTAAATTCTTTTTTATACTATCAAAAGCATTTTGCTGAGCTTCGCTTAATGTAAAGTTGCTATTTTCCTCCTTTTCGAAAGTCACTCGATCTTTTACCAAATAATATTCTTCAAAAATTGATTTATCAACTAATGATTTTACGATGGTTGAAGAACATCCAGAAAGTTCAACTAATTTCTTAACGGATATCGGACCTTTTTCTTTGGCTTGTAATTGGAAATAATGTAAAACTAATTCGCGCTGTTTTTTGGCATTAGACAACAATGCTAATAATTCTGCTAATTTATCTTGTTGTAAAAATTCGTCTTGTAGTTTAATATATCGGACTAATTTTGGTTTGTATTGTTCGTTAATTTCTTCTTCTAAAACTAAAGCACCTTTCGACAAAAGTTTGTTAATTACAGGGAAAACTGTTTTCTTTCCTAAAATTTTAATTACTTCTTGAATGGTAATGGATGATTGACTTTTTAAAGCTTCAAGAATTAAATATTCATCATCTTTTAGCTCATCATTTGGAATTTCGTGATTTTGTTTTGCCGAAATAATAGTTTCACTTTCCAAAATATAACCGGAAGGCAATGCACTTCTAAACACTTCGCCCAGTGAGCACATGTAATAAGAAGCAATCCATTTCCAATGTTCAATTTGAAATGAATTAACAACTGGTTTATCATCTAAAATTTGATGAATTTCTTTTGCATCGTATAACTGTGGCGGTATATTATTTTTATCTAAAACTAAAGCCGTATAAATTTTAGTTTTACCAAAAGGGACAGCCACTCGCATTCCTATTTGAATGTAGTTAAATTCTGCTTCGGAAACCTGGTAAGTAAAGGTTTTAGCAACGGCTAACGGCAATATGACTTCAATAAAATACAACATAGAACAAATATAGCTTGAAAAAGAGAAAATAGAAAAGAAAAATGGAACAATATTAAATAGAAAACGCTCCCAAATTGAGAGCGTTTGTATTATTTTATTGATACAATTTATTTTCCTAATAATCCAGTTTTCAAATCTTTATCCGCTGGTTTGTCACACAACCAAATTCCAAATAAAGCTTTTTTGAAATCGTGACCTTCAATTACACCTTTCTTAACACCATTTTTATATATAGCCACTCCTTCTTCAGGAACATTTACAAAAACGAATGCATCTCCTTTTTTTATTTCTTCTTTAAAAAAACCTTTGAATTTATCAATTTTTGTTTTTAAGGACGCTGTATTTTTGTTAGTGGCATTTTCAAAACCTTCATTTACAGCAGAAATCATTTTATCCGAAGTAATCATTCCTGAAACAATATTTAATTTTATTGCTGCAGCATCTTTACTTTCTATAATTTCTTTTGCATTAGCACTCTTTTTTGATAAATATAAAGCTCCAACATACATATCCATCCAAAACTTCTCTCTAATACCGGCACCATTCAAAATTAAATCTTGATCTTCTACAGTTATTTTTGCGTCTAATTTAACTCCTGAAACTACTTTTTGAGCATGAGAAGGTATATAAGCTAAAACAACAAAGAACATAAAAGCAACAATTTGTTTTTTCATAATAATAAAGTTAATTGATTGATAAAAATATAGTATTTAATTTAAATAAAAAAATATTTTTCACTGTAAAAGCCAATTGTAGGACATTAACGGAAGTTTTAATTACCCAACATCTTATCTCTTAAGGGTTTGCTGGCAGGCTGATCGCAAAACCATATTCCGAAGAAGGCTGTTTTAAAATCATCACCTTCAATACTACCAAGATTTAAACCATTTTTATAAACGGAAGTAGTCTTTTCAGTGGGATTGTAATATAAAATAAAAACGTTACCAACGACAATTTCTTCTCTAAAGAAACCTTTTAAAAAGTCGATTCGCTCTCTAATTTCTCCTGTTTTTCCATTTGTCGAATTTTTAAAACCCGTCTCAATCGCTTCAATCAATACATCAGATGTGATTTTTGGTGAAACAATGTCTATTCTCATATAAAAATAATCATCTTGAGCGTAAAGTTCTTTTTCTGATTTAATTTTACTAGGCACATATAAAGAGCCAACATAAAGCTTTATCCACATTTTTTCTCTAACCCCTACTCCATTGAGAACAAGTTCCTTATTGTTAAAAGTTGTTTTATTGTCGATAAAAACTCCTGATACAACTTCTTGCGCATAATTTTGAGAAATACATAAAAACAAAATTACGTGAGATAATAGTACTTTCATAATTTAAAACTTTAGTTCTTAACTATATAAATTTTTTCTTTTCAACTTAGAAATCGTCGCATTTAATTCAAAACCCAATAATAAAACCATACAATTGATCCAGATGTAAAACATTAATACAAGAAGTGTACCAATTGATCCATACAACTCATTATAACGTGCAAATTTTTCTACGTAGATTCCAAAAACATAAGATGACACGATAATTAGCACTGTTGTGAAAACTGCTCCAAAACTAATAAATGAAATTTTCGAAGTTTCCTTAGCACCATATTTATAGAGAATAGATGTGGTGATTAGAATCATTAAAATAATGAATCCATAACGACTCCATTCAATTAATGCAACATTAGTAATATAACCGTAAATATTAATTTTTTGAATAACAACCTCGGCAATTACAATAGCGGCAACAGTAATAATTAAGATAAATGATAAAACTAACGAAATCGCTAAAGAGATGAAATATTGTCTAAAAAAAGTTCGGGTAATTGTAATATGTGTTGACATTTCAAAGCCACCTAAAATCGCGTTAACGCCGTTTGTCATTAATAAAATTGATAAAATAAAACCCGAAGAAAGTAACCCTTGGTGACTCGTTTCCATAATATCCTTCACAATAGCTTCAATAGCATAATATGTGTTTGGAGGGACGCCATTATCAATAAAATGAAGAAAGTCCTCTTGGAAATTTTCAAGAGGAATAAACGGAATTAAGTTTAATATAAATAATGCAAAGGGAAATAATGCCATAAAGAAGCTAAATGCAATAGAACTAGCTCTGTATGAGAAAGCACCTTTAAAAACACCTGAAATATACATTTCTAAAATATCATACAAAGACATCCCTTCCAAAGAGCTCAGTTTAATAGCTTTTGTAAAAGTTACCAATTGCCTTACAATAGGAATTTTATTTAACTTAGATTCAATTTCTTCCGACATATATTAAATGGCTTTTAGACTTAAATCCATATTATAAACAGAATGTGTTAAAGCACCAGATGATATATAATTAACACCACATTCGGCGTAATTACGAATCGTTTTTTCATTAATGTTACCTGAAGATTCCGTTAAAATTTGATTACCAATTAAAGCAACTGCTTTTTTTGTAGTTTCAAAATCGAAATTATCTAATAAAATTCTATAAACGCCACCACTATTTAAAATTTGTTGTACTTCGTCTAAATCTCTAGCTTCTACAATAATTTTTAAATCTTTATTATTGTCTGATAGATATTGTTTGGTTTTAGCAATGGCTTGAGGAATTCCTCCTGCAAAATCAATATGATTATCTTTCAACATAATCATATCATATAAAGCAAAACGATGGTTTTCTCCTCCTCCGATTTTAACCGCCCATTTTTCAATGGCACGAATTCCTGGAGTTGTTTTTCTTGTATCTAAAATTTTAGCTGTTGTTCCTTCTATTAAATCTACGAATAATTTCGTTTTAGTAGCGATAGCACTCATTCTTTGCATTGCATTTAATACCAAACGTTCTGCTTTTAAGATGGATTGTGAACTTCCTGAAACATGGAAAACGATATCGCCATATTTCACTGCTTCGCCGTCATTTATAAAAGTTTCCACAATTATGTCTTTATCCACATAATTAAAAATCATCTTGGCAAATTCAACTCCGGCAATAATTCCTTGATCTTTGACCAATAATTTTGCTTTACCTTGAGCTGTTTCGGGAATACAAGCCAACGAGCTATGATCGCCATCTCCAACATCTTCCCTAATTGCGTTACTAATAATTAGTGCTAACTCTTTTTGAAATTGTGCTTCTGAAATCATATTATAAGAATTGATTGGCTAATGTAATAATTCCTTATATCTTATGAAAGTTTAATTTAGTAAAAACAAAAAACTCCCAGATAAAAATCTGAGAGTTTCTTTATGAGTAAGCTAAAATCTTATTTAGATAAAGCTGCTTTTACTTGATCTGCCGCTTCTTGGAATTGAACAGCTGATAAAATTGGCATACCTGAATTATCAATTAATTCTTTAGCAATTTCAGCATTTGTTCCTTGTAAGCGAACGATAATAGGGACAGTAATTGCGTCACCCATATTTTTGTATGCGTCAACAACACCTTGAGCTACACGGTCACAACGAACGATACCTCCAAAAATGTTAATCAAAATCGCTTTTACATTAGGATCTTTTAAGATGATTCTAAAAGCAGTTTCAACACGTTTTGCATCTGCAGTTCCACCAACGTCTAAGAAGTTCGCTGGTTCAAAACCTGCATATTTAATTAAATCCATAGTTGCCATAGCTAAACCAGCACCGTTCACCATACAACCAACTGTACCGTCAAGATCAACATAGTTTAATCCTACTTCTTTAGCTTCTACTTCGATTGGATTTTCTTCTCTGATATCACGCATTTCAGCATATTTTGGCTGTCTGAATAAAGCGTTATCGTCGATATTTACTTTAGCATCAACTGCTAAAATTTTATTATCTGAAGTTTTTAATACAGGATTAATTTCGAACATTGAAGCATCACAACCAATGTAAGCATTGTATAATGAATCAATAAATTTCACCATTTCTTTAAAAGCATTTCCAGAAAGACCTAAATTGAAAGCAATTTTTCTAGCTTGGAAACCTTGTAAACCTACAGCAGGATCAATTTCTTCTGTAAAGATTAAGTGTGGTGTATTTTCTGCTACTTCTTCGATATCCATTCCACCTTCAGTAGAATACATAATCATATTACGACCTGTAGCTCTATTTAATAAAACAGAAACATAAAATTCAGAAACCTCAGTTTCACCAGGATAATAAACGTCTTCAGCAACTAATACTGTGTTTACTTTTTTACCTTCTGGTGGTGTTTGTGGCGTAACTAATTGCATTCCGATGATTTGTCCAGCGATTTCAGCTACTTGGTCTAAATTCTTAGCCAATTTAACACCTCCACCTTTTCCTCTTCCACCAGCGTGAACTTGTGCTTTAATAACGTACCAACTAGTACCTGTTTCAGCAGTTAATTGTTCTGCAGCCGCTACAGCTTCAACTGGATTATTAGCTATAATTCCACGTTGTATGCGCACTCCATAACTTGCTAAAATTTCTTTCCCTTGATATTCGTGTATGTCCATAATTGTTATGCGTTTATCTTATTTTAAAAAGTGCCACAAAAATAGCAAAGTAATTTTGAACTCGCTAACTTTTTCCCGTTTAATTTGGGAATTTGATATACACAGCTCTTTTCTTTTCGGAAAACAAAAAATTAAATTTGTTACAAATAAAACATTTTGTGATATATTGTGAATAATCGTTATAAAATTTCAAGATAACAAAAACTCAAGTAGCTTTGCAAAAAAAATAATAATTATGAAACATCAAGTCTTATTGCAATTAGCAAATGAATTTGGAAATCCATTGTATGTTTATGATGCAGATAAAATTGCCTCGCAATACGATCGCTTGACAAGAGCCTTTAGTAAAGTGGAAAAGTTTAAAATTCATTATGCAGTTAAGGCTTTGTCTAATATATCAATTTTGAATTATCTAAAAAGTTTAGGTTCAGGTTTAGATACGGTTTCAATTCAGGAGGTTCAATTGGGGTTGTATGCAGGTTTTGACCCAAAGGACATCATTTATACACCAAATGGCGTTTCAATGGAAGAAATTGAAGCGGTCGCTCAGTTAGGCGTTCAAATAAATATCGATAATCTATCGATTTTGGAACAATTTGGTACAAAACATCCAACAATTCCGGTTTGTATACGAATAAATCCGCATGTGATGGCTGGTGGAAATGCGAATATTTCCGTGGGTCATATTGATAGTAAATTTGGAATATCAATTCACCAATTACCACATCTTTTACGAATTATAGAAAATACCAAAATGCATATCAACGGAATTCATATGCATACAGGTTCAGATATTTTAGATGTAGAAGTGTTTTTATATGCGGCCGAAATATTATTTGAAACCGCTAAACATTTCAAAGAATTAGATTTTATTGATTTTGGAAGTGGCTTTAAAGTGCCTTACAAAAAAGATGATATTGAAACTGATGTGGAAGAATTTGGAAAGAAATTAACCAAGCGCTTTTTAGCTTTTGAGAAAGAATATGGTTGCGAATTAACTTTAGCTTTTGAACCTGGAAAATTTTTAGTGAGTGAAGCGGGTTATTTCTTGGCAAAAGTAAATGTAGTAAAACAAACAACTTCAACTGTATTTGCAGGAATTGATTCGGGTTTTAATCACTTAATTCGTCCGATGTTATATGGCTCGCAACATCATATTGAGAATATTTCCAATCCGAAAGCAAAAGAACGTTATTATTCTGTTGTTGGTTATATTTGTGAAACTGATACTTTTGCAACCAACAGAAGAATTTCAGAAATACACGAAGGTGATATTTTATGTTTCAAAAATGCAGGTGCTTATTGTTTTTCTATGGCTTCTAACTATAATTCCAGATTAAAACCAGCCGAAGTACTCTGGAAAGATGGAAAAGGTCATTTAATAAGAGAAAGAGAAACGTTTGAAGCTATATTGAAGAATCAGATTTTGATTGAAGTTTAGAATTTTGATTAATGAGATTCCGAAACGAGTTCGGAATGACAAAATTGAGGGAAAAATTGATAAAAAAAATCTGACGACTTTGTCAAGCTGAACTGTTTTTCACCTTTACTTTCATTTGTTTATACGCTGTAGATTCCGAAACGAGTATGAAATGACAAAAATGAGATGAAACTTGAGTTGTTAAGCTAAATAGAACTTACCGTTTAGGCAAAATTAAAAAAAGCATCAAATTGAAATCATTTGATGCTTTTTTTAATATTTTAAATTATTCTAAAACTTCCAATAAAACATTTCCATTTGAACTGTTTGGCATTGTTATTTTTAGCATTTGAGTTATCGTTGGTGCAATCTGAGTAATTTCTTTTTTAGCGTTTGTAGATCCCTTTTTAATATTCCAACCGTAGAATAATAATGGAACGTGTGTGTCATAAGAATAAGGTGAACCATGCGTTGTTCCTGTAGAAGAATATTCAACATAACCTGGTTTAAATAACATTATCAATTCTCCATTTTGTGTTGGGTCATAACCTTTTGCAATAAAATCAATATAAATATCACTTCTACTTCCAAAAATAATCTCTTCTTCGGTATAAACGCGCTTAATATAATCTTGTTTCAATAAATAATCCTTGAAAACTTGTTTCACATCTTGTAAATTCAAACCTTTAGATTTGATTTTAGTTTTATCAAAAAATACATTAAAGTTTGAATAATCTAATACTAAATTATCGCCATAAGTCGCTTCTGAAAATACTTTTAGTTCTTTTTCAATATTTTTGTAATTGATGTTATCTACTTTATACTTATTATCTTTTAAATAGGTAACATTCTCTGCTCCAGCGTGATCAGCCGTTAAAAACACCAAGTAATTTCCTTTACCAACTTTTTTATCCAAGTAAGTTAGAAAATCAGCAATGGTTTCATCTAAACGTAAATAAGTATCTTGCAATTCAATAGATCTTGGGCCTAAAACGTGCCCAATATAATCTGTTGAAGAAAAACTAACTGCTAAAAAATCTGTAATGTTGTCTTGACCTAAGTTTTCATTTTCGATTGCCGCTTTTGCAAAATCAGCTAATAAATTATTTCCAAATGGAGTCGAACGTAATATTCCTGCATTATTTGCATCATACATATCTTTCAAATTGTATGGCATAAATGGTGCTTTTTTATATAATTTCCCTTCGTATGGATTATTGTCCGTTAAACTTTCGTTATACGTTTCTTTTGGTTTCAATAAATCCCAATTCTTGTTTACATATTTTATGTAATTTTTTTCTGCATTAAATTTCGTAGCCCAATCTGGTAATTTTTCACCATAATATGTGCTAGAAATAAACGAACCCGTTTTGCTGTACCAAAAAGCCCAATCTGCAAAGTGTCCGGCTGGTAAAATCGCACCTCTGTCTTTAATGCTAATTCCAATAACTTTTCCTTTAAAGTTGGTCGATAACTTTAATTCATCTGTAATTGTAGAACTTTGTAAGTTTCTAGGTGACATTTTTCCTTCTTTAACTGAGTCATCTCCAAGTGTTGAAACCGATTCGTCATCCGTACAATACATTTCTTTACTTGTTGCTTTATTAAACCATTCGTTTCCAACAATCCCGTGCACTGCTGGAGTTGTTCCAGTATAAATTGAAGCGTGACCTGGAGCCGTATAAGTTGGCATATAAGTATAATGCGTGTTTAAAAACGCATAACCATCATTCATTAACCGTTTAAATCCGTTTGCAGAAAAATCGTTAGAAAACCGATTTAGGTATTCCATTTTCATTTGGTCTACTACAATTCCTACAACCAATTTCGGTTTGTCTTGTGCAAAATTTGCCGCAGCAATTAATGAAACAATAAGTAAAAAAGTTTTTTTCATTTGGAATTATATTTAGTACAAATGTAAGTTTTAGAAAGTAAGATTGTGTTAAGAAATTAAAAAGAATCAGAATCGCTATGAAAAATTCCAGACAATTTAAAGACGTATTATTTTATAACTTCTTCAACAATATCATAACAGAAAATAAAATCTTTGAAATAAACGTATAGTTGTGGTTTATTACCTTTATCAGCTCTTGTCATAAAAGCAATTTTCACAGGTTCACCATACTGATTTTTACACAAATAAGCATTAATTTCATCTACTTTAGTAACTTCCTTTTCCAAATATTCAACAATTTTATAGTGTTGAATTTCTCTTGAATAAATTATGATTTTATTTTTGTCATAGTCTAAAGTGACCATCATTGCTGTTTTTTCGGGCTTGGACCATTTGCCCCAAACGTTCTTTTTATCTTTTTCCAAAACGGTTAACGAAGTGGTTTTGAAACGAAATTGTTGGGCATAACTTGAAAATGAAGTTATGAATAGGAAAAATAATAAGTATTTTAAAAATTTCATCTGTTATAAAGTATTAAAATTCAAAAGAAGCTAGCTCTTTTTTGGCAAAGTTAAATTCTGTAATTATGTTTTCGAAGATTGTTTCTACGGATAAAATATTGTGAATTAATCCGGTAATTTGGCCAATTTCTAATTCGCCTTCTATTAAATCTCCTTCAAACATACCGCGTTTTGCTCTTCTTTTCCCTAATAATTCGTTTAAATCTTCTTTTGACGGACATTTGGCATACAAATCTTGCACATCATTAAAAAATTTATTTTTGATTAATCGAACTGGTGCTAATTCTTTCAAAGTCAATTGTGTATCACCTTCTCCAGTTTCAACTATTATTCGTTTAAATTCATCGTGCGCCGAACTTTCCGTTGAAGCTGCGAATCTACTTCCCATTTGAACACCATCTGCTCCTAAAGTCATGGCAGCTAACATTCCTCTCCCGGTTGCGATTCCTCCCGCTGCGATTAATGGAATTGAAACTTGTTCCTTAACCATAGGAATTAAAGTCAATGTCGTAGTTTCCTCTCTTCCATTATGACCTCCTGCTTCAAAACCTTCAGCTACTACAGCGTCAACTCCTGCTTCTTGGGCTTTTAATGCAAATTTTGAACTGCTTACTACATGTACAACTACCATTCCGTTTTCTTTTAAAAAAGGAGTCCAAGTTTTAGGATTTCCAGCCGAAGTAAAAACGATTTTTACGCCTTCCTCCTTCAAAATTTGCATAATTTCTTCAATATTCGGATATAACATTGGCACATTTACCCCGAAAGGCTTGTCTGTTGCTTTTTTACATTTTTGAATGTGTTCTCGCAAAACTTCTGGATACATTGAACCCGCGCCAATTAGTCCTAATCCACCAGCATTACTAACGGCACTGGCTAATTTATAACCACTATTCCAAATCATTCCACCTTGAATAATTGGATATTTTATATTGAAAAGTTGAGTAATTTTATTCATTATTTTGTATTCTTTTTAAAAACTAGCTGTTGTTAAAATTTATAAGCACAAGTTAAAGATTTATTCCGAAAAACGGCACATTATTAAGCAATAACGCCACTTCCTAAAACTTCATCGCCGTGATGCCAAGCTACAAATTGTCCTTCTGTTATGGCAGATTGCGGATCTTCAAAAACCACATATATTCCCGTTTTAAATTGGTGTAATGTTGCTTTTTGCAGAGGTTGACGGTAACGAATTCTTGCCATCACATCTAATTTTTCGCCTTCTTTCAGCACTAAATCTTCACGGATCCAATGCACTTCATCATTAGCAATAAATAATGCTTTTTTAAATAATCCGGGATGATTGTTTCCTTGACCAGTATAAATAATATTTTTATCAACGTCGGTTTCAATTATGAATAAAGGTTCTTTAGTTCCGCCAACATTTAATCCTTTGCGTTGTCCTTTTGTGAAATAATGAGCCCCTTGATGTTTACCGACAACTTTCCCGGGAACTTTTAGATAATTAATACGTTGGGCTTCAAAAGCGAAGGCTTCTTCTTCCAATTCAAATGTTGGAATTTCTTCACTATATATCGTTGCATCAACTGGAATTTCGACGATTATTCCTTCTTTTGGTTGTAATTTTTGTTGTAAAAATTCGGGTAAACGCACTTTACCGATGAAACAAAGTCCTTGCGAATCTTTCTTTTCGGCGGTAATTAGATCTAATTTTGTGGCGATTTCACGAACTTCCGGTTTGGTTAATTCACCAATAGGAAATAGTGCTTTTGTCAATTGCTCTTGCGATAATTGACATAAAAAATAAGACTGATCTTTGTTATCGTCTTTACCTGCTAACAATTGAAAAACTTCTTCCCCGTCTTTTTCGATGGTTCCTTTTCGGCAATAATGTCCGGTTGCTACATAATCCGCACCTAAAGAAAGTGCGATTTTCATAAAAACCTCAAATTTTATTTCTCTATTGCACAATACGTCTGGATTTGGCGTTCGTCCTTTTTCATATTCGCTGAACATATAGTCAACAATTTTCTCTTTGTATTGTTCCGATAAGTCTACCGTTTGGAAAGGAATTCCTAGCTTTTCGGCAACCAATAAAGCATCGTTACTATCTTCTAACCACGGGCATTCGTTTGAAATGGTAACTGAATCGTCGTGCCAATTTTTCATAAAAAGGCCGATTACTTCATAACCTTGCTCTTGTAATAAATAAGCAGCAACACTAGAATCCACACCACCCGAAAGTCCAACTACAACTCTTTTCATATTTTTAAACTCTATTTATAAACTCCAACTAATCACATTAAATTGATAATTTCAATTCTTTGCGATTTTTGTATTTATCTTCTATTTTCCTGTTCTTTTTTGTCTTGTTCAAATGTTTTTGAAACTTGCTGTGTATTGCGTTGTTCATATTTTATTAATTCTTGACTGAATTTTTTAGCTTTTACTTCTTTAATTACCTTATTTTTTTCAAAGAATTTCCAATTGCCAACGCGTTTACCATTTATGTAAATTCCTTCGTATAGTTTATTGCCATTACCATCATAATATGATGCTATTCCTTCGTACTGACCGTTTTTATAAAAATGTTCTTCGATTGGTTTTCCTTTTTCTGAAAAGGTTTTCGAAATTCCTTCTTTAATTCCGGCTTTGTAATTAGTGTCTTCAGCAACTGTTCCATCTTTATAATAGACTTTTCGATTTCCTTCTAATTTCCCATCTTTGTAAAACTCTACAGTCATTAATTGGGTTGATCTAAAATGATAATATTTCCAACTTCCCTCATTAACTTTATTAGCCAATTTTCCTTCGCTTACCTTATTACCGTTTTGATCGTAGAAAATAGCATAACATGTGTTGTCATTTTTAGAAAAATCTCTTGTTGCAATTATTGTTGACGCTTTTGTATCGTCAAAATATTTAAAGACACCTGTTTCTTTCCCGTGTTTAAAAGTTCCTTCATAGCGTATGCGATTGGAATTTTTGTGAAACCCTTTCCAAACGCCATCGCGATTCCCTTGGTCGTCAAATTGATTCAGTTTATCTTGACTGAAGCCAGCAGATAAACAAAACATAAATAATATAGCGATAATTTTTTTCATATTTTAAATATTGTTTAATAGACTTTACTATCTCGTTATAAATAACTTAGCAAAATATAGTGCTGTTTTTTTATTAGGTTAAACAAAAAGTAAATGTTAGTTAAATATCCAGTAAATCAATAGAAATAATTTTTTATATTGTTTAGTCTTTAATACTTTTGAGTAAACAAAAAAATAATTACTATGAAAAACTATGCAAAATTAATCAAATTAACTTTAATAGTAGTAACATCTACTGTTATGTTTTCGTGTTCAGATGACGATGCTCCTCAAAACAATTCAATCGCTGGAATTGCATCACGTACTGAAAATTTGTCAATCCTTGTTGATGCTCTTGAAAGAACTGATTTAGTAGAAACTTTAGATGGCGCAGGATCGTTCACTGTATTCGCTCCAACAAATGCTGCTTTTACAACTTTCTTAGCAGACAATGGATTTGCTAACCTTGATGCTGTTCCTACTGCTGCTTTGAAAGAAATTCTTTTAAATCACGTTGTTAGTGGAGCAAAGTTATCCTCAACACTTACTACTGGCTACATCAAAACTCTTGCCAAAGGAAGTGCATCATCAACAAATACATTAAGTATGTACGTTAATACAACTTCTGGTGTACGCTTAAATGGTGTATCAAGTGTTACGACGGCAGATGTTCTAGCTTCAAACGGAGTTGTACACATAGTTGATAAAGTTATTGGACTACCAACAGTAGTTACACACGCTTTAGCAAACCCTAATTTATCAACTTTAGTTAGTTTATTAGTGGCTCAAGATTTAGTTTCTACTTTATCTGGAACAGCAAGTTCACCATTTACAGTGTTCGCACCAGTTAACAGTGCATTTACGCCAGCAACTTTAGATTTATATACAAGCTTAAGTTCAGAAAACAAAACTGCAGTGTTAACATACCATGTTGTTGCAGGTGCTAACGTACTTTCGACAGGAATACCTACTACTCCAATTACAACATTACAGGGCGGAACTTTCACTGTTGCGGGAACTGTTATTACTGATTTAGTAGACAGAGATACAAATATAATATTATCAGCTTTAGATATTCAAGCTTCTAATGGTGTTGTTCATGCTGTAGATAATGTATTATTACCGTTTAACTAGTTTCTAGCCTACAAAAAAATTGCTAGCAACAAAAACGCCTTCACAACGAAGGCGTTTTTTTATTGTCCTAATTCAACTGCTCTGTTATTTGCCGCTTCAATACCTTTTATAATGCTATCATGAAGCATGTTTTGACTAAAAACAGCTAGAGCGGCTTCAGTTGTTCCTCCTTTAGACGCTACTTTTTCAATCCATTCTAAATTAGACAATTTACTTCTATTTTGTAATTGTACCGAACCTGCAAAAGTTTGACTTACCAAAAACTCAGCTTCTGACAAAGAAAAACCTAAGCTCATCGCAGCATTAATCATTGCTTGCATAAAGTAGAAAACGTAAGCTGGTCCGCTTCCTGAAACAGCAGTAGCGGCATTTAACATCTCTTCTTTTTCAATATAAATAGATTTTCCTGTTGTGTTAATTAAATTTTGAACAATAAACAATTCTTTTCTGTCTACCGCACTAGAAGCGCAAAAAACAGTCATTCCTTCGCCAATCTGAGTCGAAATATTTGGCATTGATCTTACAATTTTTTGAATTCCTAAATCAGTTTGCATTTTCACCACAGAAATACCTGCCATAACAGATAAAATGACGTGCTCTTTTTTCAAGAAAGGACTAATGTCTAATGATAATAGGCTGAAATCTTGCGGTTTAACCGCTAAAATTAGTATGTCCGAATCGAAAAATTGAGCAACTGGAATGGTGAAGAAATTTTTTTTAGCGATTCCAAAACGCTTCGTTTTTTCTACGTTCGTGCGATTAAGAACTAAGATGTCTGCAGAATTGACAAATCCGGAACTAATAAAACTATTCGCATACGTTTGTCCCATATTACCAAATCCAATAATAGCTATTCTCATATATAAATAAAAAGAAACCCTGCCTCAATTAAGGCAGGGTTAGATATGTTAAAAAATTACTTTTTCTTTTGTTGTGCTTTTTGTTCTTCAGCTTGTTCCATCATTTCACGCATTTTCTTTTGGAATTTACTTTCCTTTTTCTCCTTCGTTTTATTCTCTTGAATTTTAGCATGAATTTTGTCGTCTTTCACAATATAATTCTTGATGACCAACATAATTCCTATCGTAATTAAATTAGAGATGAAATAATACAAACTCAAACCTGATGCATAGTTATTGAAAAAGAATAACATCATTACAGGTGAAATGTAAATCATAATTTTCATAATTTTCCCCATATCTGGCATACCTTCTTGTGGCGGTGCGCTCATAGCTTGGTCTCCTGTTGTCATTTTCATATAGAAGAAAATAGCAACCGACGCCAATATTGGAAATAAACTTACATGACTTCCATAAAATGGAATATGGAAAGGCAATTGGTAAATGCTATCATAAGATGATAAGTCGTCTGCCCATAGGAATGATTTTTGTCTCAAATCAAACATAGATGGGAAGAATTGGAACAAAGCGTAGAAAATTGGCATTTGCATTAAAGCGGGTAAACATCCTGCCATAGGATTTACACCAGCTTTTGAATACAACTTCATTGTTTCCTGTTGTTTCTTCATTGGATTATCCTTGAATTTTTCATTCAATTCAGTAATTTCCGGACGTAGCACTTTCATTTTTGCTTGTGACAAGTATGATTTATAAGTTACTGGCGACATTACAATACGCACTAAAATAGTGAATAAGACTATTGCCATTCCATATCCGACTCCGATGCCTGCTATAAATCCGAAAACAGGAATAAATATGAAACGGTTAATCCATCCGAAAATCCCCCAACCTAATGGTACAATTTCGTCTAAGTTTCTTTTGTAATCGTTTAAAATTTTATAATTTGAAGGTCCGTAATACCAATTCATATTATAATTTATTGCTCCATTTTTAAATTCTAATGGCAATTGTGCTACGAAATTTTTTGTGTAAACTGTATCAATCTTTTCGTCTTTTACCAAGTTGAAAGATTTTACTTTAGCCGTTTTAAATTTAGTATCCGTTAATAAGATAGATGTAAATAAATGTTGTTTGAAAGCAACATAAGTTAAATCAATTACATCGTCTTCAGAATCTTTAGCAGCATTTAAATAATCGTCTTTTCCATCTTCATATTCGAAAACCAATTCAGTGTATCGATTTTCATACGAAATACTTTTCTCATTTCTGAATGTTTTCAATTGCCATTCTAAATCTAAAGGCTTTGAAGTATTTATTACTTTTTCTAATCCTTGAGAACGAATTCCAAAATCTAGCATATATTCGTTAGGTTTTAGAACATAACGATATTCTAAAAATTGTTCTGGACCCGCTTTTAATTGCATAGTCAAAACTTGATTTTCGCCTTCTTTAGATAATTTAGGCTCAAAAAACATTTCTTTAGTTTGCAAAGATCTGTTGTCTGTTGTGTTTAAAGTAATATTTAAAGAAGCGTTGTTTTCTTTGATTAACTGAACCGCTTTTTTAGAATTTTTCTCAAATTGTTCAAAACCTAATACAGTAGCTTCTACTATATAACCACCCTTATTAGAAATTTTTAACGACAAAAGATCATTTTTAATTTCAGTGAAGTTATCTTTTGCAGATGGAAGTGTTGCCGAATACCCAAACGAACCTAATGCTGCTTGTGCAACTGCGATTTGAGAAGAATCTGCCATAGGTGCAGCAGCGATTGTGGATGTAACCGTTTTTACTTCTTTCGCCTTATTTTCAACTTGTTCTTTTTTTGCCTTTTCTTGTAATTCTTCTTTTGTTGGTGCGTTTGAAAACAACATCCAAATCAAAATCCCAGAAATCAATACAAATCCGATAATCGAATTAAGGTCTAATTTTTTTTCTTCCATCTATTTATTAGTATTCAGTGTTCAGTTATATGAACAAATTATTTATTCTTATGTTGCACAGCTGCCGCTACAAAACTCACAAACAATGGGTGTGGATTGGCTACTGTACTTTTATATTCTGGATGGTATTGCACGCCAATGAAAAAGGGATGTGATGGAACTTCAATAATTTCCACCAAATTAGTATCTGGATTTACTCCTGAAGCAACTAATCCTGCTTTTTCAAATTCGTTTAAATACGCACCATTGAATTCATAACGGTGCCGATGGCGCTCCATAATTTCTGTTTTACCATAGATTTTGTGAGCCAATGAATTTTCTTTGATACTGCATTTCCAAGCGCCTAAACGCATAGTTCCTCCTTTATTTTCAACATCCTTTTGTCCTTCCATTAAATTAATGACTGGGTGTTTTGTGGCTTCGTTCATTTCGGTTGAATTTGCATCTGCATAACCTAAGACATTACGAGCATATTCTATAACAGCCATTTGCATTCCCAAACAAATTCCTAAAAATGGAATATCATTTTCTCTAGCATAGCGAACTGTATCAATTTTTCCTTCAATTCCTCTTCCGCCAAAACCTGGCGCTACAAGAATACCGTCTAAGTTTTTCAACTGTTCGTGTGCAGAATTAGCGTCAATAAATTCAGAATGAACCGAAATTACATTTACTTTGGTTTCATTTGTTGCACCTGCATGAATGAAAGATTCTATAATTGATTTATATGAATCTTGCAATTCAACATATTTTCCAACCAAACCTATATTTACTTCGTGTTTTGGATTTTTAAACTTGTGTAAGAACTCATTCCATTGTTTCAGATCGGGGGTATTTTTTTCAGATAAACCTAATTTTTTCAAGGCTACTCTGTCTAATCCTTCTTCTAACATTAAATTTGGAACATCATAAATAGTAGAAGCATCAATCGATTGAATTACTGCTTCCTTCTTTACGTTTGAAAACAAGGCTAATTTCTGACGAATTTCATCTGATAATTCATGCTCTGTTCTACAAACTAATATATCCGCTTTAATTCCACTTTCCATTAAGGTTTTAACAGAATGTTGCGTTGGTTTTGTTTTCAATTCTCCGGCAGCAGCCAAATAAGGCACTAATGTTAAATGAATACATATTCCATTTTGTTCTCCTAATTCCCATAACAATTGACGCACTGATTCGATGTAAGGTAACGATTCAATATCTCCAACTGTTCCACCAATTTCAGTAATTACAATATCAAACTCGCCACTTTGCCCTAACAACTGCATGCGCTGTTTGATTTCATTTGTAATATGAGGAACTACTTGAACTGTTTTTCCTAAAAATTCTCCTCTACGCTCTTTTTCAATCACTGAAAGATAAACTCTTCCTGTTGTTACGTTATTCGCTTGTGAAGTAGGAACATTCAAAAAACGCTCATAATGACCCAAATCTAAATCGGTTTCTGCACCATCGTCAGTTACATAACATTCACCGTGTTCATACGGATTTAAAGTTCCAGGATCTACATTAATATACGGATCAAACTTTTGAATTGTTGTTCGGTATCCTCTGGCTTGCAATAATTTAGCTAATGAAGCTGCGATAATCCCTTTTCCTAAAGAAGAAGTCACACCACCAGTAACGAAAATATACTTAGTTTGGTTCATTGTGTTGTTGTTTGTTGTTGTATTGTTGTTGCGGCTTCTAGTCGAAAATTATCTGTACTAAAAACGTGCAAAGATAGGTTATAAAATTAGAATTCAGAAATTAGAATTCAGAAATTTTGCCTCGAACAAATTCTTATTTGAAGTTTAAAAAAGGATTGAAAATTATTTTTTCGGGAAGTTTCTACGAATATTACGAACTAATTCTTCCAATCCGTTTAATTTGAGTTCGTGTACCAATTTTAATTGTTCGCCCAATTGTCCTTTGGGAAAACCTTTATTGGAATACCAAATTACATAATACTCCGGGAGATCAATTAAATGATAGCCTTCATACTTACCAAAAGGCATTTTTGTGTGGGCAAGTTTGATTAGAATTTCTCTTTGTTGATCCAAAATTATGGTTGTATAACTAATTTATAAAATGAAAATATAAAAAATAAAGTGCTGAAAATAATATCTAAATATACTGTTTTTTTATAATTATTAGAATTGAGCATTGGGTTAATTCCAATCCTCAAAAATAATTGAATTAAGAAAAACGAAAAGAGCCGAATACTATAACTATTGTAATGTAAAGCTTCTGCAAAATTAAATCTTACTATTTCTGAAAAAGCACGTGTTAACCCTCTGCTTTTGCAATAAATTATAGGCATTCCTTCACATGAAGAAACAATACTTAGAGAAAGATAGGGAAGATAAAAAGAATAAAAAAAGATAAATATAATTATCAATGTGAGAATTATATTTATCCTTTTGTATGATGAAATAGCGTAACACAAATAGTTATTCACTATAATTTTGATTTGATATTTATTCGACTATGATAGAGTCATTCAGATTTAAACTATCATTTTCAACTTGAATAGAATCTTCTGTTCTTTCTATTTCTACTTTTAATGAATCTAAAGCATTACCTAATTCATCTTTATTTGCCATAATTGCAGTACCAAAAGTACCAACAATTACAAGCATCCAAATGATTACAAATAAAGTTGCGACAATTCCTAAGATTAAACCTGCAATTGGCATAGCTTGAGGTGCATTCCCTTTTTTAGCTTGTGAAAGTCCAATTGCTCCAAGAACAATAGCTAAAACTCCAAAAATTATTGCAATTAATCCGAAACAAGGAATAAATGCAGCGATCACAGCTACGATACCTAATACCAACGCCGTAGTTCCCATTGATTGTCCGGCAGTTGAAGTATAAGAATTATTTTCCATTATCTTAATTGTTTTAAATTTCAACAAACTTAAAATAAAAAATTAAACCTCAAATAACAATACTATTAAGTTATCAACAAAAAATTACTTCCAGTTAAAAGTGATTTCCTTTTTAATTTCGGAATGCAAACTAAAGAAAACCGGACAAGTCATTGCTGTTCTTTCTAAAATAGTTTTTATTTTATCGTCGGGATTAATACTGAAATTAAACGTTATGTGAATCTCCGTGATTCTTCTTGGATCAGTTCCCATAATTTTGGTGACTTCTGCAATAGAGCCAGAAAAATCTACTTCTAAATCCTTTGCTTTAATTCCCATTACAGTGAACATACAACTTGCTAAACCATTTGCAACAGTATCTGTTGGAGAAAAAGCTTCTCCTTTTCCATTGTTATCTAAAGGTGCGTCTGTTATAATTTCTGAACCTGATTGTAAATGTATTGATGATGTACGTAGATCACCTAAATAAGTCACTTTTGATGTCGCCATTATTGCACTTGTTTAATCGTTAAGTCATTGTCGTAATATAATAAGTAGCTTGCATCGTTTGAAATTAATCCATTCACCGAATTGTAATCAAAGCCACTTTCAACATATTCTGTTTTAATAGTGCTGGCCGAAGCTGCAAAACCTTCTTCTTGGCAAATGCGTAAAAGAGTATCAAAAGTTACATCAAATCCTTTTTTTGCAGCTGCATTTGGCGTAATATTATTAATTTTTCTATATTCTTTTTCAAATATTTTTTCTTCAGCAGTACTAACAACTTTAGTTGATGAAGGAAACATTAATTTTAAATCAGTTAGATTCTTCATTGGAATTTCCTCATAATCTAATGCACTATATAATTCAAAAACGGCTAGCTGAATGTCATATTCTTTTTGCAAATTTCTAAGAATGTTTGTAATACTTAATATCGTTCCAGATTTCTCAATTTCTAAAATTACAAAGTTCTTTTTACCTTTAACCAATTGTGTTTTTAAATTTACCAAATCTAAACTTCCTTTATCAGTAAAAACGGCGTGTTTTACTTCCGGATAATTTGCTATTATAAAATCTTTTGACGTTGTTTTTTTCGAACTAATCATTGCAATTACATTACCATCATTTTCTTTAAAATAAGTAAATAGTGATGCTCTAAGAAGTTCTTCTGCAGGAACTGAATAGTACAAATTTGGCAATGGTAACCCTCTTTCTTTAGATAGCGGAGAAATTACTGGTGTATTAAATTTGCTGAGTAATTGAGCAGTGGTTTCTGTAACAGAATTTTGGAATGGTCCAATAACAGCATCTACATTTTCAAAATTATTTTTAGAAATAATAGCAGCAACATTTGAAGAGAATTTTGAACTTTCTACATCATAAATCTTAACATTCACTGGTAAACCAAGTACCTTGGCAGAATCAATTGCCATTAATGCTCCCGAATAAAAATCTAATGTTAAATTTAAAAATTTGTTAGTTTTCAAATATTCAGATTTGGATTTTAAAGAATCTCCTTCAATTTTATTCAAATTAAAAGGAAGTAATAATACTAAATTTCTTTGTTTCGTTTTGTCTATGGTCGCAAATAAATTTAACTTATTTTTCGGTGTTAAAACAGAGTCTTTAGCCGTGATATTTAAGTCAATTGAAGGAACGCGCAACAACATCCCAATTTTCAAACCATCTTGTAGGTCTGGATTTAATGAGATTAATTCGCCTTGTGCAATATCAAATTTTTTAGATAAACTATAGAGCGTTTCTTTTGGCTTAACTTCATAGGAAGATAAAGCGGTTGGCGTCGTTTTTTTAACTACGAATCCCGGTTTTAGAACGAGTGTAGTTCCTATGTTTAAACCCCCAACAATTTGTGGATTCAATTTTTCAAGTTCGGCAACTGTAAGTCCGTATTTAGTAGCAATTCCATATTTAGTTTCTTGTGCTAAAACAGTATGAGTCGATGTACTTGGAATAATTTTGACGCTTTTTTGAGTAGTTAAATTTGTAGCATTACTCTTTGCAGAACTAGGCTTTGAAACGTAAATATCCTGTCCTTTTTTTAAGCCTTCTTTCAAACTTTCCTTATTCCATCGTTCTAAATCTGCAACAGTCACCTTATACTTCTTAGCAATTCCAAACAATGTTTCCTTCTCGCCAACTTGATGAACTAGTGTTGCTTCGGACAAAGTTTTAGGTATTAACAAAGTTATATTTTCTTGAATACCATTCTTAGCATCTGGATTCAGTCTATAAATATCGAACGGCGTAACTTCATACTTTTTGGCAATACTAAAAACTGTTTCTTTGGCTTTAACAGTATGTTCTATGAAATTATTTTTTTGGGCATTAGCCCAAGTGTTGAAAAAAACAAAAAACAAAAATATAGTTCTCATTTATTTTTTTTAATTATTGTAAGTTAACCTTACGATTAATAAATCTTTGTAAAGTTCTTCATTTTGATTTAAATTATAAAAACGCAAAGCATTAACAGCATTTGATTCCAATTTAACGTAAACGTAATAACTTAAAGTATTAAAGTTATAAAAAAAAGTTGTTTCAGTTTTACCATTTTTAATTAATTCCATTACTTTTTCATCTCGTATTTTTGCGTCGGTAAATTTTCCTACAACTAGATAATAACCATCTCGGACAGTCTTTAAATTTTCGATAACTTCTATTGAAACAAGGTTCATACTTGGAACGAAAGCATCTGATTTTTTATCATCATTTTTAGTAATTAACTCAGGGTTATTTTCAACCTTTTCCTTGTATCTCTTTAACCTTTGCAGTGCTAACGCATCATCATATAATCGAGATTCTTCACTGTAGAAAGTAGCTTTTTTAAGTTTTTCTTTAATAACTGAATCTTTTTCACCAGCTAATTTTTCAATTTCATTTAGCAAAGCATCATTTTGAGTATTAGTTAAATTCTGTTCGTTTTCCAACTGAATTATAGCTTCATCTGAAATGATGTTTTTCGAATTTCCAGAAGCCAATTCTCTTGACTTCTTTTTATAAACTTTATTTTCTTCTAAGTTAATTTGCTTTACTTTATTCATAATTAATGAATAATTTGACCTGTTATTGGCTAAATCTTTCTTCAATTCTTGCAATAGGCTGTTGGTTTCCTTTAAGTTGGCGTAGGAATTTTTTTCTAGCTGTTTCGCAGTTTCTAAATCTGTAATTTCTTTAGTTTTTAGTGCTTCTACATCCAACTTCATGTTGTATACCAAAGAATCTAGTTTATAAAGCAATACTTCTTGAACATTTTTGTTCGCTTCTAAAACCAATCTTAATTTTTCGGCTGAACCACTTTTTTGTTTGTCAATCTCATTCAGATCTACTTTAAGTGAATTTACTTTGAGTACTTTTTCGTTCATTTGATTTTGAACTATGACGCGATCTTGTAAATCTTCAATTTCTACTGTTTTTTTAGTTAGTTCGGCCGAACCAATTTTATTTTCAGCTTTTAATTTAGAGTTCTCAATATTTATTGCTTTCGATTTTTCTAAAGCAATTTGCTTTTCAGCGATTGCAACCATCAGCTCCTCTCTACTATTTGTAGGTTGAAATTGTTTTAAATTTATTGCTAATTTAGTTCCAATGTTTAATCCTGTCGTGATTTCAGGATTTTGCAGTTCTAATTGATCTATCGAAATACCATATTTTTTGGCAATGCCAAACTTTGTTTCTTGAGGAGCTACCGTATGAAAAATAGTTTCATCATTAATTACCCTTGCTTTTCCCTCTACTGTTTTTTTCTTATAAGGAATTTTGATTTCTTGACCAATACGAAGACCATTTTGTAATAAATCGGTATTTAAAACATCTAAATCAGACACTGAAACATTATATAATCTTGCGATACTAAACAAAGTTTCTTTTGGTTTCACTTCGTGTAAAGCATTTTCACTGTCATTAAAAAAAGACCTACTTTTTGTAGCTAACGAAGCCACAAAATTTTTATTTAATTTAGGAATTGTAATTGTAGATCCAACTCTTACAGAATTTTCTGCTAAATTGGCATTTAACTGTTTAATTTCTTCAATGGTTACATTATATTTTAATGCAATACCATATAAAGTTTCTTTTGGTTTAACTTCGTGTGTAACTAAATTAATTACAGAAACAAAAAGTACTTGATTTTCTTTTAATCCATTTTTTACATCTGGATTCAATTCATAAATTTCATTGGTAGAAATATTGAATTTTTTTGCTATTTGATTTACCGTTTCTCCTTTATTTACAATGTATTCTACAAAAGATTCCTGTGCAGTGACAGATTGAAAAAAAAGTGCTAAAAAAAATAATTTAAAAGAAAATTTCATCTATGTAGGTTGTTTTGGTGGTATAAAATTAAAATTCATACCACTGTGTTTAAAACTTCAGGTTTATTCCCATTCAATTGTTGCTGGTGGTTTTGAGCTAATGTCATACACAACTCTATTTACACCTCTAACATTATTAATAATTTCATTCGATATTTTCATCAAAAACTCATAAGGTAAATGAACCCAATCAGCTGTCATTCCATCGGTAGATTCTACGGCTCTTAACGCTACTACTTTTTCGTAAGTACGCTCATCGCCCATTACTCCTACACTATTTACGGGTAACAAAATTGCTCCTGCTTGCCATACTTTGTCGTATAATCCGTGCTCTTTTAATCCGTTGATAAAAACAGCATCAACTTCCTGCAAGATCGCAACTTTTTCTGGTGTAATATCACCTAAAATACGAATCGCTAATCCTGGTCCTGGGAACGGGTGACGACCTAATAATTCAGGATCAATTCCTAAAGTTGCACCAACTCTTCGAACCTCATCTTTGAATAACATTCGCAAAGGTTCAATTACTTGTAACTTCATAAAATCAGGCAATCCACCTACATTATGATGCGACTTAATCGTTGCTGATGGTCCGCCAGTCACAGAAACTGATTCAATTACGTCTGGATAAATTGTTCCTTGACCTAACCATTTCACATCCGTTAATTGGTGTGCTTCATCGTCAAAAACTTCAATAAACGCTTTACCAATTGCTTTACGTTTTGACTCTGGTTCATCTAATCCTGCCAAAGCATCCAAGAATCGTGCCGAAGCATCCACTCCTTTCACGTTTAAACCCATTCCTTTGTATTGATCTAATACGCTTTGGAATTCGTTCTTACGAAGTAAACCATTATTTACGAAAATACAATATAAATTAGCACCAATTGCTTTGTTTAATAAAACCGCTGCTACTGTAGAATCTACACCCCCTGAAAGCCCTAAAACCACTTTATCGTTTCCGATTTTTTCTTTCATTTCGGCTACAATTTCCTCTACGAAAGCATTGGGAGTAAAGGTTTGAGGTACTTCAGCAATTTTCACTAAGAAGTTTTCTAACATTTGTTTTCCATCTGTTGAATGATATACTTCTGGATGAAATTGAATCGCATAAGTTGTTTCGCCTTCTATTTTATACGCTGCATTTTCTACATCTTTCGTACTTGCAATTTTCACACCATTGGTTGGTAAATGCTTAATAGAATCAGAATGAGACATCCAAACTTGGCTATTTAATTCTACTCCTTCTAAAAATACTTCATTTTCTTTGATGTAAGAAAGATTTGCTCTTCCGTATTCTCTTGTATTTGAAGCCGCTACTTCACCACCTGAAAAATGGGCTAAATATTGTGCACCATAACAAACGGCTAGTAAAGGCATTTTCCCTCTAATCTGAGATAAATCGGGATGTAAAGCTTTTTCCGAACGAACAGAAAATGGGCTTCCTCCTAAAATTACAGCTTTATAAGATGATAAATCGGTTGGGATTTTATCGAATGGGAAAATTTCGCAAAAAATGTTTAATTCTCTTACTCTACGAGCGATTAATTGCGTGTATTGTGATCCGAAATCTAGTATTAATACGTTTTGTTGCATTGGTATTGATATTGTTGTTGTTGTTGTTGTTTTAAAATTATAGTTTTTTTTACCACAGATTTTGGAAATTTCTATAATTTTAAAAATCTGTGTTGTAAAGAATTTTAATATTCGAATTTACCGTATTCTGATGTGATCGTTAATTTTTTACTTTCAGAAGCTTCTACTCTTCCTACGATTTGTGCGTCAATGTTGAATGATTTTGAAATTGCAATTATATCTTGAGCCACTTCAGCGGGAACGTAAATTTCCATACGATGACCGCAATTGAAAACTTGATACATTTCTTTCCAATCCGTTTTTGATTGCTCTTGAATCAATTTGAACAAAGGTGGAACCGGAAATAAATTATCTTTAATCACGTGAACGTTTTCTACAAAATGAAGCACTTTTGTTTGTGCACCACCACTGCAATGTACCATTCCGTGAATCTCATTTTTAGTATATTTTGAAAGAATTTGTTTGATTACTGGTGCGTAAGTTCGCGTTGGCGAAAGTACTAATTTACCAGCGTCAATTGGACTATTTTCAACAGCATCGGTTAATTGGGCTTGACCCGAATAAACTAAATCCATAGGAACAGAAGCATCGAAACTCTCTGGATATTTAGTGGCTAAATACTTTCCAAAAACATCATGACGAGCCGAAGTTAAACCGTTACTTCCCATACCACCATTGTATTCTTTTTCATAAGTTGCTTGTCCGAAAGAGGCTAAGCCTACAATTACATCACCTGCTTGAATATTGGCATTATCAATTACGTCTTCACGCCTCATACGAGCAGTAACTGTTGAATCTACAATGATTGTTCGCACTAAATCGCCCACATCAGCAGTTTCTCCACCCGTTGAATGAATCGTTACACCGTGATTTTTTAATTCCGAAATTAATTCTTCAGTTCCGTTAATAATTGCTGATAAAACTTCGCCAGGAATTACATTTTTATTTCTTCCGATTGTTGATGAAAGTAAGATATTATCCGTTGCACCAACACATAATAAATCATCAATATTCATAATTAATGCATCTTGAGCAATTCCTTTCCAAACCGAAATATCGCCTGTTTCTTTCCAATACATGTATGCTAAAGAGGATTTTGTTCCAGCTCCATCAGCGTGCATAATGATACAATATTGGTCGTCGTTCGTTAAATAATCGGGAATAATTTTACAAAATGCTTGTGGAAATAAGCCTTTGTCTATGTTTTTTATAGCTTTATGTACATCTTCCTTAGAGGCAGAAACACCTCGTAAATTGTAGCGTTTGCTAGTGTCAGAACTCATAAATATAGTGTGTTGTTGTTGAGTCACAAAGATAGTTTTTAAAATTAGAAATCAGAAATTTAACAATTAGAAAAACTAAATTTTAATTTGATAAATTTCATTAATAACTTCAGTTGCATTATTGGGCGCTTGTACGTTTGTGATTTTATAACTAGTATAACATTCTTGCTTCGTCGCCTCAATATCATACGTAATTGTTATTTCTTTGAGAGATCCTGTACTTTCGTTATTTAAAGTAATAACAAAAGTATTTTGAAGTAAATTTTTGGTACTTGGAAAAATTCGAATTAAATTATTATTAGCCTCGAAAACAAATGGAATTAATTTCTCATCTAAATCTTTAACTGAAATTTGCTGAACTGTAAAGCTTTCATTTACAAACACATTTTCTAATGTTGTTGCATCAATGACATTTACAAATAATGAAGCAGGTTCCGCGATGTTACCTTCTTCACATTTATCGCAACTAACGCTTAACATTATGATTGCTAAAACTAAAAAACCTAAATATTTTTTCATATTTGTAACTTTTATTTACTTAAAATTTCAATTTCAACCCTTCGATTTGCTGCGGCTTGTGCTTCAGACGTTTCTGGAATGGGATAAATTGGTTGCGATACACCGAAGCCTTTTGTCTGAATGCGATGTTGTGCAATACCTTGATATACTAAAAAACGTTTAATTTGTTTGGCTCTATCGGTTGATAAGTTTCGTGGATCTCTTCCGATACAGCATATGTGACCTTGAATTTCAATTTTTAATGTTGGATTGTCTACCAATATTTGAAATAAATCCCAAAGCGCTGGCTGCGACTCAGGAACAGTTGCGAATGTATTTTGATAGAAATTAATATTCTTCAATACAATTTTAGTTCCTACTCTTGCTAATTTTACTTTCTCAACTAAAGGCAAACTGTCTGGAATTTCAATTATTTCTTCAATAATTTCTGTAGTTCCTAAAATTTCATTCTCTTTTGCTAAATCTTTTTCTTGCAAAAAATGAATAATGGCTTTTCTGTTTTGGGCCTTATTAGATGAGTTTACACCTTTTTCACCCAAAGAAATCGTTTGGAAATCGGCTCTAATTTGTACTTTATCCTTAATATGACTATAAATAAAATTGACACGCTTTTGAGAAAGCGTATCGTTATAACCCGAACTTCCAACTTCATCCGTGGAGCCGGTTATTGATAAGATTTTTGAATTTTGATTTTCAATAATCCATTTTGTTAATTTAGCGTATTCTGTTTTGTTTAATTCAAATTTATTATTATCAAAGAAAAAAGAAACCTTCTCTTGTGCAAAAGCAAAAGTGACTAAAAACAACATTACTAAGGAGAGGATTTTTTTCATTTTTTACTTTTGTAATTAGCAATAATCTACTATATATAAAATTATGCCAAAATTAATTCTCTAAAATAAGAATTTCAACTCTACGATTTTCGTTTCGTTCCACTTCATTTTTTTCGGGAATTTTATGAATTGGATTTGTGCTTCCAAAGCTTTTAAAGTTTAAACGTTCATCATCTATATCATTTGCGACCAAATAATTGTGCACAGCGATTGCTCTAATTAAAGCAATATCTTCCGGATCTTCTCCTAATTGGCAACAAATATGCCCTTGAATTTCGATTTTTACTTTTGGATGTGACACCATAAACTCTAAGAGTCCTTCCATAACTGGCAATGATTCTGGTACAAAAATACCAGATCTATCATAAAAGTATAGGTTGTTTAATATTAATTTGTCGCCCACTTTAACTGAATCATATTGCTCGTCCTTTTTTGTCGGCAGCTCAACTACTTCTTCATTAAAATCAATTGGTTCAGAATCTGGCAGTAAAATGTTAGGAACTTCTACCGTTTCTAGCTCCTCTGTTTTTTCAACATAAGGAATGGATTTATGCTTTATTTTAAAAAGAATATCAACTCTTCTGTTTAGCTCTTGTTTGCTATTCATTCTTGTACGTTCACCGAAGCCTTTTATAATCAGAGTTTCTGAAAAAGAAATTATTGATTTGTCTTTTAATTCATTGTAAACGGTGTTAATTCTTCGGTATGCTAAACTATCGTTATAATCTAAAGTTCCATACCAATCACAATAGCCATTTATCACTAAAACTTCTTTATCACTATTTTGATTTAACCATTTTAAAAACAATTCATTTTGCTTCGGGTTAAACGTTTCCTTATTGAAATCAAAATAAAAACTTGCCTTTTCTTGTGCGGAAAGTACTAGTCCAAAAAGCAATAAAAAGTATTTCATTTGAGGTGTTTTATTGAAACGAAATTAAAACTAAAATAGTATTAAAAAAAGCGAAATGGCTAAAGAATGCTATCACACAAATTAAATAACTGACGATCAAACAATTAAAACAATAATTAATTTAATTTACTATACTCATTATCTGAATTTCAACACGTCTATTTTCATTCCTTTCGTCTTCATTTTTTTCTGGAATTTTATGAATTGGTTTTGTACTTCCAAAGCTTTTAAATCCCAATCGGTTTACTGTAATTCCTTTATTGATCAAATAATTATAAACTGCTAAAGCTCGAAGTCTTGCCGTTTCTTCTACATCAGTTCCTTCTTGACAACAAATATGACCTTGAATTTCGATTTTTAAATTGGGGTTCTGATTTAAAATAGCTAATAATTCTTCTAAAACCGGTTTCGATTCTGGAACAAAAATACCGGACCTATTATAAAAATACAAATTTTTTAAAACCAATTTATCACCAACTTGAGCCGATGCAACTTGATTTCCTAAAGTAGTTTCTTTTTGAATTTCTTTCGGATTAACGATTACGTCTTCGTAATAAATTTCCACTTTTCGATTTAAAGCTAAATCACTTTCTTGTTGAAAATTTTCACCTTTCGCTATTATTTCTAATGACGTTTGATTTGTCAATTTTTCAATCAAATTTCGGACGGATAAAGCTCTATTTTTCGATAATTTATCATTGTATGCATTACTTGCGCGAAAATCACAAAATCCAACTATTTTGATAAATTTCAAGTTTTTATTTCGCAAAAAATCATCCAATCGATTTAATTCAACTTTATTTAATTGGTGCGAATCGGTGTCAAAATAGACCTTGAATTTGCTTTGGCCAAAAACACTAAGATTCATCAAAAAAAACAGGACAACTATATTTTTCATTTCATTCATATTTATGCCGAAAATAAAAAAAACCTACTTAATTAAGCAGGTTTTTAGCATTTATTTTTCAGTGATTATTTAGTAAATAACATCTCTCTGTATTTTGTTAAAGTCCAGATTTCATTATCAACCAATAATTCTAATTTATCTGCGTGGTAACGAATTTCATCAAAGTAAGGTTTCACTTTATCACAATAAGCATTTGCCATTTCTTCCGTATTGGTAAGAGCATTTGCTTTTTTGCGTTCGTCGATCATTTTTTCGACTTTCGTATTAATCCCTTCAATATGTCCTGAAATTTCCTTAATTAATGTAATTTGTTCTTTGGCAATTTGTTCGAAATCTTTACCAAAAATCTCTTTTAATCCTTTTACATTTTCGATCAATATATTTTGGTAACGAATTGCTGTCGGAATTACGTGATTACGAGCGATATCTCCCAAAACTCGTCCTTCGATTTGAATTTTTTTGATATAATCTTCTAATTCAATTTCATAACGCGATTCTACCTCAACGTGATTCATTACGCCCATTTCTCCAAAAACAGCAATAGCCTTTTCAGAAACTTTTGCTTTTAACGCAGCCGGAGTTGTTTTATGATTGCTTAGTCCTCGTTTTTTTGCTTCAATTTCCCAAGCTTCGCTATAACCGTCGCCTTCAAAAAGAATCGCTTTGGTTTGCTTGATGTATTCTCTTAAAACATTAAAAATAGCTTCGTCTTTCTTGAAATCATTTGCTTCAATCAAAGTATCTACTTCTTTTTTGAAATCTTTTAATTGTTTGGCTACAATTGTATTTAAAGTGGTCATGGAAACGGCACAATTCGCAGACGAACCCACCGCTCTAAATTCAAATTTATTTCCCGTGAAGGCAAAAGGTGACGTTCTGTTTCTATCCGTGTTATCTAATAATACGTCTGGTAATTTTCCAACTACGTTTAATTTTAAATCTGTTTTTTCTTCGGGCGATAATTTTCCTTTGGTAACACCTTCTAATTCCGCTAAAACCTTAGTCAATTGTTCTCCAATAAATACCGAAATTATAGCGGGTGGCGCTTCATTTGCTCCCAATCGATGGTCATTACTAGCTGAAGCGATTGATGCTCTAACCAATTCTTCATAATCATGAACCGCTTTAATTGTATTCACGAAGAAGGTTAAAAACTGCAAATTGCTCATTGGTGTTTTTCCTGGAGTCAATAAATTAATTCCAGTATCTGTTGCTAACGACCAATTGTTATGTTTTCCAGAACCGTTAATTCCTTTGAAAGGCTTTTCGTGAAATAGTACTTTAAAAAAATGACGCTCAGCCACTTTTTGCATCACATCCATTAATAATGAATTATGATCTACTGCTAAATTACTTTCTTCAAAAATAGGAGCTAATTCAAATTGATTAGGCGCTACTTCATTGTGGCGTGTTTTTACAGGAATTCCTAATAACATACATTCGTTTTCTAAATCACGCATATAGGCTAAAACTCTTGTTGGAATTGAACCAAAATAATGATCGTCTAATTGTTGTCCTTTTGACGCAGTATGTCCTAATAATGTTCTTCCGGTTGCCATTAAATCGGGTCTAGAATTGGCCAAAGCAATATCTACTAAGAAATACTCTTGTTCCCATCCTAAAGTTGCTGTAACCCGTTTTACGTTTTTATCAAAATATTTTGCTACGTCTGTTGCGGCAACATCCATAGCCGTCAAAGCTCTTAATAAAGGAGTTTTATTATCTAACGCTTCTCCTGTATACGAAACAAAAACCGTAGGAATACACAATGTAGTGCCAAAAATAAATGCTGGTGAAGTTGGATCCCAAGCTGTATAACCTCTAGCTTCAAACGTATTTCTAATTCCTCCATTTGGAAATGAAGAAGCATCTGGTTCTTGTTGAGCCAATTGACTTCCACCAAATTTCTCAACTGGGTCACTTCCATCGGGAAAAGTTTCGAAAAAAGCATCGTGTTTTTCAGCAGTTGTTCCTGTTAAAGGTTGAAACCAGTGGGTATAATGTGTTACTCCTTTTGACAAAGCCCATTCTTTCATTCCTAAAGCAATATATTCTGCAATTTTTCGGTCGATTTTTACACCATCTGCCGCTGCTAAAACTGCTTTATAGGCTTCTGCGGTTAAAAATTGGCGCATTGCTTTGTCTCCAAAAACATTACTACCAAAAATGATTGATTTTCTGTCCAATTCTTCCACCTGAACCGGTTTTCTGTCGGATGCTGTTTTTATTGCTTGAAATCGAAATGTTGACATAAAGTTGTGTGTTTTGAGTTATACCCTTGAAAAGTTATGCAAATATATTATTTTTTCGGTTAAATTTACATTACACCCCATTTTTTTTAGGGTTAAAATAAATTTTTACTATTTTTACAAAATGAACGCAACTAATCTATATATGATAATGCTCGGCTGTACTCCAAAAGGACGTTTTACAGAACAACACGACATTTTTTTTGGAATCGGGAAGGATTTGAAAGAATTAGTTCCGGAAATGAAGGCTTTTTGGCCAGAAGCAAAAGGTAAAATTCATATTGACGCATGGCAAAAAATTACGCAAGTTGAAGATTATACGATTGAAGTAGTTTCAAAAGAAACAGAAGTTGAAGGTTTAGAAAAATTATTCTTTTTAAACTTAGGCGGTTATAAAGAAGGAGATTTTGAAGAATATCATTATAAGGTATTAGTAGTTGCAAAAACAAAATCCGAAGCCATAAAGAAAGCGAAGAAAACTACTTTCTTCCAAAATGTTGGTTTTAAAGGTGGAGGCGAAACACATATCGATGATAAATATGGAGTTGACGTCGATGATATTCACAAGATTGATGACATTTTAGACGTTCAATACAAATTGAATTACCAACTTAAAATAACAAAAACCGACACGCTTTCAACAGATGAAAAACATATTGGTTACCTAGCACTAACGAAGCTGAAAAAATAAAAAAAGAGCTATCAATTAGGGATAGCTCTTTTGGTTATTCTTGTATTTTAATGACGTTTGCTTTGTCTAATTGATATTTTTTCGAAACCGCTTCGTAATCTTTAAAATCTACTGCTACTGATTTACCTGCAAAACTTCCAGGAATAACAACTACTCTAAAAACTTGGTTTAATCTAAAGTCAGGATTTAATCCTGGTAAATCAAAACCAAATAATTCAACCACTGCATTTACTCTTGTAAAATCATTTTTATAACCAAAATCTAAAGTTCCATCGTCATAATAGTAAGTTTCTGGTAATAATTTCCAAACATCTTTACCTGCATCAACTCCCGTTAAACGATAAACCAAAACCATATCTGACGAATAAATAGCAAACGGAAAGGTCAAAACACTACTGTAGCCATTAGAATTCGTTAAATTCACGTTAGAATATTCGAATACTTGACTGATGGTGTCGCTATCATATTCATCTGCTACTTCATTCACTGTGCAACTTTGTAGTGTTATCATCCCGATGAACACAAACAATAAAGTAATTCTTTTCATATCGTTTCAATTATAAGATTAATGTTATTATGTACTAACCAATTCTTGTGCCAAAAATCTATTTTATACTTTTTTTGTATCTTTGGAAACTAAATAAGCTAGCAAAATGGGAAGAAACAATCCGGAAAATATTAAAAAGCACAACGATAAATTACACAAAGAGCAATCAAAAGCAAAGGCTAAGAAAAATGCTCGTATAGAAAAACTAAAAGAAATTACCAAGAAATTCAACGAATCTAAAGCGTAATTTATGGCAAATTGCTACTGTGGAAATTCAGTTTCTTTTGAAGATTGCTGTGCTCCCTATATAAAAGGAAGTCAAAATCCGGAAACAGCCGAAGCCTTAATGCGTTCGCGATATAGTGCTTATGCAACAGGTAACGCTGATTATTTAATTGAAACTACTCACATTTCGACAAGAAAATTTCATAAAAAATCTGATATTTTAGCTTGGTCAAAAAATAACCAATGGCTGAAATTAGAAGTTTTAGCTTCCACTGAAACAACCGTAAAGTTCAACGCCTATTTTTTAGACGAAAATTTGAAAGCTCAAATTCATAAAGAATATTCCTTTTTTAAATTAGAAAATGGAAATTGGTTTTATGTTGAGGGTGAATTTAGTTAAAGAAATTAAGTAAAAAAACTAAAAAAACTGCAACAACTCCGAAGTTTCGTTACAGTTTTTAGCTATTAATCTTTGACTATTCTTACTCTATTACTCTTCCAAAAAAGTTTGTGCTTTTGAATACACACGCCATTTTTGAATCAAATCCAATAAATCTTGTGGAATTTCGGTATTGAAACGCATAAATTCTTTCGTTGTTGGATGTTCAAATCCTAATGTTTTTGCGTGAAGTGCTTGTCGTGGTAACGTTTTGAAACAATTATCTACAAATTGTTTGTATTTTGTAAAAGTCGTACCTTTTAAAATCAAATTTCCGCCGTAACGTTCATCATTAAATAAAGTATGTCCAATATGTTTCATGTGCACACGAATTTGATGGGTTCTTCCTGTTTCCAATTGACAAGAAACTAAAGTCACATAACCAAATCTCTCTAAAACTTTAAAATGCGTAACAGCTGGTTTTCCTTTTTCCTCATCTAAAAAAACAGCCATTTGCATTCGGTTTACTAAATGTCTGTCGATATTTCCTTCAATGGTTCCTTCGTCTTCTTCTATATTTCCCCAAACCAAAGCCACATATTCTCTTTCCGAAGTTTTTTCCGCAAATTGCTTACTAAGATAAGCCATCGCGTGTTCAGTTTTTGCTACAACTAATAGGCCAGTTGTATCTTTATCAATACGATGCACTAACCCTGGTCGTTCCGAACTGTTCATTGGTAAATTTTCGAAATGAAAAGCCAATGCATTGACTAAAGTTCCCGAATAATTTCCGTGACCTGGATGAACCACCATTCCTGCTGGTTTATTGACAACCAATAACTGATCGTCTTCATACACAATATCAAGCGCAATATTTTCCGGTTTTAATAATTGTTCGTATGTGGGATGCGTTAACACCACACGAACAATGTCTCCTGCTTTAACTTTGTAATTTGATTTTACAGCTGCATCATTTACTAAAACAGCACCCGCATCAATAGCATTTTGTATTTTACTACGGGTTGTATTTTCAATTAAGTTCATCAAAAACTTATCCACACGCAGAGCCGATTGGCCTTTACTTGCTTCAAAACGATAATGCTCATGTAATTCATCTCCTAATTCGTTGTCAACACTTATATATTCTGTCATTATCTTATTTGAATTCTTCTGGTATTATTTCTTCTTCTATTATCGTATCCGTTATCGGTTCTTCAGAACTGAAGGTGTCTTCATTAAAAACTTCTTTTCCGTCGCCAAGTACAAAATCTAAAGTAGAATTTTTCTTTACAATATCTCCGGCACGTAAACGTCTTCCATTTTGATAAATTTGTAAAACTACATCTTTAGCTAAGTGCGGTTTATAAGTAATTTTACCTTCTTTTAGTGTCAGCGCTTTTACAGTTGCTAAAATTTGACGATAGGTTTTATCTTTAAATTCGGGAA
This sequence comes from Flavobacterium psychraquaticum, assembly GCF_034497725.1. Lineage (NCBI taxonomy): Bacteria > Pseudomonadati > Bacteroidota > Flavobacteriia > Flavobacteriales > Flavobacteriaceae > Flavobacterium > Flavobacterium psychraquaticum. Next base: position 157,376 of record NZ_JAXKVR010000029.1, read on the forward strand.
TTTCAATACTTGTAAATTCACCCGCATTCAATTTTACGTATATTTTTCGACCGTCTTTCACTAAACTTCCTGCTTTTGGGTCTTGCTGAATAATAGAAAATGGTGGAAAATCTGGTTTATAATCAACCGTATCTAACAAAAAAACTTCTAAATTAATTTCGCTTAACTTCTCTTCTGCAATTTCTAATTTCATTTTAGACAAATCGGGTACTTTTATTTCTTCCCCGTGATTGGTTCTAAAATCAAGAAATTGTAATAACAAAAATACAAAAACGATCACTATCGTTGCTGCTATTGCTAATTGAATGAAAAAGGTTCTACTTGTCAAAAATTTAAATAAACTCATACTACTAAGATATTTCAGCAAAGATATAAAAATAGAAAACATTTCGGGATTCTAAATGCTTTGTTTTCGTTTTAAGTTAAAACGGTACTTTTCTAAAAATATTTCCCAGCTGTTTTACTATAATTTCAATAACTTCTCGATAAAAAATGTAATTTTGTTCAACTAACATAAGATACATCAAATGAAAAACGTAGCCATCATAATGGGAGGTTATTCCAGCGAATATAAAATATCATTAACGAGCGGAAATGTAGTTTTTAACAACATCGACAGTTCTAAATTTGCAGCTTATCGCATTCATATTTTTAAAGAAAAATGGGTTTATGTTGATCAAAATGATGTGGAATTTCCAATTGATAAAAACGATTTTTCTGTAACAGTTAATGGCGAGAAAATAAAATTTGATGTAGTTTTTAATGCAATTCACGGAACACCGGGAGAAGATGGTTTGATGCAAGCTTACTTAGAATTGCTAAACATTCCACAAACTTCTTGTGATTACTATCAAGCAGCTTTAACGTTCAACAAACGTGATATGTTATCGGTCTTAAAACCTTACGGCATAAAAACAGCAACTTCATTTTACCTAAATTTAGGCGATGAAATCAATGTAGAATCAATTTTAAATAAAGTTGGATTGCCTTGTTTTGTGAAACCAAATAAATCAGGTTCAAGTTTTGGAATTTCGAAAGTAAAAACTACGGAAGAATTTCTACCAGCTATAGAAAATGCTTATAAAGAAGACGACGAAATTATCATTGAAAGCTTTTTAGACGGAACAGAAGTATCTGTTGGTGTGATAAATTATAAAGGAAAAGTTACCGTTTTACCAATTACAGAAATTGTTTCTGAAAATGACTTTTTCGATTATGAAGCGAAATACTTAGGGAAATCGCAAGAAATTACGCCTGCTCGAATTTCTGCTGAAATGAAAGATAAAATTGAAATTGTGGCCAAAAGAGCTTATGAAATTTTGAAGATGAAGGGTTTTTCGAGAAGTGAATTCATTATTGTAAATAACGAACCTTTTATGCTAGAAATGAATACCGTTCCTGGTTTAACCGATGGAAGCATTTTACCTCAACAAGCTAAAGAAGCTGGAATTTCATTACCAGAACTGTTTGAAAACGCTATTGAATTGGCCTTAAAGAAGTAATTATGATATTCTTCGGGAAAAAAGAAAAGCAAATTAAACACGGAAGAATTAAAAATGTAATTTGTCCGGAATGCAAAGAAAACGCAACCTTTGATTATTGGGTTTTTACCAAATATTTTCATTTGTATTGGATTCCTTTTTTTCCTTATAAGAAAGTTACGCTAGTAGATTGTGAAGCATGTGGATCGGCAATCGAGCCCAAACAATTTTCAGTTAACTTAAAACAAAAATTAAAAAGAGAACACGAATTAAGTCCAGCAAGAAATCCCATTTGGACATATTCTGGAGTTTTTATACTTTTACTTTTTATTGTTTGGGCCATTTTTCAATCATCAAAAGCACAAGATAATTATAAAATTTACAGAGATAATCCAAAGATTGGTGATGTTTATTATCTGAATTATAAACCAGGAAATCAAACCTATTATACTACCATGAAAGTGGCTTCGATTGAAAACGACAGCATACATTTTATGGCAAACGACACAACGGTTACAAAATTTAAAAAGGCTTATTCAATTAATAAAGATGAATATTATTCCTCAAAAATTAAAACCTATACTAAAGCGCAAATTCATGATTTATTTTTAAAGGATAGTATTTATAGAATCGAAAGAGAATAAATCGCATCCTATATTATACGTAAATAACTAAAAAAAAGTAGCTTTACAATTCATATCAATTCGAAAAAAAATTAAAATGAAAGAAATTTTTGAATGGGAACGCTTATTATTTAATGATTTACCCCATAATTTTTTCTTAGAAGTCTTATTTCGCTCTACAGTAATGTTTGTAGCCTTGCTGATTACCTTAAAATTTACAGGTAAACGAGGTGTTAAACAACTATCCGTTTTTGAAACCGTAATTATAATTGCATTAGGTTCTGCCGCCGGAGATCCAATGTTTTATGAAGACGTAGGAATAATACCGGCTTTAGTTGTATTTTTAGCCATCCTTTTATTGTATCGATTGATAACTTGGCTAACTGCTAAATATAAAAAATTAGAAGAATTTTTAGAAGGAAAAACAATCTGTTTTATTGAAGATGGCGAATTTTCGATAGAAAATTTCAAAAAAGAGAGTTTGGCGCAAGATGAATTTTTTACCGAATTGAGAATAAAATCTATTGAACATTTAGGACAAGTTAAATCGGCCTATATTGAAACCACTGGAGAAATCAGCGTTTATTATTATCCCGATAAAGAAGTACAATATGGGCTCCCAATTGTTCCAAATCTGTTCCTAAAGAAATCTAAAATAATTCCAACTAAAGGAATATATTCTTGTACGAATTGTGGTTTCACGGAAGAAAAAAATTCCGAAAAAGATAGTTGTAAAATTTGCAAAAAAGAAGAGTGGGTTGAAGCCATTAATACAACCAGAATAACATAATTTCAAAATTTAGCACTATGAAAAAAGCAGTCTTCCCAGGTTCATTTGACCCCATTACAAATGGCCATTACGATATTATTAAACGAGGTATTTCATTATTTGATGAAGTTATTGTAGCAATCGGCGTAAATGCCGAAAAGAAATATATGTTTTCTCTTGAAGAACGCCAACGATTTATCGAAGAAACCTTCAAAGACGAACCAAAAGTTAGAGTCATTACCTATTCCGGTTTAACAATTGATTTATGTGCTAAAGAAAATGCTCAATTTATTCTTCGTGGCCTACGAAATCCTGCCGATTTTGAGTTTGAAAAAGCAATAGCTCATACCAATAGAATGTTGTCTAAAATCGAAACAGTTTTCTTATTAACTGCTGCAAGTACATCTTATATTTCTTCAAGTATAGTAAGAGATGTTTTAAGAAATGGTGGCGATATCACGAACTTGGTTCCAAAAGTTGTTGCTAAAAAGAAATAACGAATCCACTTTTTAGTTTAAAAAAACTACTTTTGCACATTCTTATAAAAGCCAAAACAGAGATGCAAAAAGTACTGAATCTATTCGATTTTAAGCAAAAAGTAGATTACAAAACCGAAATTTTAGCCGGATTAACGGTAGCAATGACAATGATTCCAGAATCTTTATCGTTTGCTATTTTAGCAGGTTTTCCACCATTAGTAGGTTTGTACGGAGCTTTTATAATGGGAATCATCACCGCAATTTTCGGCGGTCGTCCCGGATTAATCTCTGGTGGTGCTGGTGCAACAGTTATTGTACTGATTGCCTTGATGAATTCGCACGGCCTAGAATATGTTTTTGGTGCGGTCGCATTTGCTGGAGTTATTCAAATTATTGTAGGTTTACTCAAATTAGGTAAATTCATTCGCTTAGTTCCGCAACCTGTAATGTATGGATTTGTCAATGGATTGGCGGTTATCATCTTTCTTTCTCAATTTGAGCAATTTAAGACTAAAATTAACGGTCAAGCCGAATGGTTATCGGGTTCACCGTTTTTAATTATGGCTGGCTTAGTAGCTTTAACCATCGGAATTATCGTTTTATTCCCTAAAATTACAAAGGCAATTCCAGCTTCTTTAGTTGCGATTATTGTTGTTTTTGCAGTTGTTTTTCTATTTAATATCGACACCAAACAAGTTATGGATATCGCTTCAATTAGTGGTAGCCTTCCTCCTTTTCATATTCCCGAAATTCCGTTTACTTTAGAAACGCTACAAATAATTTTACCTTACGGATTAATTATGGCAGCTGTTGGATTAACCGAAGGCTTATTAACGCTAAATTTAGTGGACGAAATAACAGCGACAAAAGGAAACAGCAATCGCGAATGTTTAGCACAAGGAACTGCAAACATTGCCAATGGTTTCTTTTATGGAATGGGCGGTTGTCCAATGATTGCGCAAACTTTAGTCAATTTATCTGCAGGTTCTAGAGCTCGACTTTCCGGAATTGTGGCTGCTTTGACCATTTTAATTATTATTTTAGTGGGTGCTCCAGTAATTGAACTGGTTCCAATGGCGGCTTTGACTGGTGTTATGATTATGGTGGCAATTAGCACGTTTGAATGGGCGAGTTTTAAAGCTTTTACAAAAATGCCAAAATCAGATATTTTCGTAATGCTTGTTGTAACGTTGGTTACTATTTTCTTACATAATTTAGCTTTAGCCGTATTAATTGGGGTAATTATTTCTGCTTTAGTTTTTGCTTGGGAAAGTGCCAAAAGAATACGAGCTCGAAAATATACTGATGAAAATGGCGTTAAACATTATGAGTTATTCGGACCGCTTTTCTTTGGTTCAACAACAGCTTTCTCAGAAAAATTTGATCCACAAAACGATCCCAATGAAATTATAATTGATTTTGCTGAAAGTAGAATTACCGATATGAGTGCAATTGATGCTGTGAATAAAATCACCGAACGTTATGCTTCTTTTGGTAAAAAAGTGCACTTAAAACATTTAAGTTCCGACTGTATTGCTTTACTAAAAAATGCCGAAGCCATAATTGACGTGAATATTCTGGAAGATCCCAATTATAAGGTCGTTCCCTAGTAATAAATTAGATGCTTTTGGATCAAAAAAATAATTCGTGTATAAAAGTAGTGCAATCAATTTGCATAGAAATCACTTATTTTTATCGTATTTTCGTTAATTATAAAAAGCAATAATCAACAGATGAAATTAACAATTTACATATTTGCAGTATTTCTATTTATCTCTTGTAAGAATCCAAACCACGAAAAAGAACTTCAAACAAAAACAAACGAAGAGCAAATAACAGCTTCAGAAGAAAAAGAGCAACTTACGAATGAAGTAGTTATAGAAGCTCATTTTGTAAATGATTTTGATATTTTATTACCCACTCAATACCGCGATTGGGAAAATAAAAATGAAGTTGATATCCTAACAAAAGACTGGCTAGATTTGAATAAAAAAGATGGAAAATATTATTTAAGCCAAGCCGATTTCACTATTGAAAGAGGTTATTCAGAATGCTCCGGCGATTCTACTAAAATAATTAATTCGAAGTATAAAACACTTTTATTGCTCAACAAATCTTCTTTAGAACTGGGTGAAATAACCACGATAAAAATTAAGAAAAATAAAATTTGGCCCAAAGAAAAATCAACTTTTCAATTTGGAGCTACTCAATATACTTTTCGGGCTGAAGGAAAAGTAATTTCATCCGAAAAAATCAGTACTGATAATGGTGAAGAACTTTATCAAAAAGTTGAGAATTATAAACTGTATATTTCAAAAAACAACGGAGCTGAAACCTTAGTTCTACATCAGCAATCGTTTAATGATACTTTCGTAGAATTACTATTTATTGGCGACATAGATAAAGACGGAAAACCCGATTTCATATTTAGTGCCAACCGAGATTATGAGGAAGAACGCGTATTTTTATATCTTTCGTCTGAAGCTAAAGAAGGAAATATAATTGAAAAAGTTGCTGAAATTTCAGTTCAGTTTGATTGTTAAAGAAATAAATTGTAGCTCAAATTACTTTATCTGTCTATTTAATATTTTATACTTTACTGGAAATATCGTATTTTAGTTAGCAGAAACTTTTCGAAACCCTAAAACGAAATTTTATGACCCAAACCTTTGGAGAAAAAGTACTCGATTTCAATCGTAACTTAGTGTATTCAGACGAATTACCCGAAAATTTCAGGGTCATCAATCCGTATTTAGATAATCCAGAAACCTTAGACGTAATGCAAAAGTTTTATCAAAAGTTTTATAATGATGGTAATTCAAGAAAGTTTATAGTTGGCATTAATCCAAGTCGACACGGAGCTGGAGTAACGGGAGTTCCCTTTACAGACACCAAACGTTTGGAAAGTATTTGTGGCATCAACATGCATTCGGCACACACGCACGAAATTTCTTCGGTATTTTTATACGATATGATTTCTGAATTTGGAGGAGCAACTGAATTCTACAAACAATTTTACATCAACTCCCCTTTTCCATTAGCTATTGTTCGAAAATCGAAAGAAGGAAATTGGTTAAACGCGAATTATTATGACGATAAAAAACTTTTTGAAATGGTAAAAGACTACATGATTGCGACTTTACAGCAACATATAAGTTTAGGCTTAGATACTTCTGAAGTGTACATATTAGGAAAGAAAAACGCAACTTTCATTCAAAAACTTAATAAAGAAGCGAATTTATTTGGTAATTTGAAGGTTTTAGAACATCCACGCTACATTCAACAATATAAATCCAAAGCAAAACAGCTTTATATTGACAAATATATTTTAACGTTGAATAGTATCCAATAATAAATAAACGTAAAATCATTGTTTCATTTAAAGGATAATTTTGTCTATTTTATTTCGATATGAAAATAATTACTAAAAAATAATTACTTTTGACAGATTATTTTGATAAAAAAAACAGTATTTATTTAAGAAAATCACTTGAAATATTATGAAAAACAGCTTAATTCTTGGACTTATAATCACTTTTACGATAACAACCATAGGATGCAAAAAGTCAAATAGTGACAGAAGCAGTATTGTTGTAAATGATTCCATTCCAGATAATGACGCTGCGGCAGACTCTTATCGAATGAAACCTTCTAATTTTATACCCGATGATTGTGCTTTGTATGAACAGATAACGGGCGATTTAAATAAAGATGGCCTCGAAGATTACGTGTTAATTATTAAAGGAACCGACAAAGAAAAGATCCTGATAGAAGAAAACTCCATAAATTTAAACCGCAATCGTCGAGGAATAATTATTCTATTTAAAAAAGAGGAGGGATACGAATTAATTCTAAGAAATCTAGACTGTTTTTCTTCTGAAAATGAAGAAGGAAGTGCTTATTTTGATCCTGAATTAACTGTAAGTATTAAAAATGGAAATTTAGAAATTAAATTTGGGCACGGAAAACACGGTTTTTGGAACTATACTTTCCAACATAAAAATGATGATTTTGAAATGATTGGCTACTTTATGAGCGCGAGCAATGGAACCACGATTAAAAGCGAAACTACTATTAATTATTTAACGCAAAAGAAATTAATTAAAACCAATACAAACAACAACAAAAAGGCTGGATTTGGCGAAGAAATATTCAAAGAAAAAGAAGAAAATATCGTTATTAAAAAAATTATAAAACTATCTGATATTAAAGATTTTGATGAATTTTCTGCTCCCGAGTAGTTTGGTTGCGACTTGTTTATTATGATACTTGCTAAACCTTTTAACAAAACTCTAAATTAAAACTTAAAGCCTTGTTAAGCAGCGTTAAAAAAGTTAAAAGTATTCTAAATAAAATTTCTAATTGACCAAACAATGTTGCTTTGTACGGTAATCAAAACAAATATCAATTATGAAAAAATTACTTTTAGTAGCTGCTATTGCAGTTTTAGCTGTTTCAAATATTAATGCACAAGAAATTAAATTTGGAGTAAAAGGAGGTCTTAATTTAGCAAACGTTAGTGGTGATAACACGAAGGCGTTCGATCCTGTGACATCATTTAATCTAGGTTTGATGAGCGAAATATCTATTACCGATAAATTTTCGTTCCAACCGGAGCTTATGTATTCTGGACAAGGATATAGTTTTAACAGCGATAATGTTGTAGAATTGAGCTACTTAAACATACCGTTAATGGCCAAATACTATGTTGCAAAAGGACTTAGCATTGAAGCGGGACCTCAAATTGGTTACCTATTCTCTGCTAAAAACGAAAGTGTCGATGTAAAAGACAGCTTTAAAAAGATTGACTTCGGTGCGAACGTAGGTTTAGGTTACAAACTAGAAAACGGACTTAATTTTGGCGTTAGATATAACTTAGGATTATCCAACATCAACAATATTTCTGGTAGTTCAGATAAATACAAAAATGGCGTATTACAAGCTTCAGTAGGTTATTTTTTCTTCTAAGAAATTCTCAAAATTATAAATAGTAAAAAAGCTAAAGATCAGTTGATGGTTTTTAGCTTTTTTTCGTAGAAAAGTATTTGTGTTGAAAATTAACAAAGACGTTTAAAAAAACAAAAGGCTCCATCTGGAACCTTTCATTTTATCTTCTAAAACCTTCATTTGTGCGAGAAGTAAATTTTGGATGTGTTTCCTCTTCTTCCTCCTCTTTCTTCACCACGTTTCGGGCAATTTCAATTTTATATTTTTTCCCTTTCATCTTTTCATCTTTGATGTTTTGAAGCAAGGATTTTACTTTTGAATATTTTACAGCCACGAATGAAATAAAATCTTTTACTTCAATCAAGCCTAAATCATCTTTTTCCAATTGGCCTTTTTGCGAAAAGAAACCTACAATGTCAATTTTATTCAACTTATTTTTCTTTCCACCACTAATGTAAAGTGTTTGATAAACTGGCGGTTTTGGTAACGATTTTGCTTCAGAAACATCTAAACGACGTTTTCCGTAATCAAAATAATCGGATTTTTTTTCCGTTTCGTGAATCAACACATACGAAGTTCCGGTGGCCAATTGACGTGCGGTTCTTCCGTTTCTGTGTATAAATTCGTCCTCTTTTGCTGGTAAATGGTAATGAATTACGTGATTCATCTCAGGAATATCCAATCCACGAGCTCCTAAATCGGTCGTAATTAAATAGGAAACACTTCCGTTTCTAAACTGAATTAATGCACGCTCTCTTTCATCCTGATCTAATCCACCGTGGTAAAACGTAGAAATAATTCCTTTTGCCGTTAGCATTTCGTGAATTCTTTCTACCGCTTCCCTGTGGTTACAAAATATAATCGCAGCTTCCGAATTTAACGAACAAATCAATTGGAAAAGCGATTCAATCTTATCTTTCGATTTCGAGAAAACGATACGCGTTTCTAAATTTTCATTTTGTTTTTGTTTCGGAATAAAATCAATAACTCTTGGGTCGATAATTTTAGTATATTTCGGAATTTCAACACCAGACGTTGCTGAAACTAAAATACGTTTATTCGCTCTAGAAATTTTCCCGATGATATAAGACATTTCTTCGTGATAGCCCAATTGCAACGATTTATCAAATTCGTCCAAAATATACGTTTTCACACTATCCGTCGCGAAATTTCCACGTTCAATATGATCGGCAATTCTACCCGGCGTTCCAATTAAAATCGCTGGCGGATTGCTTAAATTGTTGATTTCAGTTTCTAACGAATGGCCTCCATAACACATATTTACTTTGTAATGCGTTCCCATTTTCTTCCAAACTTGTTCAATTTGCAAACCTAATTCACGAGAAGGTACTAAAATTAAACATTGAACTCCTTTGACTTCTTCGTCTAAAAGTTGAAAAATTGGCAATAAAAACGCTAATGTTTTCCCCGAACCCGTTGGCGAAAGCAATAAAATATTATCTTCATTCAAAATAGCCTTTTGGGCTGCTTCTTGCATTTTATTTAAACTCGGAATGCCCAAATTTAAAAGTACATTATTGGAAAATGGATTTTGACTCATTTGGCAAAGATAAAGCCAATTCTGAATTAATAATTAAGAAATTTAAAATATCCTGAAAACTTTATTTATTTTTGAAGTCAAATCCTTATGTATTATGCGTTTCTTTAAATTAATTATCTTTCTTTTTTCCCTTTCGATAGTCGCTCAAAACAAGTTCGTTACACCTTTTGAAAAGGGAAATGGGAATCAATCGACTACTTATGAAGAATGTATTTTGTTTTATGAAACTTTAGACGAAGCGTATTCGACCATTAAAATGGTGCAAAAAGGAACAACTGATTCTGGAAAACCTTTGTATTTAGTAGTATATTCTAATGATGGACAATTTGATTATGACGATAAAAATCTGAATAAAAAAGCAGTAATTTTAATCAACAATGGAATTCATCCCGGTGAACCTGATGGAATTGATGCTTCAATGTTATTAATGAGAGATTTGGCAATGGGGAAAATAAAAACGGCTAAAAATACTTTTATTGCGGTAATTCCGGTGTATAATGTGGGCGGAATGTTGAACCGAAACTCTCATTCAAGAGCCAATCAAAACGGTCCAGAAGAATATGGTTTTAGAGGAAATGGTCGTAATTATGATTTGAATCGCGACTTTATTAAATCGGACACTAAAAATTCAAGAAGTTTTCAGCAATTGTTTACAGAATTAAAACCCGATTTATTTTTGGACAATCACGTTTCTAATGGTGCAGATTATCAATATACGTTTACTTGCATCGCCACGCAACACGAACGATTAGGAAATAAATTAGGGAATTTCTTCATCAACGATTTATATCCAACTATCGTAAAAGATATGCAACAAAAGAAAATTGATGTGGTTCCGTATGTAAATGTCCACAGCACAACGCCCGATAACGGTTTTGAGCAATTTACCGATACGCCAAGATATGCGACAGGTTACACGACATTATTTCATACTTTGGGATTTGTTCCGGAAACGCATATGCTAAAAGCGTATAGCGAACGTGTAAAAGTTACTTACGAATTTATGATTAGCTCGATAAAATATGCTGATACAAATGTGAAGAAAATCAAACAGATGCGTCTGGATGCGATGAAAGATTTTCAACCCGGAATGAATTATCCGTTAGATTGGACCATTGATTCTACAAAAGTATCTTATATTGATTTTAAAAGATTTAAAGGCGATTACAAAGCCAGTGAAATTTCTGGAAAAGACCGTTTATATTATGACCGAAGCAAACCATTTACAAAGAAAATTTCGTTTTATGGCGATTATAAACCTTCAAAAAGCATAACCATTCCTAGTGCTTATATTATTCCGCACTCGCAATGGCAAGTTTTAGATTTGTTGCAATTAAACGGAATTAATTATGCTCAACTTCAAAAAGATACGATTATAGAAGTAGAATCGTATAAAATTGAAAGTTATAAAACGTCAAATTCGGCTTACGAAGGTCATTATTCGCATTACAATACAAAAATTTCGAAAAGCATTCAAAAGGTAAAATTTTACAGTGGTGATTATGTTTTTTCGACCAATCAAACTAGTGTGAAATATTTAATAGAAACTTTAGAACCAGAGGCGGTTGATTCGTACTTCAATTGGAACTTTTTCGATACAATATTACAACGTAAAGAAGGTTATTCTGCTTACGTATTTGAAGATTTGGCCAAAGAGTTTCTTAATGAAAATCCAGAAGTAAAAAAGGAATTCGAAAAGAAGAAATTAGAAGATAAGGCTTTCGCCGAAAACGCCTATGAGCAATTGGATTGGGTGTATCGTCAATCGCCCTATTATGAGAAAGCTTATTTACAATATCCGGTTTACCGAATTAAATAAAAAAAAATGCCTTAATGTAAAAATTAAGGCATTTTTTAATAAAACTATTGAATTGATTCCATAGCTTTAATCTTCGCTTTACACATCTCAATTGATGCTAATTGCGACACAATAATTGGTCGTAACGAAGTTAATAAGTCGTCATTTTTCAATGCTTCGTGATATCTTTCAATTGCATAATCTTCACCCGTAATACAAGCTTCGATAATTGCAGTATTGTCATTTCCTGTTAATAAGGATTTGAAGTCAATCCAAGCTCTGTGCAATGCACCAAGTGGTCCACTTTCAGAATCCGTAGATTTCCCTAGTTTATTAATTTCATCTTGAAGTTCTACAACTAAAAGTGAACGTTCTCTTGAAAATGTTAAAAATTGACTTTTTAAATTCTCATCTTCTGTTTTTTGTGAGGCGTTTAAATATCCTTCTCTTCCATCTTCTAAAACCACAATTAAGCCGTCTAAGATAGATACTGTTTTCTGAGTTTCCATAGTAATTTGTTTATTGATTTATTTACTACAAATTTCATCAATACTGAAGCTAAATATGTTACAAAATTTCTTGTATTGTTTATAATATTTTAATTCAAAGTTTTATGGAAAAAAATATGGGATAAAAAAAATCACGAATCAACCTAAGTTAATTCGTGATAGATATTTAAAAACGCATTAAAGATTAATGATTATGTCCTTCGTGTCCTTCAGTAGTTTCTGTAACCGCTACTAAATCCATTTCACAAACCGGACATTTTCCTGGCGCTTCATAATGTTTTCCTTTTTCACAATCCATAGGGCAAGCAAACGTTGCATGTATTTCGCCTTCTGCATGATCGTGACCTGCGTGTTCGTCTGTAGCTTCAACAGTTGGTGTTGCGTCTTTTGCTTCTTCTTTGCAAGAAACAAATGTCATTGATGCAATCGCAAAAACAAATAATACAATTGTTTTTTTCATTTTATATAATTTTAATTAATAATTCAGTTTTTAAATTACCATTACAAATTAACGCAATTAAATTTTAAAAATCAATTTATATAAAATTCGATTTCGAAGCATCTATTTTTGTTTCTTATTAAAGCAAAATAGATCCAATACTAACGTCGATATAAATAAATTACAATTAGATAACTTCCTTTATTAATGTATCTATAAAATTAAAAATCCGTCTCAATAATTTTTTGAGACGGATTTTAACAAAAAACTAACTACTAATTCCAACCACCACCAAGTGCTTTATATAAATTCACTGTAGCAATAAATTGATCTCTTTTGGTACTAATTAAAGCCATTTTTGCTTCTAAGACATCGCGTTGCGTTAACAAAACTTCCATATAATCTGCACGTGCCGATTGAAAAAGTTGATTGGCAATAACCACCGACTCATCTAAAGCTTTAACTTGAGTGTCTTTATTTTGAAAACTATTTTTTAAGTTATCAATTTTTGACAATTGATTGATTACCTCTGTGTAAGCATTTAATACTGTTTGTTCATATTCATAGACGGCCTGAATTTGTTTTGCACTTGCATTTTTATATTGTGTTTTAATTGCATTCCTATTAATTAACGGAGCTACGGCTTCACCTGCAATACTGTATAACAATGATTCGGGCGAATTAAATAAAAATTTCGGATTGAATGCTTCAAAACCAACTCCAGCCTTTAAACCCAATGAAGGATAAAAATTAGCTTTTGCAACCGATATATTCAATTTAGCAGCTTGTAATTCTAATTCTGCTTTTCTAATATCAGGTCTATTTTGCAAAAGTTTAGCGGGCAATCCAGCCGTTACATATTTTGGTTGAAATGTCATAAAAGTTACAGAATTCCTAACGATTGGCTGCGGAGTTCGTCCCATTAAAAAATTCAGCTTGTTCTCCGTTTCGGTAATTTCTTGTTTTAAAGTATAAATTTCACTTTGGTTTTTTTGCACTTCTGCTTCAAAACGTTTTACTGCCAATAACGTTGTTCTTGAAGATTCTTTAAGAAGTTGTACTATTTCTAAAGCATTTTTTTGAATTTCAATATTTTGCTCTAAATTTTTCAATTGATTATCTAAAGAAACTAATTCATAATATGAAGATGCCACCTCCGCTACTAAATTAGTTCGTAAAAAATTCATTCCTTCTTTTGACGCCATATATTCCATAACGGCAGCCTTTTTAGAGTTGCGTAACTTTTTCCAAATATCTAATTCCCAAGAACTGTAAAGACCTACTTGATAATTGGCTAACGGATCTGGGAATTTTTTATCTTCTTGAATATTCAAATTGTGTTCTACTGCCCCATTTCTGGTATATTCTCCTACTTTTGACAAATCAGCGCCAGCACCCAAATTTAGATTGGGTAAATATTCTCCTTTTTTAGCTTGAATTTCATTTTGAGACATTGCCACTTTTTGAAGTAAGCTGTTTAATTCCTTGTTGTTCAACAAAGCCACATCAATTACTTGATTAAGGTTAGCATCCTCAAAGAAATTTTTCCATTTCACATCAGCAGAACTAGTAGAATCTGTTGCGCTGGGAGTAAAATTAGCGGGTAATTCAACTGAATTTTCTTTTATTGTAACTTTTGGAATTCCACATGAATTTAAGAGTGCAATCAAACTTGATGTTACAACCAATTTAGTAAGATTATAATTTTTCATTTTTCTCTTTTTTATGTGATTTGTCATTGTAGTTATAATCTTCCGTTAATGGTGTAACTTCTTCATTTTTAATCATTTTTCTACCTTCTGCTAAAGTGCCAAAAATGTAGTATAATCCGGGTATGATGATTACGCCCATAACGGTTCCAAATAACATACCTCCTAAAGCGGCTGTTCCAATAGTTCTGTTTCCAATTGCACCAGCACCTGTTGCTCTAACTAGCGGAATCAATCCTGCAATAAAGGCAAATGACGTCATTAAAATTGGTCTAAAACGAACTTTTGCTCCTTCAATAGCGGCATCGCGAATTGACATTCCTTGATTGTTTTTCTGGACGGCAAATTCTACAATTAAAACGGCGTTTTTACCTAATAGCCCGACGAGCATGACCAGCCCAACTTGCGCAAAAATATCATTTGAAAGTCCGAATAATTTCAACAATAAAAAAGTTCCAAAAATACCCACAGGAAGCGATAATATCACAACAAATGGTAAAATAAAACTTTCATATTGCGCCGCTAAAACGAAATAAACGAATACCAAAACAATTCCAAAAATAAGAATCGACTCGTTTCCTCTTCTAGCTTCGTCAAAAGTTAATCCTTCCCAATCAATATCATAACCTCTAGGCAATTCCTTTTTAGCTACTTCTTGAATTGCTTTTATGGCCTCTGAATTTGTATAATCTTTTGCTGGAGATGCTTTAATTGCCGCAGAATTGTACAAATTATAACGGGTAATTTCGTTTGGTCCTTGTTTCTTTTTTAATTTCATAAAAGCTGAATACGGAACCATTTCGCCTTTGTCATTTTTCACATAATAATTTAACAAATCGCCGGCAAATCTTCTAAATTTTGGATCTGCTTGCACATAAAGTTTAAAAAAGTTATTAAAACGGATAAAACCTTGTTCATAAGTACTTCCAATCAAAATATTAAGATTTTCCATTGCTTTTCCAATTGAAACACCTTTTTGCATCGCGGCAGCGTTATCAATTATAATTTCATATTGCGGATAATTTGCAGCGTAAAAAGTGAACAATCCTGTTAATTCTTTTCTTTTACCTAATGCGGTCATGAAAGCCTTATTAACGCGATCAAATTCTTGATAATCTTCTCCATTATTTTTGTCTAACAAACGAAGAGATAATCCGCCCGCAGCGCCGTATCCTGGAACAGCTGGTGGTTCAAAATATTCAATAATAGCACCAAAATCTTTCGATTTTTTTTCTAATTCTTCAATAATTTCCGTTACTGATTTTTCGCGATCGTCCCAGTTTTTTAAATTTATCAAACAAGTTCCCGCATTTGAACCTCTACCTTCAGTTAAAACTTCATATCCTGCTAATGAGGAAACAGATTTTACGCCATCAACTTTTTCTGCAATATTTTGAAGTTTTCTTGCAACTTCATTCGTTGTTTCAAGCGTTGAACCTGGTGGCGTTTGAATAATGGCATAAATCATACCTTGATCTTCACTTGGTATAAAACCAGATGGCAATGTTTGATTTACAAAAAATATTCCGACAGAAAATATTCCTAAAATAAAAAATGTTACCATTCTACGGGTTACAATTTTTTCTAAAATGTTAGTATATCTTCCCGTTAATTTTTCAAATTGTTTATTAAACCATTCAATAAAACGATTAATTGGTGTTTTTTTCTTTGGTTTCCCATGATTGTTTTTTAGAATCATTGCACACAAAACTGGCGTAAGTGTTAGCGCTACGACTCCAGAAATTACAATAGAAGAAGCCATAGTTATAGAAAACTGACGATAAAAAATACCAACCGGTCCACTCATAAATGCTACGGGAATAAACACTGAAGTCATTAATAACGTAATAGCTACAATGGCACCACCAATTTCTCCTAATACTTTCTGAACTGCTTTATAAGGCGTAATATCTTCTTCTTCTTCCATCTTTGTATGGACTGCCTCGACGACGACAATAGCGTTATCAACTACAATTCCAATGGCTAAAACTAAAGCAAATAGTGTTATTAAATTGATGGTTAGGCCAAACATTTGCATGAACATAAAAGCGCCAACAAGTGAAATTGGAACAGCTATTGTTGGAATTAACGTAGAACGCCAATCACCTAAAAAGATAAAAACTACCAAAGCAACGAGTATGAAAGCTTCAATTAGAGTATGAATTACTTTGTCTATGGATGCGTTTAAAAAACTTGAAACGTCATAACTTACTTCGTATTTCATTCCTGGAGGAAACGAGGCTTTTAGCTCGTCCATTTGCGCTTTTACTTTCTCAATCACATCACTTGCATTACTTCCATAAACTTGTTTTAGTTGAATAGCCGCTGATGGATGTCCGTCTTTATTGGAATATATATCGAAAAACTCACTACCAAATTGTACTTTTCCAATATCTTTCAGTTTAATAATTTGTCCTTCCGAATTGGCTCTAATAATTACATTTTCATATTGTTCCGGTTTATTAAAACGCCCTTGATATACTAAAACATATTCTAATGATTGTGCTTGTATTCCGGTTGCTTGTCCAAGTCGACCCGGACGACCAATGATACTTTGATCTGCTAAAGCCTCCATTACTTCTTCAGTCGAAACGTTATAAGCTCGCATTCTATCTGGATTTAACCAAACACGCATTGCATAATTTCGATTTCCTAAAATTTGGGCTTGCGAAATACCACTGATTCGTTGAACTTCTGGAATGATATTTACATTGGCATAATTATAGAGAAATTTTTCGTCACTATTTTTGTCGTCGCTGTATAAATTGATATACATTAACATACTTGGCTGTACGACATTTACAACAACACCTTCTAATTGAACTAAATGCGGTAAGTTATTAATTGCCTTGTCTACTCTGTTTTTTACATTTACAACGGCTTGATTTGGATCGGTTCCTAATTCAAAAATAACCTGAATTGTTGCTTCACCTGCACTAGTTGCATCTGAAACCATATATTTCATTCCTGGCACACCATTTATAGATCTTTCTAAAGGAATTAGCGCCGATTTTACCAAAACATCAGCACTCGCTCCTGGATAAGCCAAAGTTACGATCACCCTAGGTGGTGCAATTTCTGGAAATTGAGAAACAGGCAACATTTTTATAGACAGTAGTCCAAGGAAAACAATTAGCAGTGAGACCACTATTGCTAGAACGGGTCTTTTTATAAAATTTTTAAACATAAGTTGATATTTTTTAGAAGGTTATTCTGATTCTAATGAAAGAGTTGAGAAAACTTTGCTTGGCTCTTGATAGTTCAAATGGATTTTTTCACCATTTTTAACTTTTCTTACACCATCTAATAAAATTTTATCCGCTTTGTTTATTCCTTTAGTTACAATAAATAAGTAGGGAATTTCGTCTTGAGAAACTGTTATTTCCGTTTGTTGTGCTACATTGTTCTTATCAATAACAAACACGTATTTTTTGTCTAAAACTTCAAAAGTTGCTTTTTGAGGAATTAATAAAGCGTTTGTATACTTGTTTTTTACAACAATATTTCCTGTTTGACCGTGTCTCAATAATTTATTAGGATTATTAAAAGTCGCTCTAAACGCGATATTTCCGGTTTCATTGTTAAATTCACCTTCAATTGTTTCTACAATTCCTTCTTGGTCAAAAAGTTCTCCATTAGCCATTTCAAGATTTACTTTTAACATTTTTCCTTTAGATTTACTGGACATGTAGTTCAAATATTCCGATTCAGGAACGTTAAAGTAAACCCACATTTTACTATTGTCCGATAAGGTGGTTAATAGTTCTCCCTCCTCTAACAAACTGCCTTCTCGCGCGTGGAAATGATCCATAATTCCAGAGAATGGTGCATTTATATCTGTAAAATTTAAGTGAGTTTGTGCTAATTGAACTTCTGCTTTTGCTTTGTCTAATTTTGCTTTCGCTGATGCTAATTCGTTTTTGGAAACTACATTTTTATCAGCTAAAGCTTTTGTATTTTGGTACTCAATGAATGTAGATTCGGCCTCTGCTTTTGAAATCATTAATTCTGATTCATATACATTTGGCATTATTTTAAACATTTTTTGTCCTTTGGTCACAGACTGACCTTCATCTACATAGATTTTTTGTAAATAACCTTGTTCCAATGCTCGTAATTCAATATTTTTGATAGCATGTATTTGCGATACATATTTTCTTTCTACAATTGTGTCTTTTAGTAATGGATTAGAAACCAAATATTTAGGCTCCACTTCTTTTTCTTCATTTTTTGCTCCGCAGCTAGCTAGTATCAATGTACCAACTAAGCTTAAAAGCATTAAATATCTTTTAGCCATAGCTTTATTCTTTTATAAAAAATTGATAATAATAATGATTGTTTAAAATAAAATACCAATTGAATAAAGTTTTATTCAATTAATTAAACTAAAAAAATCAAATGCAAATCAAATTCTAAATACACAGAAGGAAATCGTGCGTGAAGTAATAGAGGACAGATAATTGATATACTTACTAAAAGCAAATTTATTTTGAATAAATGTACCCGAACTAGTAAAATTATTTGCTAAATTAAAGAATAAAGAAAAATCTGAAGATAAACTACAATTGGGCGTGTTAAACTCTTTAGATTCTACTTCAGATTCAGATATTTCAAGCTTAGCACTTAAGTTTTTAGTTGTTACTGCGTTCTTTAATTCTAAATCTTTGTGCGTCCAATTTGATTCCTGCGAAAGTAAATTTGGAATACTAGTATCAAAACTAAAAAAACTGCAATTTGTGCTAGACAAAATTCCAATTACGGTTAATGTAATTAAATAAAAACAACTTTTTAATTTTTGAATCATAAGAGCACAAAAGTAAATAAAGTCATTAAACCAATTTCATAAAAAAGTGTTAAATACTAATCCAAAGATGTTTTATTTTCAAACAATAATTTAATATTTTCATACGAATTTTCTAAATGTGCTGCAATATCATTTGGGTGCACCCATGCAACTTTGTCAATCCCTTCATCAGCTTGTCCTTCGGGAGTTCCTTCAAAAGTGGTTTGCATTTCAAACCATTGAGTGATTTTTAATTTATACCGATCATTTCGCTTAAAGATATGATAAGTTTTTTGTAATTTATCAGTAATTACTAAATTATTAACACCGGTTTCTTCTTCTACTTCTCGCATGGAAGTTTCTTCAATAGTTTCATTTTTCTCCATGCCACCTTTTGGTAAATCCCATTTTCCATTTCTGAAAATAAACAGCACGTCGCCGTCTTTGTTATAAACCAAACCACCACCCGCTTTTTCAATAGGTAGCTTTGCACGAAGCATTTTCATAATTAGTTTTTCATCTGGATGATACAGCAAGGCCTTCTGTATTTTATTTTGAAAAAACTTTACGATCAATTTCTCAATATCTACACTTTCTAACAGAAAAAGTTTGAAGTCCGTTTCCTTCTGAACTTCATTTGTTAAAAAAAGTGGCTTATCGTTGACAAAAACTTTATACATTTGCACTATGATTTTTAATAACAACACCGCACAACAAACAGCCGAATTGCTTTTACAAATAAACGCAATTAAATTAAATTCTAAAAATCCTTTTACGTGGGCTTCAGGCTGGAAGTCACCTATTTATTGTGATAACCGCATAATACTCTCATTTCCAGCGGTTAGAAATTATATTCGAGATGAATTCACAAAGCTTATCGAAGAAAAATTTGGTAAACCTGATGTAATTGCAGGCGTAGCAACGGGTGCAATAGGTATTGGTATACTTGTCGCAGAAGCTATGGGACTGCCTTTTGTTTATGTTAGACCCGAGCCAAAAAAGCACGGAAGACAAAATCAAGTGGAAGGTTTTATGCATAAAGGTCAGAATGTAGTAGTAGTTGAAGATTTAATTTCAACAGGAGGAAGTAGTTTATTAGCCGTAGAAGCTTTGCGTAATGAAGGTGCCAATGTTAAAGGTATGGCAGCTATTTTCACGTATGGTTTCGCGGTGTCTAAAGAACGCTTTGAAGCAGCGAATATCGATGTGATCACTTTGAGTAATTATGAAAATTTATTACAAAAAGCGGTGGACAAACGTTATGTTTCAGAAGATGAATTAGAAACATTGAGCGCTTGGAACTCGAATCCTGCTGAATGGAATCCAGAAGTATAAATTTATATTTAAATGTTTAAAGTTGGAAGTACGACTTCGCTTTTAAACTTATAATCTTTTAAACAAAAAAAAAATGAACTTAGAAAGTCCAAAAGTAAACGTAGCAAAATCAGCTGAATATATTTTCAATGAATTGTGTGATGTTAAGAATTTTGAAAAATTAATGCCCGAGAATATCGCGAAGTTTGAAGTAATTGATGAAAATTGTTTCGAATTCGGATTAAAAGGAATGCCCGAAATTAAATTGGTGAAAAAAGAAGCAATTCCAAATTCTAAAATTGTTTTAGGAGCAGCTTCCAGCAAATTGCCTTTTACTTTAACAGCTAACATTACAGAAGTAAATGACACAACTGATGTGCAATTGCTTTTTGATGGCGATTTCAATCCAATGATGGCAATGATGATTAAAGGGCCAATCACAAAATTTATTGAGACGTTAGCTCAAAATATGGGGAAATTATAATTCTCTAAATTGATTTATAAAAAAACACGAATTTATGGATTCGTGTTTTTTTTTGTTTTATGTCATTCTGAATTCAGTTCAGAATCTAAACTTATAATTCGAGATGCTGAAAACGAGCTCACCAAAATAAATTTAACGCCTTTTTTTTAAACCGTCTTCAAAGCTTCAAACAAAAAGTCAATATCTTCTTTCGTGTTGAAATGACTAAATGAAATTCGAAGGCTTGGTTTTTTACTTTCTTCTTCTGATAAAAATTCGGCTAAAACGTGTGATGGTTTTATGCTTCCACTTTGGCAAGCACTTCCTCTTGAAACAGCAATACCTTTCATATCCAATGTAAATAACAACATTGCTGTTTTTTCGTCCGACAAGGGCAATTGCACATTTATCAAATTATAAAATGTTTCGGTTCCGTTAATTTTAAGATTTGGAAAAATGATTTCTAATCCAGACAAGCAATAGTTTTTCAAATCGGAAATGTACGCGACATCTTCTTCTAAATTCGCATAAGCCAATTCCATTGCTTTTGCCATTCCCACCACTTGATGAACGGCTTCGGTTCCGGCACGCATTCCTTTTTCTTGCTCGCCGCCGAATAACATCGGTTGTAACATTGAATTTTTCTTTAAGTAAGCAAATCCAACACCTTTTGGTCCATGAAATTTATGAGCAGTTGCCACTAAAAAATCAATTCCTAATTCTTGCACGTCGATTTTCATTTTCGCTACAGATTGAACCGTATCGCAATGAAAAAGTGCTTTGGCATACTTACACAAGTCGCTAACGCGTTTCACGTCTAAAACCGTCCCTATTTCGTTATTAACGTGTATTAATGATACCAATGTAAACTCATCCGACAATAACTTAGCGGCTAAATCTTGATAATCGATTTGTCCAGATGGTAAAATGGCAATATACTCGACTTTGATTCCAAACTCGGATGCTAAATGTTCAATGGTATGTAATGTTGCGTGATGTTCGATTTTCGAGGTAAGAATACGTTTTACACTTAAATCTTTTACAGCACTTCTTAAAATCCAGTTGGTAGCTTCTGTAGCACTTGACGTGAAAATCAATTCCGACGCTTGAGCATTTATTATTTTAGCAATAGATTTTCGCGAAGACTCTAACAAGGTTTTGGCACTTCTACCAAAACTGTGTGTTGAAGAAGGATTTCCAAAATCATTTTGAAGAACGTCTAACATCACAGCAATTACTTCCGGATGAATAAGCGTTGTTGCGGCACTGTCTAAATATACTTTTTTCATGATGCAAAGATACAAAAGCAATAATTGACTAAATAAAAAATATAGCTCAATTTTAAAATCGCAACGTTATAGTAAATAAATAGATTAAATCATTTATTTTTGTTCTTTTAAATAAAATTTGAGATGAAAAAAATAATTGTTTTATTGGCTTCGGTATTTATGTTGCAAGCTTGCGATGATGGAGATATTACTTTAGAGTCATTTAATTTTGATACGGTAACGGTTCAAAATTGTACAACCAACAATTTGGTTTACAAAATTAATCGCAATGAACTATTATTGATTAGTATTCCAGAAACAAATTTTCCTAACGAGGTCACTGTTGTTGGAAGTCCAAGAATTGTAAACGTAAATGCAGAAAATCGAATTGTTTATCGGTTGTATTCTGATAACGTAACTTCGACAACAATTTGTTCTGTTTTGCCTCCGGCTGCACCGGTAGTTCAAAAAGAATGGAATGCAACAGGAGGCACAATTGAAATTATCACCAATGCAATTTATGCAGCAGATGGAATTACAATTACAAGTTATACACATAACATTAAATTCAAGAATGTGAATTTTTCAAACCCTGATAATTCATTCAGTTTTACGGAATATATTTTTGGAAATTATGTGACCACTTTGTAGAAAAAAGACGATAGCAAAAAAAGGGCCGTTCTATTTTGAACGGCCCTTTTTTTATTTCATAAAATAAAAAATGTGACTAAAATTATCGCTAAAAAATCATTTTTGATTTTGCTTAAAATACACTTCGGTTGCACCCAAACCATATTTTTGATAGTTGGCATCTTGGAACGAAATGTTGTCATAACGCCCTAATAAAAAATCTAATTCTGCCTTCAAAACCCCTTCGCCAACGCCGTGAATAAATACAAGTTTCGGCATCCTATTTCTAACGGCAAAATCCATTTGTCTTTTGGCTGTATCCATCTGTAAATTCAAAATATCGTAATTGCTCATACCGCGTTTTGATGGTACTAATTTTTCGATATGCAAATCGACTTCTAATACAAATTCCTCCTTTCGAGATTTCTTTTCTTTTGCAAAGTTATACTTTTTTGGCGCTTCTTTATCTTTCAAAACAGAACTTAAACTTTGAGTAGAGAAAAAACCACTTAACTCACTAGTATTATTTATTTTAACCAATTCGTTGACAAAAAATGTCATCGTGAATCCATCGGTTGTTTCTATCGAAATATCATCCTTATTTATCTTAATTACTGTTCCTGAAATTGCATCATCTAAAACGGCAACTTTATCTCCTATTTCAAATTTCTGTATCATTATCTTCTTCTTTTTTAGTGGGTACTTTCTTCATAATTTGGAATAAACCATACATAAAAACTGCCAATGCTCCTATCATAATAAATTGATTTGGAACTTCTTTTGACTGCTCAATTAAGGATAAAATTCCGACTGCTGCAAACAGCAAAACGTATAAAAATTGCTTCATAATTTACTACTTATTTTATGCATTCAAAAGTAGTCTTTTTAAATTTAGTATTCGATTCTAATCTTTTTTTTGTAAACTTGCATAGTAATCAGATAGTGAAAAAAAACAGATGGAAGAACATATGTTGCCTTGTATGAATAAGCAACTTTTTGGAATTGATTGTCCAGGTTGTGGCACCCAAAGAGCTATTGCTTTTTTATTGGAAGGAGACTTTTTAGAAGCTTTTAAAATCTTCCCTGCCATCTATACTTTAGCTTTATTTTTTATCTTTTTATTAATTCATTTAACAGACAAAAAGAGAAATTACACCAAAATAGTTATTGCAATTGCGATACTAAATGGCGTTGTGATTTTAGTTTCTTATGCTCTCAAAATGTATCCAACCTCGTAATCAATTAACTTTATATTTATGGAAAATCAGAAATTACCCAATGCCACAATCGTACTCGTTTTAGGAATTTTATCCGTTCTTACCATTTGTTGCTATGGAATTTTTAGTGTTATTTTAGGTGCAATCGGATTAGTTTTAGCTAATAAAGACGCAAAACTTTATGCTATGAACCCAACACTTTATACAAATTACAGTAATCTAAAAATAGGAAAAGTGTTAAACATTATTGGACTTGTATTAGGTGCTGTTTTTCTAATCGCTATAATTGCAATGGTTGTTTCTCTAGGAGAAGAAGGCTTAATGCAAATGCAACAAGAATTACTTCGTAGACAGGGATTACAATAATCCTCTTTATATAAAATAAATTAAAAAGAACGCTATCAACAAGTTAGCGTTCTTTTTTTGTTTCATAACAACTCATTAACAAGTTATTCACAATGCTTTTTTTGAGTTTGGCACAGCTATTGGAAATACCTTTTCAAGCAACCGTTTTAGAAACGAATTTTAAAATGAAGTTGTTTATTAATCTCTAATAATTTGTATTATGAAAAAAATTACACTTTTAGTAGTAGCCAGCTTCATACTGGTAGGAAGTATGGCTTATGCGTCAGGAAATCCTGTTTTTTCTGACAAAACAAACAACAGAGGCTATTCTATCGATTATCGCGATGCGGAGCCAATTATTTTTAATGAGCGTGGAATTGAGTTTATGTTATTCCCGAATGGCGAATTTGACTTTAACACAAGACCAACTATACAACCAAGAACAAATGGAACTTATGGAGCGCCAAGATCTGGAGTTTATTATGGAACATCTGAAAGAGGTGTAAAAGTAGAACACGATAACTCTGGTAGAGTAAGAAGAATTGGAAATGTATACATCAATTATGATGCTAATGGAAGAGTAAAACGTGTTGGAACTGTTTATATGAGCTACAATAGCTTCGCCTTAACTAAAGTAGGAAATATGAGAATTACATACGACCGAAGAGGAAGAATTATCAATATTTCAGGCTATGTGAATGCTTCAAACAGCGGAAACTACAATCCTGGTGGAGGTCATTATTCTGGAGGAAATGGAAACAACGGCTACGGAAACAACGGTTATGATAATGGTTATGACGATGAAGACGAAGATTTCTACTACTACAGAAAAGATGGCACAAAAGCCAAAATGGAGGCTGATGATGTAAAAGAAATCAAAAGAGAAACAGTAGAAATTAAAAGAAAATAAATAGTTTGATTGGTTAGTTAAGTTTGTTAATAGATTAGTTTGTTAATTAAATCCTGTGGAATCTGAGAAGATGAAGCAGGATTTTTTATTTAATAACAATTTTAGCACTCAATTATATGCCAAATACAGCATTTTATCATTACTATATTTACTTGTCATTGCTATTACTTCACTCCTATTTTCTTAAAAAAAGTATTAATTACATAGTTAATATCCGATGATATTTTGAAATAATAAGATAATCCCACATAAAAAAAACTCACTAAACCAGACTTCAACACAATGTTGATAATGGGATGAAAAGTAAATTCCCAATAGTAAAACAAGCCAAAACTAACTACTGTAATCGCTAAAGCTACTAGTGTTTTTGAGGTAAATGGATATAATTTCATTTTTAAAACCACAAATAATAACTTGGCAATACTATACAAAGAAATTGAAATTAAAGTCGCCATTGCTGCTCCATTTAAGCCAAAGTTCGGAATAAAGTACATATTTAAGGTAATTACAAGGATTACCAACAACAATCCCAACAGTAAAACAGCTCGATAATATTTCGAATTAAAGATAATTGCATTGTTATTTCCCAATATTAAGTCGAAATATTTAGACAATCCAATCGTAAAAACCACGAATAAACCTTGACTATATTCTGCTGGTAAAAGCAAATAAAGTTGCTTAATATTGACTAAAATTCCGATTAAAATTAGTCCTCCAACAACTTGTAATGTTATAGAAGATTTCTTATATAAAGCGTTTAATTCATCCCATTTACCATCACTCATTAGCTTTGCAGTGATAGGATAAGTAATTTGATGCATCGCTCTACTCGGTACTGAAATTACCATCGCAATGAAAATAGCGACCGAATAAAAAGCAATATTATCAATATTCATATAGTGTTTAATCATATATTTATCAATATCTAGCAACATATTTGCAATACTTGCCGATAAAATAATGAAGACGGTATAGGTTAAAATTGCTTTACTCGACTTAGGTGTTTTAAAATGCATCCTAATTTTTCGAACTTTATTCGCGTAAAAAAGGATTAATAAAAGTGCAATTCCGTAAACCAATACCAACGAATAAATAAAATCAGAAGGTGTTATATATTTGAAATAAACGCCAAAAAGTAAGAAGGAAACTAAAATTCTGACGAAAATTTCTTTAACAAAACTACCAAAAACAGACTTCATATGGGCTCGCAACCAAGCGTAAAAAATCTCAAAATAGCCCATAAAAATCGCAATAATTGGAATTACCCAAACAAAAGGATAGACCACGCTATTTTTTTGAGATTCATAAACAGCAATTATATCGTAATTAAAGTAAAATAATCCTAAGATCGGAACGATAAAAAACAGTGGAACAAGCAGCATAAACGTAATATAACTATTCAACTCTCGCTCTGATTTGTTATTTTCATCGAAGAATTTAATCAATGTATTCTGAATTCCAAAAGACATAATTGGATACAAAACATTCGCCGTAGCCAAGACATAGCCCGTAATTCCGAAGTAATCTTTTCCTAGAAAATAGGGATACATATATAAGGTATTCAAAGCACCAATTCCGAAACCCAAAAAGGTAATGATGGTGTTTCTAATGGATTGTTTGATGACGATTCCCATTTTATACGTATGAATTTAGAAGTTTAGCTAACTTTTCGGTTAACGATTTTCGGCTATATTGCTGCAATCCTACGGGATAAACTTTCAAATTATTTTGCTGATATTGCTCGAAACAAGTAAGAATTTGTGCTTTTAAAGCTTCTAATTCATCATATTTAAAGAACGTTCCTGAATTGGTTTCCTTAATAATCTGTGCAAAATCAGCATTTTCCGGTCCGATTGCGATTATTGGTCGATCTGAAACCATATATTCGAATAGTTTTCCAGGAATAATACATTGCGTTTCATCTGAATCAATTTCGATTAACAATAAAACTTGCGAACTTCTTTGTTCTGAAATCGCTTCATTATGCGGCAAATACCCCAAATGATTGACGTATTTCTCTAATTTAAATTCTTTTAACGCCTGAAGCACCTCTATACTAACTGCTCCAATTAGTTTCAGTTGAAAATTCTTCTTGAATTCGGAATTTTCTTTGATGAGTTCGGTGAACGCTTTCCATAATATTCGAGGGTTTCGAGCTGATAAAAAAGAACCAATATGAGCTACAGTAAAATTTTCGTCCAATGGTTTTTTAATGACTTTTTCAACATCATAACCATTAGGAATCACTGTAATTGGTTTCGAAGTAATCGCTTCAAACTCCTTTTTTGTGGTTGGAGAAGTCACGATTAAACCATCGCAAGTCGTCATTACTTCCTTCTCTAAATATTTATGTTTGTTAGCAGAAGAAACACTTAATTTCAATTGTTTATGATAGCCAATTGTGGTCCAAGGATCACGAAAATCGGCCAACCAAGTAATCTTCAATTCTTTCTTCAAACCCAAACCAATTAAGTGCAAACTATGAGGCGGACCTGTTGTAATTATTGTATCAATTTGATTTTCTTCAATATATTTTTTCAGGAATTTAACAGAAGGTTTCACCCAAAAAACGCGTGCATCTGGAATAAAAGCATTTCCTCGAACCCAAAGCATCGTTTTTTCAACAAAGGATTGTTTTCTAGGATTAGGAATAATTCCCGAGCTGATTTTTTTTGATTTATTTTTCGAAAAAACTGCGGCCAATCCGTAAGGTTCAAAAATTGGACGTTTTATAATAATTGCATCCGTAGTAACCTCATCCAGTAAATTTTCATCTATTAATGGATAAGTTGGATTCTCAGGAATATAAACGTGTGGTTCAAAACCAAAATCTGGTAAATATTTCACAAATTTCAGCCATCGTTGTACTCCTGGTCCGCCTGCTGGTGGCCAATAGTACGAAATGATCAAAACTTTTTTGCGATTATTTTCCAAAATATTATCCTAACTATTTATACTTTTTTTCTCTTTTTTCGTTTCAAAATAAACCCCTGCTCCTATTAATAAAAGCATTGCTATCGAACTCATTAAGGCAATCGAACTTCCGGTTTTTACCACTTGAGGTT
The DNA here is from genome assembly GCF_034497725.1 of Flavobacterium psychraquaticum. Taxonomy (NCBI): domain Bacteria; kingdom Pseudomonadati; phylum Bacteroidota; class Flavobacteriia; order Flavobacteriales; family Flavobacteriaceae; genus Flavobacterium; species Flavobacterium psychraquaticum. The sequence goes on from NZ_JAXKVR010000029.1 coordinate 185,686, forward strand.
CAAATTTGAATTCAATCGTATGTTTTCCTGCTGGAATTTCTAATCCTCTTAAAACGTAATTTACATTATAAATTGGCATTTCTTTTCCATCAATAGTAGCAATCCAGCCGTTTTTATAATACATTTCTGAAAAAACTCCAAAACCTGCATTTGCATTATTTGAAACATATTTTAAATGGTTTGGCTGATATTCCAATAAATTAATCATTGCTGTTGAATCTTTTGAAATAGTGGTAGCTCCTTTATAATCATTTACCAAAGAATTAAGTACAACCTCATTTTTCGTATCTAGACTATCCAATGCTTTCATTTCTTCATCGGCTGATTTCACAAATTTCACTTTTTCAACAAACCAAGCATTTCCGTTAGCTGCAGGATTCGCTAAAGGTATTTTTTCACCTTTTTCATCCGATTGAATTACGTATTTCACATTCAACATATTCAAAACGCGTACGTTATTTTTTGTGATTTGATAATCAAATAGTTGTTGTATACGTCTTGGTTTTGCAGCGTGATAACCTCCAATTGATTGATGAAAATATGAAGTTCTAGCACTATTTAAACCAGCTTCCACTTCAAAAACTCTGAAATGAGTTGTATCTGATAAAATCATTTCATCGGCTTCAGTCGCTTGAAAAGGAATATCTACTTGGCTTGCACTTTTAAATTGGTCTGGATTGTTGTTCACATAACGTTTATCGACCATAAATAAATCGAAAACCATTAAAAGTCCAACGATTATAATCGTCGTTGTTTCTTTCATCTTGTTTTTTACGAACAAGTATAAAACCGCAAAAGCTAAGGCAACAAACAACATCGAACGCAATACATCTGAAGTATAAAGTGCTTCTCGGTCTAATTTTAAAGTACGAATAAACTCAGGACCATACGCTTGTGCATACATAGAATCGTTTGCTGAAGAAAAATTAAACAATCCTTTTATCAAAAATAATCCGATTAAAAGTCCAAAAGTAATTGCTCCAGATTTCCAAAGAGCGTTCCATTTTTGCTTGTCGTCTTGTTTGAAAAATTGGTATAATCCAATAATCGCTAGAGCAGGAACGCATAATTCTAACAAAACCTGAATCGAAGAAACAGCTCTAAATTTATTATAAAAAGGAACATAATTGATGAAGAAATCAGTAATAATACTGAAGTTTTTACCCCAAGACAATACTAATGAAAAAATAGCTCCTGCAAGAAATAAATATTTAATGCTTCTTTTTTCTACAAAAAATGCCATTACGAATAAGAAGAAAACCACTACTCCAATATAAGCCGGAGCAGCTACAATCGGCTGATTTCCCCAATAAGCCGGAGCGTGTTCGACAAAACCTTTCACTTGATCAGCCGGATAACCTTGTGCTACAAAATTTTGAAAAGTTTCCGATTCAACACCTAAATTCTCGTTATTTGACCCTCCAAAAAGTCCTGGTGCAATTAAATTTAAACTTTCTGCAATTCCGTAACTATATTCGGTAATATAATCGTAAGACATTGCGTTGCTATCCGTTTTAGGTGTGCCATCAGGATTAACCGTTAATTCGCTTTTGTCACGGGTAGAAAATTTAGCATACTCTGATGTGGCCATTAAATTCGTAGCATTTGCTCCAATAGCTAAAATTCCAGCAATTAAAAATACTCCAATAATTTTTCCAAATTCTTTGTATTCTTTATTTTTTACGATCGTTATAGTATAATAAATTGCAATAATGGCTAATAACAACAATAAATAATAAGTCATTTGAAAGTGATTCGTGTTGATTTCTAGTCCAGCAGCGACCATTGTTAACAAACCTCCTAGGATATATTTTCTTTGAAAAACCAATAAAACACCAGCTATTACCATCGGCATATAAGCTATTGCGTGGGCTTTTGCATTATGACCCACACCCAAAATAATAATCAAATAGGTAGATAATCCGAAGGCTAAAGCTCCGAAAAATGCCTTCAATGGATCAATTTTTAATACGATTAGTAAAATATAAAACCCTAAGAAATATAAAAACAAATAATCAGCAGGTCGTGGCAAAAAACGCAATGCATCATCTAACATTCCTATGCTATCATTAGGATATTTTGCTCCTAATTGATACGTTGGCATTCCTCCGAAAGCACTATTTGTCCAAAACGGTTCTTGTTTCGTTTCTTTTCTAAAATCGTTTTGCTCTTTTGCCATTCCCGTATATTGCACAATATCCGATTGGTAAATTTTATCTCCTTGTAAAACAGGATAAAAATAGACAAGTGAAACTATAATAAATCCGACAAGAACTAATAGATGAGGAATTATTGCTTTAATTTTTTTCATAGATGGTTTGTAATATAATAAGGTGCTAAAATAACTAAAAAAAGGATATCGTTAAAATATCCTTTACTGTATCCGAAAAATAAAATTATTTTACTTCTTCATAGTCAATATACTCCCCTACTTTCTTTTTTTCTTTAGGCATTTCCTTAGTGGTAGTAGTATTGCTTTGTTGATTTTGTTGTTGTTTGAATTGGTCTTGCATTTTTTCTTGCATCTTGTTTACTGCTTTTTGCATAATGATAGGTGCAAAAATTCGCAAAGCAAACTTAAATAAGTAATAAACCAAAACTATAATTCCTAAGGTTCTTAAAAAACCCGAAAAAGAAGCCATTTCCATTTATGTAAATTTTAAAAATCAAAAATACAGCTATTCCATGGAAAACTTCAAATTTGTATCTTAAAATTATTATAAAATAACTATTTTTGAGGATAAATCTTTAGTTATGAAAGTACACTCACCATTATTACTATTAATTTTTATAGTATGCTGTCAAAATTCATTTGGTCAATTTACCGATGATGTTAACTCTAATCGTCCTGGTCGTTCCATGATGGCTTTCTCGGTCGGAAAAACCGTGATGCAAACTGAAACTGGTGTGCATTACGTGAGTGAAGATCACAATACACTTGATTATAAAGCAAGTGGTGTTATGGCGGAATTCGACTTCCGCTGGGGATTATTTTTTGAACAATTAGAATTAATTGCAGAACTTCAATACCAAAACGACAGTTATTCTTCTGATTTAATAGACAAAAATAGAAGTGCTTTAAAGAAAACATTATTAGGAGCAAAATATTTGGTTTATGATCCATTTAAAAATTATGAAGAAAAACCAAATTTATACAGTTGGAAAGCCAACCACAGCTTCAAATGGAGACAATTAATTCCGGCTGTAGGTGTTTATGCAGGAGTTAATTTGAACTTTTCAGACAATCCTTTTAATTATGCTCCTGTTGGCATTGAAGAATCTGCTATTAGTCCAAAAGCGATGCTTATTGCTCAAAATCACTTTGGAAGTCGTTGGGTTTTAGTAACAAATTTATCATATAACAAAATAGGAACTGACTTTGCAAGCATTGACTATATTATTACATTAACACGAGGGTTTAATAAACAATGGTCTGGTTTTATTGAAAATCAAGGTTATAATAGTGATTTTTATTCAGATGGCTTATTTAGACTCGGCGCAGCTTATTTGTTCAATAAAGACATGCAAATTGACGCTTCTGTCGGAAAAAATATTAAAAACACGCCGAGCATAATGACCGCTGGCGTTGGTTTTTCGTGGCGCTTTACCAAAAATTACAAAGAAGTTAAAATTGAAATAGATAAAGGTAGCAAGATGGACAAAAAAGTAAAGAAGAAAGCAGAAAAAGAAGAAAAAAAACGTAAAGACGCAGTAGGAGAATAAAATGATAACAATAAAAGAAGCACTTACCAAAAAGGAGATGAAAGAATTCGTTATGTTTTCTTTCGAACTATACAAAGACAATCCTAACTGGATTCCACCCATAATTGCTGACGAATTAGAAACGTTTGACAAAACTAAAAATCCTGCACTTCAAACTGCAGAGGCACATTTTTATTTGGCTTACAAAAACAATAAGATTGTGGGAAAATTAGCAGCAATAATCAATTGGGAAGAAGTAAATCTATTAAAAAAGAAAAAAGTTCGTTTTGGTTGGTTTGATGTAGTAGACGATATTGAAGTGACGAAAGCGCTCTTGCAAAAGGTCGAAGAATTAGGAAAAAAACACGCTATGGATCATATGGAAGGTCCAATGGGTTTTTCAAATCTAGACAAAGTAGGAATTCTTAGTGAAGGTTTTGATCAAATGGGAAATATGATTACTTGGTATTCTTTACCTTATTATATTACCCATTTTGAAAAATTAGGTTTAACGATTGAAAAGGAATACCAAGAAAGTGATTTTTCTTTTCATAATATCAATCCAGAACCATTTCAAAAGGCTAGTAAGTTAATTCAAAAACGATACGAATTAAAATCTTTGAACTTTACTAAGACCAAAGATATTATGCCTTATGTGGATAAAATGTTTGATTTATTCAATGAATCTTATGCTAATTTGCAATCTTTTGTTCCAATTAATACTGTTCAAAAAGCTTATTTTAAAAAGAAGTATATTAGTTTTATAAATCCAGAATATATTAAATTTGTGATGGACAAAAATGATAATATGATTGCTTTTGCAATTGTAATGCCCGGTTTTGCAAGCGCCATGAAAAAAGCAAATGGAAAATTATTCCCTTTTGGATTTTACCACCTACTGAAAGCTAGAAAACATTCGAAAGAAATTGTTTTTTATCTAATTGGAATTACACCGGAATATCAAAGTAAAGGAGTTACTGCAATTATTTTTGATGAATATTACAAAATTTCTCTTGAAAAACGAATTGATCTTTGCATAAGAACACCAGAATTAGAAGAAAATCACGCAATCCATAATTTATGGAAAAACTTCAACTCTAAGATAACGAAAAGAAGACGAACATATAAAAAAGAGCTATAAAAAAGGGATTCCTATTTGGAATCCCTTTTTTGTATTAATATGTAGTATTTAATGTTTAGTCTACATTTTGAACTGTAGATTCTGCAATTTTAGCGTATGTTCCGTTTACTAATTTCTCACGAATTGCTTCAAAAGCTTCTAAAGTTTGATCAATATCTTCAAAAGTATGTGATGAAGTAGGAATTACACGCAACAAAATCATACCTTTTGGAATAACTGGATAAATTACGATTGACAAGAAAATTCCATAATTCTCTCTTAAATCATTAACCATAATCATTGCTTCAGGGACACTTCCTTCAAGATAAACAGGAGTTACGCAAGTATTTGTGTCTCCAATATTAAATCCTTTTGCTCTTAATCCGCTTTGCAATTTATTTACATTTTCCCAAAGTTTATCTTTCAATTCAGGATGATTACGCAATAATTCTAATCGTTTTAAAGCACCAATCGTTTGAATCATTGGTAACGACTTTGCAAACATTTGCGAACGTAAATTATATTTTAAATAATCAATAATCTCTTTATCAGCAGCTAAAAAAGCACCAATACTAGCCATAGATTTAGCGAATGTTGAAAAATAAACATCAATTCCATCTTGGCAATCTTGCTCTTCACCTGCCCCAGCACCCGTTTTTCCTAAAGTACCAAAACCATGGGCATCATCAACCAACAAACGGAAATTATATTTTTCCTTCATTGCAATAATTTCTTTCAACTTACCTTGCTGTCCACGCATTCCAAAAACACCTTCAGTGATGAAAAGGATTCCTCCACCTGTTTCCGTAGCCATTTTAGTAGCACGTTGCAGGTTTTTTTCCATACTTTCTAAATCATTGTGTTTGTAGGTAAAACGTTTACCCATATGCAAACGCACACCATCTATAATACACGCGTGAGCATCAACATCATAAACAATAATATCATTTTTAGTAACCAAAGCATCAATGCATGACATAATACCTTGATAACCAAAATTTAACAAATACGCTGATTCTTTTTTTACAAAAGCAGCCAATTCATTTTCCAATTGTTCGTGCATATCAGTATGACCACTCATCATACGTGCACCCATTGGATATGCCGCACCATATTGAGCCGCAGCATCAGCATCAGCTTTTCTAACTTCAGGATGATTTGCTAATCCTAAATAATCGTTCAAACTCCAATTTAATATATCTTTCCCTTGGAATTTCATTCTTGGTCCTAATTCGCCTTCTAACTTAGGAAATACGAAATATCCTTCTGCTTGTGAAGCCCATTTTCCTAAAGGACCTTTATTGTTTTGAATTCTTTCGAATAAATCTTTTACCATAATACATAGGTGTTTTTAAACGCTACAAAAGTAAGAAGAAAAAAGGTTTTTTAATAATTTATTTGGCAAGAAAAGATATGTTTTAAAATAATTAGAAATTTATTATTGTTTATCCGATTAATGGCCTTACATTTGCACCGAACGACACAGAAATGTGGTTACACGTTCATCACGAAAGTCGATCGCTCCAGATCGGCTTTTGTACTTTATAGCTGATTCTGTTTTTTTTCTCTCTAATATTATCATCTTATGAAATTAGTCTTCGCATCCAACAATAAAAATAAAATCAAAGAAATTCAATTATTGGTTCCAGCTTTTATCGAAATAGTAAGTTTGGAAGACATTGGATGTACAGAAGATATTCCGGAAACCGCTGATACAATTGAAGGAAATGCTATTTTGAAAGCCAATTATGTAACAGAGAAATATGGTTTGAACTGTTTCGCAGATGATACCGGATTAGAAGTTGAAGCATTAAATGGGGCTCCAGGAGTTTACTCAGCACGATATGCGGGTGAACCCAAAGATGACAATAATAATATGAATGAATTATTATTTCAATTAGAAAAGGAAACGAACAGAAATGCTAATTTTAAAACTGTAATTGCACTTAACCTTAACGGGAAGCAAGAACTTTTTGTAGGGATGATATTCGGGAAAATTACTCGAGAAAAAGTGGGGACAAACGGTTTTGGCTATGATCCAATTTTTATGGCTGAAGGGTATGAAAAAACTTTTGCGGAATTGGATATGGAAGAAAAATCAAACATTAGTCACCGAGGAATTGCTGTAAAACAATTGATTACTTTCTTACAAAAAGAGTCCCACTAGGTAAACTCCAATTGTATTTAAAGGAAATCAGACGAAATCCGATAATAAAAATCGTTACTACTAAAGAGATAAAATTTTGTTCAAAATTTAATTCTTTTAATATGAAATAAAGCATTCCTCCTGCGATACATAGTGTAGCATAAATTTCTTTTCGAAATAAAACCGGAATTTCATTACACAAGATATCACGTATAACTCCTCCAAAAGTTGCTGTTAGCGTTCCTAATATTACACATATTAAAGGACTCAAGCCATATTCGATTCCTTTTTCCAAACCAATTAAGGTAAAAACTCCCAATCCGATGCTGTCAAAAAGAAACATTGAAATGCGCAATTTGTCTAAATAACGATTAAATACAATCGAAAGCAAAAAACCAAAAGTAATTATGTAGACATAATTCATATCTTGCATCCATCCAACTGGTGTTCTTCCGATCATTACATCTCGCACAGTTCCTCCACCCAACGCAGTTACAAAGGCAATACAATAAACACCAAACAAGTCTAGCTTCTTATAAATAGCAGTTAATGCTCCAGAAATGGCAAACACCAAGGTTCCAATACTGTCTAAAAATTCAAACATTGTTTTTTTACAAAAATAACTAAGTTTTTCATTTTTCAAACCACAATATCCGTTTTATAATAATTTTTACAATGTGGCTTAACGAATTAAAAATATAATTAATTGAAAATCAATGCTTAACAAATTAGTTAATCTAAATTTTTAGTCATACCTTTGCAGCCAATATTAAAACAATATATGAATAAATTTGAACAATTAGGATTGAATGAGTCGCTACTGCTGGCGATTAAAGATCTAGGATTTGAGAATCCGTCAGAAGTACAAGAAAAAGCGATTCCAATACTATTGGAACAAAACACAGATTTAGTTGCCCTAGCGCAAACAGGTACAGGGAAAACCGCAGCTTTTGGTTTTCCACTAATTCAAAAAATTGACCCTGAGAACAGAAATACTCAGGCATTAATTTTATCGCCAACACGTGAGTTATGCTTACAAATCACCAACGGAATTAAAGACTATTCTAAGTACATTAAAGGGTTACATACAGTGGCTGTTTATGGTGGTGCAAGTATTACAGATCAAGCTAGAGACATTAAACGCGGAGCCCAAATTATTGTGGCTACACCGGGTAGAATGCAAGACATGATTAACAGAGGTCTTGTTAACATTAAAAACATTGATTTCTGTATCTTAGATGAAGCAGATGAAATGTTAAACATGGGATTCTACGAAGATATTTGTTCCATTTTATCGGACACACCAAAAGAGAAAAACACTTGGTTATTCTCTGCAACAATGCCAGCTGAAGTAGCTCGTATTGCAAAACAATTTATGTCTGACCCTGTAGAAATTACAGTTGGACATAAAAACTCGGGATCTGCAACGGTATCACATGAGTATTATTTAGTAAATGCTCGTGATCGTTATGAGGCTTTGAAACGATTAGCAGATGCTAATCCAGATATTTTCTCTGTAGTTTTTTGTAGAACTAAAAGAGATACACAAGCTGTTGCTGAAAAATTAATTGAAGACGGATATAGCGCTGCAGCGTTGCACGGAGATTTATCTCAAGCACAACGTGATGGAGTTATGAAATCATTTAGAGGTAGACAAATACAAATGCTTGTTGCGACTGACGTTGCTGCTCGTGGAATTGACGTTGATAACATTACTCACGTAGTGAATTATCAATTACCTGACGAAATCGAAATCTACAATCACCGTTCAGGAAGAACTGGTAGAGCTGGAAAATTAGGAACTTCTATAATAATTGTTACTAAAAGTGAATTACGCAAGATTTCTTCAATTGAAAGAACTATTCAACAAAAATTTCAAGAAAAAACGATTCCTTCTGGAATTGAAATTTGCGAAATTCAGTTGCTGCACTTAGCTAATAAGATTAAAGATACGGAAGTAGGAACAGAAATTGAATCTTACTTACCAGCAATTAATGACGTTTTAGAAGGTTTATCTAAAGAAGAATTAATTAAGAAAATGGTATCTGTAGAATTTAACAGATTCATCAACTATTACAAAACTAAACGTGATTTATCAGGTGATAGCAGAGGTAATGACAGAGAAAGAAGTTCGGAGCCAAGAGAAATTAGAGCAGGTGATCCTGTTAGATATTTCATTAACATTGGTTCTAGAGATGATTTCGACTGGATGCAATTGAAAGATTTCTTGAAGGACACTTTAGATTTAGGTCGTGATGACGTATTCAAAGTTGACGTTAAAGAAGGTTTCTCTTTCTTTAATACAGACGGAGAATTTACTGATAAAGTAATGAGCGTACTTAACGGATATGACTTAAACGGAAGAAGAATCAACGTAGAAATTTCTAAAAACGACGGCGGAAGCAATTCTAGAAGAGACCATGGCGGAAGAAGTTCTGGTGGTGGATTCGGTGGAGGAAAACGCGAAGGTGGTTTTAGAGGTGAAAGAAGCGGTGGTTTTGCACCAAGAAGAGAAGGCGGAAGAGATTCTGGCGGAAGAGAAGGTGGATTCAGAAGCGACAGAGGATCAGCTCCAAAAAGAGAAGGTGGATTCAGAGGAGAAAGAAGTAGTTCTGCTCCAAGAAGAGAACCAGGTGCTTTTGAAAGAGCTCCAAGACGTTCTGAAAGTTCTGGTGATGAATCAAGACCAAAAAGACCAAGAAGAAGTTAATTAATTCGTTAATTTTCTTATAATTTTTAGAGAAACTACAATATATCATCTTTAGATTCGTATTTTTGAATCATTAAATAAAGAAATGAGATATTTTGTAGTTTTTCTTTTTACATTACTTTTTAATTGTGCTTGGGCACAGAATGACAGCATCGTAAAAAACCTTAAAGGAACCGTAATTCACAACGAAACACGATTACCTATGGGTGGTGTGCACGTAATTAATGCCACAAGAGTGAGCGGAACAATCACCACTCCGAGTGGTCTTTTTGAAATCGCTGCACAAGTAAATGATACTTTATTATTTAGCTATTTGGGTTTTGAAACTATAAAAGTAAAAGTCACAAATGACTGGGCTAAAGAAAATCCTACCAAAATATATTTAAGTGAAAAATCGTATGTTTTAGATGAAGTAACAGTCTATAAATATAACTTAACCGGATTTATTCAAGTAGACACCAAATTGATTCCCGTGTCTTCAGACAGTTATCGTTATAATATTACCGGAATTCAAGGAGGCTATGAAGTGGGCGATAAATCTCCTGGCGCTGTGTCTAGAGTATTGGGTTCTATATTCAATCCTGCAGATTTTCTCTATAATGCGTTCGGAAAACGTTCTAAAGAAATGAAAAAACTAAAGGAAATGAAAAAAGACGATACCGTTAGAAATCTTTTAGCTACCAAATTTGACAGAGAAACTTTAGCATCTTTATTAGAAATTAGCAAAGATGACATTCCTATAATTTTAGAAAACTGCAATTATTCTGAATATTTCATTAAAACAGCAAATGATTTACAAATCATGGATGCAATTAATGCCTGTTATGAAGAATATAAAATATTGAAAAAGAACAAATAATTATTTTTGTTGATTTTCATGATATTTTCGTTCAATAAATTCAATATCTTTTATTGTTTTCCGAGTCCAGTCTAAACGTTTATCTAATTTTTCTTCTTCCGTTAAATGCCAATTAATATCCGTTTGCCTTAAGCGATTTGTAATATCTTGAATAACAATTGCCGCAGAAACTGAAATGTTCAAACTTTCGGTATATCCTACCATCGGAATTTTCAAAAAACCATCTGCTTGTGCAATTACTTCTTCCGAAAGTCCGTCTTTTTCGGTACCAAAAAACAAGGCTGAAGGCTTAGAAACATCAAACTCATGCAACAAACACGAATCGTTATGAGGCGTTGTCGCAATAATTTGATAGCCTTCTGACCGCATGGCATCAATACAGTTTTGAACCGAATTAAATCGATTTACATCTACCCATTTCTGAGCGCCCATTGCAATTTCGGTATCAATTCGTTTGCCAAACTTCTGCTCAATAACATTTAATTCTTGAATACCAAAAACTTCACAACTCCGCATCACAGCGCTGGTATTGTGCAATTGAAAAACGTCTTCCATCACAATTGTAAAATGCTTCGTACGATTTTCTAAAACGCGTAAAAAACCTTCTTTTCTATTTTCGGTAATAAAACCTTCAAGATAATTTAGTAAATCTAAATCAATCATATTTGTAATTATATTTTATTTGCAAACATAATACTACTTTTTTTATTATTTTAGTGGAAAATTTAAATTGCATGACACAAGAAGAATTATTGCCTCTATTATTGAAAAAAGATGATAGGTCGTTTACGTTGCTTTATGACAATTATGCCAAGAGTTTATATGGTGTCATCTACAATCTCATCCGAGACAAAGAAGAATCTGAAGATGTGCTTCAAGAAGTTTTTATTAAAATTTGGAAAAATATCGATACATATAACACCTCAAAAGGGCGTTTATACACTTGGATGTTAAATATCTCTCGAAATGCTTCCATTGATAAGCTACGTTCTAAAAACTTTAACAACAATCAAAAAAACCTGTCTGCCGATAATTTCGTACATCTCTATGATGACAACTCGAAAGCAATCAACAAAATAGACGCGATTGGTATAAAGGAGTTTATTAAGAAATTAAAACCAAAGTGTATTCAAATTATTGATTTGTTGTTTTTTAAAGGCTACACGCAACAAGAAACATCCGATGAATTAGAAATACCTTTAGGTACCGTGAAGACTCAAAATAGAAATTGTATGAACGAATTAAGACTATTAATCAATGAATAGTAAAGAATATATCGAATCAGGGATTTTAGAATTATATGTATTTGGCAAACTTACTGACGACGAAATAGCAGAAGTGAACCAAATGGCAACACAACATCCTGAAGTAAAAGACGAAATTACCGCTATAGAAAGAGCAGTAATCAATTTATCCTATGGAATTGCACCTCATTTATCAGCAGCAAATTTTGACAAAATCAGAAACCAACTCCTGGAAAAGCAAAAGGTTGTGCAAATACAAACAAAAACACCTTGGACACAATATATGGGCTGGGCTGCGGCTGCCGTTTTCGTATTGGGAATGGGCGTTCAATTTTACAAACTCAACGAATCGAATTCAATTATCGATAATTTAGCTGTCGAAAGAACTAAATTACAAGAATCAGTAGTAGATTTAGAGTTGAAAAACAAAGAATCAGATGAAGTTTTAGCCGTTTTGAGAGATAATGGAAGTGTTAGTGTTGCATTAGCCGGTCAACAAGTGAATCCAACTGCATACTCGAAAGCTCATTACAACAAAACAACGAAAGCAGTTTATATTGACGCTTCTGGATTGCCAGAACCGCCAAAAGGAATGGTGTATCAAGTTTGGGCTTTACAATTAGAACCAATTTTAACACCTACAAGTATTGGATTGTTAGATACGTATGCAAGTAGTAAAACAAAAGTGATTAAAGTTGCTAATGCCGAAGCACCTCAAGCCTTCGGAATTACATTAGAACCAGCTGGCGGAAGTGCCAGACCAACGATGGAGCAACTCTATACCTTAGGAAAAGTATAATATTAAATGCGTCGTACTAAGACGCATTTTTTTTAATAATTACGAAGATGAAGAAATTAGTGGTTTTTACTGGAGCTGGAATTAGTGCCGAAAGCGGAATTAAAACCTTTCGTGATGCAGGCGGATTATGGGAAGGGCACGATGTTATGGAAGTAGCATCACCAGCGGGATGGAACAAAAACATTCCATTAGTTTTAGACTTTTATAACAAAAGAAGAGCTCAACTATCAACTGTAAAACCAAATGAAGCACACAAAATATTAGCCGAATTAGAAGCAGATTTCGATGTACATATAATAACGCAAAACGTAGATAATTTGCACGAAAGAGCAGGAAGCACGATGGTTACGCATTTACACGGTGAACTTACAAAAGTGAGAAGCACCACAAATAAAGATTATATTGTAGAATGGGAAAATGATTTGAATGTAGGTGATTTCGATTTGGAAGACAATCAATTACGTCCCCATATTGTTTGGTTCGGTGAAGAGGTACCGATGATTGAAAAAGCAATTGAAATAGTAGAAACTGCTGATATTTTAATTATTATTGGAACTTCATTGCAAGTTTATCCGGCTGCAGGATTGATGAATTATGTAGATAAAAATGTCTTAGTTTATTATGTTGATCCAAAACCTGCAACTATTTATGATTTGCCGAATGAATTAAAAATCTTGCCTTTAACAGCAGTTGAAGGGATGAAAATCGTACAAGAAGAATTATTAAAATTAGCGTAAAAAACTCCTAAGTAATTAGTAAATTTGCACTTCTTTAAACAACACACAACAACAATGCAATTAACAGAATTAAATGCTATATCGCCAATTGATGGTCGTTATAGAAGCAAAACCAGTTCCCTAGCTCCTTATTTTTCGGAAGAAGCTTTAATAAAGTATCGCGTTTTAGTTGAAATTGAATATTTCATAGCTTTGCGCGAAGCTGATTTGCCGCAATTAGCAAAAATCGACAAATCGGTTTATGAATCTTTGAGAACTATTTATAAAAACTTCTCAACCGAAGATGCACTTTGGATCAAAGAAACGGAGAAAACAACGAACCACGATGTGAAAGCGGTTGAATATTTCATCAAAACAAAATTTGAAAGTTTGGGATTGGATGAATTTAAAGAATTTATTCACTTCGGATTAACTTCTCAAGATATTAATAATACGGCGATTCCACTTTCTACAAAAGAGGCATTTGAAAACGTATATTTACCTAGTTTAATTAGCGTAATCGCGAAATTAAAAGAATTGGCTATGGAATGGAAAGATATTCCTTTATTAGCAAGAACTCACGGTCAGCCGGCCTCTCCTACTCGTTTAGGAAAAGAAATTTTGGTTTTTGTAGAGCGTTTAGAAGAGCAAATGCGTTTGTTATTCAATGTTCCTTTTGCAGCTAAATTTGGTGGAGCAACTGGAAATTATAACGCACACAAAGTAGCGTATCCAAACACAGATTGGAAGAAATTTGGATCTAATTTTGTTGAAAACAGTTTGGGATTACACCATTCATTTCCTACAACCCAAATAGAACATTACGATCATTTCGCAGCGTTCTTTGATGCTTTAAAACGTATCAATACAATTATAATTGATTTAGACAGAGATATTTGGACCTATGTTTCGATGGAATATTTCAAACAAAAAATCAAAGCGGGTGAAATTGGTTCATCGGCAATGCCACATAAAGTAAACCCGATTGATTTTGAAAATTCAGAAGGAAATTTAGGTATTGCAAACGCTATTTTTGAACATCTTTCGGCTAAATTACCACTTTCAAGATTGCAACGCGATTTAACAGATAGTACGGTTTTACGCAATATTGGTGTGCCAATTGGTCATACAATTATTGCATTCGAAGCAACCTTAAAAGGATTGAATAAATTACTTTTAAACGAAGATAAATTTGCTGAAGATTTAGAGAAAAATTGGGCGGTTGTTGCGGAAGCAATTCAGACTATTTTGCGTCGTGAAGCCTATCCAAATCCATACGAAGCGTTGAAAGATTTAACAAGAACAAACACAGTAATCAACAAAGAGGCAATTCATAATTTCATCGAAAATTTAAAAATTTCAGAAGAAGTTAGAGCCGAATTAATGCACATTACTCCAAGCAATTATTTAGGAATTTAATACTACAATTTCATAAATATTAGTAAAAAATCTCGTTAGAAGCAATTTTAACGAGATTTTATTTTTCACAAACTTTGATTAATAAATCATTTTTACTATTTTAGTAAAAAATCAAATAAACGCCAATGTACCTTGCTGCATCTACACTTCACGTTCCTGCACTAATTAGTGATTTGGGATTAATCCTAGTCACGGCAGCTATTGCTGTTCTATTATTCCGCTGGTTAAAACAGCCATTGGTTTTAGGTTATTTAGTAGCTGGATTTTTAGCTGGTAGTCAATCTGAATTTTTCCCAACCGTTAAAGACGTAAATAGTGTAAATGTTTGGGCAGAAATTGGTGTAATCTTCTTATTATTTAGTTTAGGACTTGAATTTAGTTTTAAAAAGCTAATGAAAGTTGGGGGAACTGCCTCCATAACAGCCCTCACCCAAATGATTTGTATGGTGGCACTAGGTTATTATGTAGGTCAATTAATGGATTGGGGGAAAATGAATTCGTTATTTTTAGGAGTAATTATATCGGTATCTTCTACCACCATTATCTTGAAAACATTCGATGAATTAGGTGTGAAAACCAAAAAATTTGCTGGAAATGTAATTGGTGCTTTAATTGTACAAGATATTTTAGCTATTTTAATGATGGTTTTACTGTCTACAATTGCCGTTAGTCAACAGTTTTCTGGTACCGAATTATTGCAATCCGTTTTAAAATTAGCATTCTTTTTAATAATATGGTTTGTAGCAGGAATCTTTTTCATTCCCACTTTACTTAAAAAAGCAAAACACTTATTAACTGACGAAATGCTCTTGATTGTGTCTTTAGCACTTTGCTTGTTAATGGTATTATTTGCTGCAAATGTAGGATTCTCGCCAGCTCTTGGTGCGTTTATTATGGGTTCAATTATTGCCGAAACTACACAAGCAGAACACATTGAACATTTAGTAAAACCTGTAAAAGATTTATTTGGAGCAGTTTTCTTTGTATCTGTAGGAATGTTGATTGATCCTGAAATGTTAGTGAAATATGGCATTCCGGTAGCGATTTTAACTTTGGTGGTAATTATAGGTCAGTCTCTAAGTGCTACCATTGGTACATTACTCTCGGGCCAACCGTTGAAACAATCTATACAAACCGGAATGAGTTTATCACAAATTGGAGAGTTTTCATTCATCATCGCCACATTAGGAATGACATTGAAAGTAACGAGTGATTTCTTGTACCCAATTGTTGTGGCGGTTTCTGCAATTACAACATTTACTACGCCATTTATGATAAAACTTTCAACTCCTTTTTCCAATTATTTAGAGAAAAAATTACCCAGAAGATGGGTTAAGAGAATTGCAAGATATAGTTCTAACACTGAAGCTATAAAGTCAGTAAGCACCTGGCAAATCGTATTAAAAGCTTATTTAACACAAGTAATAATTCACTCGATCATTATTGTATCAATCATTATACTTTCATCAAAATATTTATTACCCATAGTAGAAGATTCTAGATTTGGAAACGCTATAGCAGCTATGATTACAGTAGTGATTTTATCTCCCTTTCTATGGGCTCTATCTTTACGAAGAGTCGCGGTGGAACAAGTACATGAATTAATGCAAGTTAGAAAATATCAAGGACCTATTATAGTATTAATATTCAGCAGAATAGCACTTAGTTTATTCTATTTCGGATTTATATTGAATGTATTTTTCTCTCCGATTGTTGCTTTTGTAGCTTTAGTAATTGCGCTTATTTCCTATGTTTTATTTCCAAAAAGACTCCATGCGTTTTATAACAAAATTGAAAGACAGTTTATTCGCAATTATAACGATCGAGAAAATAGTCAAAAACCTAATAAAAGACAAATTGTACTTTCGCCTTGGGACGGGCATATGGCAAATTTTATTATTGCCAAAGAATCTAACTTAGCAGGAAAAACATTAGATGAATTAAGAATTAGAGAAGACTTTGGAATTAATATTGCTTCAATAAGACGAGGAGAAGTTACTATAAATATTCCGAAAAGTAATGAACGTTTATTTCCTGGAGACGAAATTAGTATCATTGGAACAGATGAACAAGTTCAATTATTCGAAAATTATTTAGATAAAAACGAACGAGAAGATCCTGAAGACGAAGAAAAAGAAGATATTATCTTGCAACAGTTAGAATTAAAAGATAGGATCTGCATTGGAAAAAGTATCAAAGAATCGTTGATCAGAGAAAAAACACACAGTATTATTGTTGGTTTAGAGCGGGATGGAAAAAGAATATTAAATCCTGAATCTAATTTAATTTTACAACCTGATGATATTCTGTGGTTAGCTGGAAACAAAAAAAAGATTAAAGCCTTTTTGAAAGCATAAAAAAACCTGACAGCTAATTAAATCTGTCAGGTTTTTACTATTTATACTATTCCTTATCTATCTTGAATAATTGGGAGCTTCTTTAGTTATTGTCACATTATGGGGATGACTTTCGCCAATTCCACTTGCAGTAATTCTAATGAAACGTCCTGTTTCTTGTAAGGTTTCAATATCTTTTGATCCGCAATAACCCATTCCAGCTCTTAAGCCTCCGATGAATTGTTGCATACTTTCATTTAATTCTCCTTTATAGGGTACACGACCAACAATTCCTTCTGGTACTAATTTCTTGACATCGTCTTCAACATCTTGGAAATAACGGTCTTTAGAACCATCTTCCATCGCTTCAATTGAACCCATTCCTCTATATGATTTGAATTTTCTTCCTTCAAAAATAATAGTTTCGCCTGGTGATTCTTTTGTTCCTGCTAATAATGAACCTAACATTACACAATCTGCTCCAGCTGCAATTGCTTTTGGAATATCGCCTGTATAACGAATTCCACCATCTGCAATGACGGGAACACCTGTTCCTTTTAAAGCGGCAGCCACTTCCAAAACAGCAGAAAACTGAGGAAATCCAACACCTGCTACTACTCTAGTTGTACAAATTGAACCAGGTCCAATTCCTACTTTTACAGCATCAGCACCATTTTCTGCTAAATACAATGCAGCTTCTGGTGTTGCGATATTTCCAACAACTACATCTAAATCTGGAAATTTAGCTTTTACTGCTTTTAAAACATCAACCACACCTTTTGTATGTCCGTGAGCTGTATCGATAATTACAGCATCAACTCCTGCATTTACTAAAGCGGTAGCTCTTTCAACAGCATCAGCCGTAACGCCTAAAGCAGCAGCAACGCGTAAACGTCCAAATCGGTCTTTATTCGCTTGCGGTTTTTGAGTTAATTTTGTAATATCTCTGAAAGTAATTAAGCCTACTAATTTATAATTGGCATCAACCACTGGTAATTTTTCAATTTTATTTTCTTGCAAAATCCCTTCTGCTTCTTGCAAAGTAGTTCCTTGTGCAGCCGTTACTAAATTTTTAGTAGTCATAACTTCTAAAATAGAACGGGAATTTATTTTTTCGAAACGCAAATCACGATTTGTAACGATTCCTTTTAAGATTCCGTTTTCATCTACTACTGGAATTCCACCAATACTAAATTCTTTCATTGCAGCTTTTGCATCACCAACAGTTGCAGTTAATGGCAAAGTTACTGGATCGATAATCATACCGCTTTCAGCACGTTTTACTCTTCTCACTTTCGCAGCTTGTTGCTCAATAGTCATGTTTTTATGCAAAACTCCAATACCACCTTCTTGTGCCATAGCAATAGCCATAGAACTTTCAGTAACAGTATCCATAGCAGCCGAAGCAATCGGAACGTTTAATGTAATATTTCTTGAAAATTTAGATTTGATGCTAACGTCTCTCGGTAAAATATCTGAATAATTCGGGATAAGTAAAACATCGTCGTATGTAAGTCCTTCGCCAACGATTTTAGATGCGTGTGCTTTCATGTGCAATTTTGTTGTAGTTGTTAAATTGCAAGCAAAGTTACTTAAAAAATAGAAGTTAGGAGTTAGATATAAGCTTTTTTTAATAAATAATTTAATTAAAAAAATAAAAAAGCCTAGAAATTTTAAAACTTCTAGGCTTTAACTATATCTTGTTAAAGAGAATTCAGAAATTCAAGTACTTTATTACGATCTGATAGTATTAAGTTTTTAAAATTATTTTTAGCAACTTCGGCTTCCCCACCATGCCATAAAATAGCTTCTTCGATCGATCGTGCTCTTCCATCATGTAATAAAAATGAATGGCCATTTACCGTTGAAATTAATCCAATTCCCCATAAAGGCGGAGTTCGCCATTCAGTTCCGCTTGCTAAATAATCAGGTGCATTGTCCGCTAACTTAGTTCCCATATCGTGCAAAAGTAAATCGGTATAAGGTCTAATTACTTGATTTCTAAAAGCTTCAATATAATAAGTATTACTAGTAGTAATTTTTTGAATGTGGCATTTGTTGCACGCTATTTCTTCAAATATTTTCTTCCCAGCTACTATGTTTGGTGCGGCAACATTTCTTCTAGCAGGAACCGCTAATGAGCTAGAATATAATATGACTTTATTTAAAGTTTCATCTGTAATCTCTGGATTGCCACCATTTGGAATAGTTGAACCGTCAAAACCCACAGGCAAATTTTCATTTGGAAAAATTGAAGAAGTTATGCCGATGTCGCCAGAAAAAGCACTAGCAACTTGCTGTTTTACAGTTGGTTGATTTGCTTTCCATCCAAATCTTCCCATTTTTGTACTTTGAGAACTTACATCATAAACATAATTTGCCTTTCCTGAAATCCCATCGCCATTGGCATCTGAAATATCTTGAAAACCTAAAATAGTAGCTTCAGGAATTGCTTCTAACAATCCCATTCCTACCATTTGGTTAGCAATTCTTGGCGAAACTTGCACGGCACTAGCGAGCGGACCGTAACCTAAATTTTTAATGGTATAAATCGGTTTTCGCAGTGTTACTTGCGTTCCATCCGCATACGTTTCAGTATAATTTTCGTACGTTATTGAATAAGCTCCGGGTACAACTTGTCCTGAAATTGCAACATCCTTTAATTGATTTCCATAGATCGGATCAGGCAAATTACCACCATGTGGGTCATTTTCTAATAAACTGAGACGTAATAATAATCCTGTTCCTAGCTCACCATCAAAAATTGGCGGTCTGCCTCTTCCATCTTTAAAATGACAACTAGCACAAGAAATTGCGTTGAAAAAAGGCCCTAAACCATCTCTTGCTGTTGCGGTTGCAGGAGAAGTAATCCAACTTTGTCTAAAAAATGAATTACCAATACCAAAATCTGTTTGCTGACTTGCTGTTAATCCAGATGAAAAAAAGCCAAAAGATTCGACGGAAGTATTAAATACTGTTCCATTTAATCCTCCAGAATATTGTTCATTTTCTTCTGGAATATTTTCATATGATTCGCCATCATCAGAAGCACAACTTGTGCAAAGACTAAATAGGATTAGAAATAATAAATTATATTTTAAAATGAATTTCATCTTATTGTATTGTAATTCCTAAAACACTTGCCCCTGCAATTAAATTAGATCCCGCCAATTGCATTGCCGTAGCAGCAACTTTTACTTTTGCACCTTCAACAGATGTTGGTCCGTCTTGAATTGCTATGTCAAAAGGAATCATAGTTGCATTGGTTTTTGAAACGGCATCATTAAGTGCAGCTTCAATATCAGCTGCAACTGTAGGGTTCATTTTTCTTACTAAATATTCTAACGATTTTCCTGAAAAAGTACTGTAACTTCCTTTGTATACGTTCACTACACCTTGCAAATTAAGACGAACATCTCTATGCGTATTGTCACTAAAACAAGAATGTTCATCTTCTTGATCTTGATTGTACAAAGCTACCTCAACACGCTCTACAGCTAATTCAGAATAAACTAAAACAATAGCACCGGTAAAAATCTTCTTGATAGCCTCATCCTCATTCAGTGCTAAAAAGTAATTTCTATATTGACCGTTTGGTTTCCATTGCTGTACTAAATAATCTAAATGATCCGTTAATAAGTCACCACAAATAGATAGATATTGTCTTCTTCTATCTTGATTGGCAGCTGTTCCGCCATCGACGAAATCTGTATATGGTCTTTGTCCTGCTAAATTAGCCGAAGGAGCAGTTAAGTCTTGTCCCCAAAGTAAAAATTCTATTGCGTGATAACCGATACTAATATTTTTTTCACCTCCGTCCTCATTCAAACTCTCTAATAAAGTTTTAGATAAAGTAGGATAATCTGTTGTATTATTTATAATTCCAGAGTTCGTAGCACCATCGACATAGTCTATAAAATTTTCATCTAAAGGCCAAGCGTTTAAAAATGCTTCTGGACCATTTGCATCGTCAATAGGACCGTCAATAAACCTAAAAGCTTCTGTTGTTCCATAACTTTCTCTAGCTTCTTTCCAACTTTGTTTTACACTAGTAAAAGAAGACTCAGTAGGATTAGTATTGAAACTACTAATCGCTGTATTAAGTTGAACAGCATCATTATACGCCTTTAAGTAATTCTGATAAACTACTTCCGCATAATTTTCTATAACTTCTCTTTTTTCAGAAGGACCACCGCTAGAATCGTCACTTTGACACGAAAACACAATAGTAGTTGTTGCTAAAACACCAATAAATAACTTTAATATTCCTGATTTTTTCATACAATATAAATTTGACTAATTTGTTTTACAAATTTATCGTTATTTATATTAAATCCAAATAAAATTAAAGATTAATTAAAATTTAATTTCTAAAGTTGTGTAAAATACCCTTGGTTCCGAAGGAATTATTCCAGGACCAGGATAACCAGTTGCTCTTCTCGTAAAATACCAATTATTCAAAACGTTATTTATACCTGCTTCTAATTTAAAGTTTTTCCATTTGTATGACGCTGAAAAATCAACTACATTATAGGAAGGAATTTCTCCAAAAATACCATATGTATTATCGTTTACGTCCGTTTTATTGTTTTCTGCATTTGTAAACTGAGACGAAGCGTAGCTAAATTGTACACTTGTTAAGAAGTTTTTATAACCAATACCCGTTCCTAATTTTATATTATAATTAGGCACAAATTCTACTTTATTTCCTTCAACATTTGCAACATCTGATTTTAAATATTTAGAATCCGTGATCGCTACATTCGAAAATAAATTCCAAATAAAGTTTTCGTTATTTTGAAAAAAGGTATTTCCCACATTCCAATCGATTAATGATTCAAAACCGTAAGTAAATGCTGTTCCTATGTTATCTCTGAAACGCACTAAACTAGCTGCATTTGCGACTTGAGTTAAATATTCTCCGATTTTGTCATTGTAATACAAACCATAAACACTTGCATCATACGAAATTATATTTCTAATTTTCCCTCGAATACCAATATCGGAAGTGTATCCTTTTTCATCAGTAATGCTTTCACTAATTGCCGAGCTCGCATTAACCGTACGAATATCACTAAATGTAACCGATCGATAATTCTGAGAAACATTACCATAAACTTCAGCACCGTTATTCATTTTATAACTTAATCCAATTCCCAATAATAAGAAATTTCTTTCTTTGATATTATTTTCATTCTCTATTTCGTCATAAATAATGTTTCCGGCTAAATCTGTTCTAATTTCTCTAAAATATCCATCCGCTTGGGTTTTAATGGTTTCGTATCTAAAACCAGGTGTAATTGAAAAAGAGGATGAAACTCTAAAAATATTTTCACCAAAAACAGAAACATTTATATTTGGAAATGTGTATTCAGATTGGTTGGCATACGTTGGGAATTCTGTATTCGCAATATTGAAATCGGCACCATCTCCAGAACTTCCTGGACCTTGAATTCCAGAATTTTTTGCTTGATAATACTTCATACCTATTAAAAATGCATTGTTATTTCCGAAGAAATCGTATCGTTTTAAATAACGTGCTTCTGCTCCCCAATTCACAAAATCCCCCAAAATTAAATCACGAACAGTTCCTGGAGTATCTGAATTTGAAACACGGTTTGATCGGTATCCTATTGCTTTTCTACTAGCATCTAGTCCAAATAATTGTAACGAAAAATCAGCATTATGTTCAAAATGATGTTTCAATCGCAATGCAAACAAATTCCAATCCACTTTAAACCAATTTCTACTTCTGTTACTTTGCGTAGGATCTTGAGAAAACATTACATCTGTTAAGCCGCCAGGTTGATGAGCCAAATAGTCAAAATGAGTGTAATCAAAATGCAAAGAAGTATTTTCTGTAAATTGATAATTTAAATTAACGAAAAATGTTTTAGAATCAAATTCAGAATTTGGTCTAAACCCGTCACCTTGCTTGTAATTATAAAAACTGTAGTAGCTGAATTTTTTATTAGTTCCGCTTAAACTAGTAAAATTTGTGAATAAATTATTTGAACCTAAAGTTGTTCGAGATAAAATTTCAATTGGTTTAGTTGTTGGCTTTTTAATATTAAAATTTACTAAACCACCAAATTGCGTTCCATATTGCAGTGAAGCGGCACCTCTAATAATTTGGATAGATTCTAAAGCTTCTGTAGGCGTTGCGTAATAACTTTCGGGATAGCCCAAAACATCGGCACTAATATCATAATTATTTTGACGCGTATTAAAGTTGGACGTTCTATTTGGGTTTAATCCTCTTCCACCGATTGATAATTGCAAACCGCCATCATTACTTTCATTAATCGTTAGACCAACTACTTGTCCATAAATTTGACGTGCATTGTTTGTTGCCTTATTAGCAGTTAAGTTTTCAACTGAAATCACTTCTGTTTTTTTACCTGCATAAATTGCAGTTTCTTCAACATCTTTTAATTTGTTGAGTGCAAAAACCTTCTGCTTTTGTTGGATTACAACCACTTCAGATAAATTGGTTGCTAAACTTTGCAATTTAATATTAATCGTAGTATTTGCTAACGTTGCTTCAACATTTTTTTCTACAATTGAATAACCGTATAAGAAAAAAACAAGTTCATTCTTCCCATTTATTGCATTAGGAAAAAAGAACTCTCCTTTTGCATTCGTATTAATTTGCTTACTTGTAGTTTTATTGTAAACCTCAACATTTGCTAGCGGCTCATCAAAATCACTTGTCACAACACCTTTTATACTTGTTTGAGAAAAACTTAATGCACTAATTAAAAGTACTATTAAAAATTTAAAATCCTTTAATTTCATCGTTAAATGGTAAAATCCAAGTTTTATGTTGGAATGATTCATATTCTTTTGCTAAATCTACTTTGGGGTCAATATATCGTTTACTTAGTCGTCCATTTAATGCTACATAACTATCGACTGTAACTTTTGGGTCATTGTAACCAACTTTTTCATAATAATCGTGCAAAAAATGAGCGTATTGCAAAATGAAATCAGGTTGAAAAGCCATTTGTTTTTCCTGAAAAGCGGTTAAAAAATGTGTATTACGTACAAATATTTTTTCATTTGTTTTTGAATCAGTAACGTAAAATTGAGCGTAGCCTGCTTTTTCCATTAACATAACACGCCACGAAAATCGAAAACCTTCTTCTGTCCAGAATAACTCTCCAGGATATAACATATATCGAAAGGGGAAGGCTAACTGGAAGACCATAAATAAGGCTAAAAAACTAATTTTTAAGGTATTAATTCTTTTTGAAATGGAATAAGCATTAATTCCCGAAACACTAAAAATAGTTGTATTTAATTTAAATAATTTTCCTATAAAATTTAAAACTTTATTATGAAAAGATGAGTCGAAAAAAATTAACGAACTGATAATCATAACATAAGGAAAAACGCCAATAGGAAATAAGACCTTTGTCATGATATGAAAAACAACTACTAAGATAAAAGCAAAGTTCCGCGTTTTCTTATTGAATAATAAAAATGGAATTGCTAAATCGTAAAATGCACCAGCCCAAGAAAAACTATATTGTACCCAAGTTTGATGTAATAAATTTCCAATTAATGGAATATTAGATTGATTGGGTAACCAAATTTTAAGCGGCATTGCATCTAATAACCAATCTGAATTTAATTTAGCTAAACCCGCATAGAAATACACAATAGCTAACATCAATTTCAAAACATCTACACTATATTTAGGTATAACTAAAGATCTAACTTTAACGTTTCGATAAGCATCTACTGAAAAATTTGCGTTTGCAGGTAAAAAGATAAGTATAAAACTGACAACTGAAATAAAATAATAATGATTTAAATAAGTTGTTTTGTCCATTAACTCAATATAAGTAAAAGTCAGAAAAAACGTAATTATCGCTATTTTATATTTGTAGCCAATTGCCACCATAAAAGCGGCCAAACCACAAATAATGAATAATAAATAGGTTAAATCTCCAAATGGTTGTACCCATTCAAAACCATAATATGTAAAATGAAATTGAGGTTGAATATAAAATTTATTTACCCAACCATAACTTACAAATCGAATGATACTGAAAAGCATCATTAAACCAAACGCTAGCCTAAAAAAAGCTAGCGTTGAAGCAGATACCTTCCTATTTAAATAGGTGTTTATTTTTTCTTTTATCATTACTAGTCGCCATCAGCATCTACATAATCCACAGTAATATTTAAAGCTTGCATCATATCTAACTTAAAATACACTACGTTTTTTTGTAATTCATCAAAACTTAAAATCATTTTAGCGTTGTTTGTGTTCACTTGAGATGAAAAACTATCGCTAAGAGTTGCATTGGTGTTATTAATTATTGCAAACTGATTATTTATAATAGTGCTTAAATTTTGACCATTTCTAACCGTATTTAAAAAGTTTAAATATGATTTTAGACTTTCACCTTCAGTAGCACTATTAAAGTGTTTTCCGTTGAAAAAATCTTGAGCACCTTTTACAGATTCGTTTAAAAGAACTTTAGAAATATCATTTTTATAATAGGCTTCTACTTTTTCAGGAAACTTCGTAGCGTTTGAATAAATGCCTGCTGGAATTCCAATTTTACCTGCTCTAATATCTTTTTCAAAGTTTTTTACGAAATTATTTACCATTTTATTTAACGAACTGCTTACCGAATTTCCACTACTTGCAATAAAAGTTGCTTTGTACGCTCCATTCCAATCGTTAACAATAGCATCAGCATTTGTTTTCAATTTAGCTGATAAGTCTAATAAATACTTTTTATAATTTAGAGCTTTTGCATCTGTTGTATAAAAATCTAATATTTCTGTATCAGGAGATGCTAAACCATTCAACATATAATCTAAAGCAGAAAGACCTTGTTTGTCAAACTGCGATAACAATTCTAAATTATATGTTCCTGACATTACATTTGCTTCAATTCCTGCGGTGTTTACCGGATAAATATTAGTGCAATTTGTGAAATTAATTTCATCTGCTTTACCAATATTAAACACATTGACATATTGATATGATTTGTAAGCATTCAACCATGATACTCGCAAGTTATCTAAATTATCTTGATTTGGGGATGCATTAAAAGTAGCTACATCATTGTTCAATAAAACTATTTTGGTTTGATAATCCTCAAATCGTGGTATAATTATATTGTCAGCCCAATTTGTTAAGAGAGCTACTCTATCAAAATTATCACCCGAAGTGGGAGATTCATTGTCACTACTACAAGATGCAAAAACACCTAAAATAGCTGTTAAAAAAAGAATCTTTCTCATTGTTTATTTTTTTTTACAAAATTAAGAAAATAAGTAAGTGATTTGATACAAACTACTTATTTTTAAACTTTCCTAGTTAACCGTTTGCGCTTGTGCTACTGTGAAACCAAAACGTGCTGCAATTTCAGAAGCAATGCTATCTAAATGCACATTTAAGTAATCAATATCCCACAAACCATTAGTTCCGGCAGTTAATTCTTCTAAAAGTGCATCAACCTCTTCTTTAGACATATATGGTTGATTAGTTACTGGATTTTGCGTGTAACGAATTGCCATTATAAAACCGTAAGCTTCAGAAATTGCATGAAAACCTTTAGCTCCATTATCTGTAACTAATTTTTCTTTACCACTTTTTAAATAATAGACTGCTCTAACAGCTGGTATCATTGCCATTTTACTTTTAATTATAGCAATTTGAGCATCACGTACTTCATAATTATTAGCAACGATTGCCGCTCTTCCTCTCTTAAATGCTACTTCAATAGCTTCTTTAATAGTATTAAAATCTGAATCTTCATTTACTTGATTTATATAAGTATCCCAGTATTTTAAACCACCAGCACCATAAACATAACCGTATGCCTCGTCCCAATTATGTTCCATTGTAGTATAGTTTTTACCACTTTCTAATACCTTATTAGTATTTTCTAATCTATTACCATTCTCATCTAAAACAGCAGTACTTAAATAATGATTTAAAATTTGATCCATAAAAACAGCTCCCATCATTCCTTTTAGTAAGATTTGTTGTGGTTCTAAACCGTTTGCACCAAATAAACGCGTAGAAGATCCGTCTACATATGAACCTGCAACATTTTCTGAAGCATTATTTCCATCGCTTGCAGCTGCTAAAATACCAAATTGACTAGCAAAATAATTTCTTACATTAGTTTGCTCTGTAGTAGAACCGCCTCCACCTAAATTAACAAAGTAATCTCTAGATGCAGCAACCTTATTATTCAATTGTTTACCAGAAGTATTCAATTCTGTTGTAGAAAAAGGATTATTTGTATTGCTATACATAGCCGTTAAAGTAGTTTCTTCTACTACTAAACCTAAAGCGGCTTGATTTTTAATATAATTTCCCATTTCCTCCAGCATAAGTAATCTACTTGATTGACCTCCATAATCGACTGAAGTGATTCCGTTTCTTAAAAATGTATAAGTTGCAGGAGTTTCCACTGAATTTGATTGATTGTCATCATTATCAGAGCATGAAACAGCAGTAAATAAAGTAGCAAATAGCAATGCAAATGTAATCTTGTTTAAACGCATATTATTGTTATTTAGATTATATAAAAATTAAAAAACAAAAATAATACGAGATTTTAAATTATACAAGTTTTATTTAGAATAGTTTTAAATAAACATTTGAAAAAAATACGTACTTGTTTTGTTTTTAAAAAAAACTTTAATACTCTATGAAAAAGTATAAATTTACAGCAAAATAATATCATCGAAAAAATTGGACGCATTATTATACCTTTTATTAGAAACCTTCCTAATGGCCTTTATGGTGATTATTTTTCACAGCGCCATTAGAAACTTTGGTTTAGGTCCACTCTTTATTTTAATGGGTTCGCTTCAATTTTTTCTAATCATTTTAACAAGTAACGTCTATAACATTTATTTCGATAAATTTATTTTTTCACCTGGTGCAATTGTTTTATTTACTTCAACTTTATTTTGCATTCTTTTAGTTTTCCATACAGAAAGCATCAAAAAAGTAAGGAGTATGATTTATGGTCTATTATTCGCTAACGTGGCCGTTACACTATTATCTTATATATCATTGCAGCAAATATACATAGACAATCAGTCGAAAAATATTGAATTTATAAAGAACGTTTTTAATTATGATGTTAACATCTTCTTAGTTGGAACTTTACTTTTATATTTAGATTCTATTATTTTGATAATTTTATACGAAGTAATGAATTATAAATTTAAGACGAAATATCTATTTTTTAAAATTTTCATACCCGTATCCGTTGTTTGTTTATTTGATTCCGTTGTCTTTTATTCTTTGAATTATTATGCGGAAGATAATTTTGTAGATTTAATTATTAGCAATATTATAGGTAAACAAATCACGGTTTTTTTCTTCTCGCTAGCAATTTATATTTATTTAACCCTAATTGGTAAACAAGCAAGAAGTGGAAATCCTAAGAAAATTAAAGATGTTTTGAAAATTTTTAACTTTAAATAATCAAAATTCAATAGTGTTTTTAAGGAAGTATTAGTTGTTTTTTAGCCCAGATAGTAATGAAAAGCATTTTAGGAAAGAATTCTATTTTTTGTTGTGCTAAAAATCCCGAAGTTTCGGGACTTTTTAGTGCTTGCAAAAAAAGAATTGTTTCTAAAATCTTGTAATGGATAGCTGGAAATAGCTCCTAATGAAACTCACTAAATAACTTAGTTGCTTCGTTATAAGCACTTTCAAAACTCATAGGACTTGTATTGGTATTTTCCTTTTTAGTGGTAAAATAGGACAATAATTTCTCAGTTGGCATATTGCCTGTTAAATCGTCTTTCGCCATTGGACAACCACCAAAACCTTGAATTGCACCATCATAACGACGGCAACCCGCATTGTAAGCGGCATCAATTTTTTCAAACCATTTGTCTGGCGTGGTGTGCAAATGGGCTCCAAATTCAATGTTTGAGTATTTTGGAATCAGATTTGAAAACAAATGATCTATGACTTCTGGTGTAGAACTGCCGACGGTATCCGAAAGCGATAGGATTTTTACACCCATATTCGCTAATTTCTCCGTCCACTCGCCTACAATTTCCACATTCCAAGCATCACCATATGGATTACCAAAACCCATTGAAATGTACGTAACAACCTCTTTATTTGTTTTATCGGCGATTTCTAGAATTTCTTGTAAAGTCACTAGACTTTCGGCAATTGTTTTATGAGTATTTCGCATTTGAAAGTTCTCCGAAATAGAAAATGGAAAACCTAAATATTGAATTTCTTTATGAACCGAAGCATTTTCAGCACCTTTTGTATTGGCAATAATCGCTAATAATTTACTAGTGGTTTGCGACAAATCTAATTGGGCCAAAACTTCAACCGTATCCTGCATTTGAGGAATGGCTTTGGGCGAAACGAAACTTCCAAAATCGATCGTATCAAAACCTACACGCAATAACGATTGGATATATTTCACCTTTTTTTCTGTAGGAATAAAAGGTTTAATGCCTTGCATAGCATCGCGTGGACATTCGATAATTTTGATACTTGATTTCAACTTTTGTCTTTTAAAGTGGCTAAGATAATAAGATTTTGAATGAAAAAAAAGTCTATTCTCTATTATCGAAATAAACTTTAATTCCGATATTATGGAATAATACCTTGTATTCCATAAAATGGGAATAATTAGTTTTATTCCATATTTTAGGAATATAATAATTGTTTTGTTATATTTGAAATTCATAACTAAAAAATAAATACGATGATTTGTATTTTAACTGGTGATATAAAAGGTTCGCGTAAAGCAAAATCAAAAAATTGGTTAGCAGAATTAAAAGAACTTTTTCTACAATTTGGAAAAAAACCCACGGATTGGGAAATTTATAGAGGTGATGAATTTCAAATAGAAATCAAAGATTGCGAAGAAGCTTTGCTTATAGCGTTTCAAATAAAAGCTTTTTTAAGAACTATTTCTTTAGATGCAAGAATGAGTATTGGAATTGGGGAGAAAACCTCTACAGCGAAACGCATTTCTGAAAGTAATGGTAGTGCTTTTGTATATTCGGGCGAAGCTTTTGATGTAATGAAAAAAAATAAGATTAATTTAGTGGTGCAATCAGCTGATAACCAATTTAATAAAGATATGAATTTATTAATTCGATTGGGGCTTTCTTTTATGGATAATTGGTTGGCTCAACAAGCCGAATATGTGCTTTTAGCAATTAATAATCCAAAACTTTCGCAAGAAGAAATGGGTGAAATATTAAAAATTAACCAAGCTGCCGTTAGCAAAAGAAGAAAAAGAGCTAATTTTGATTTGATGCTAGAAATTAATCAGGCTTATGTTGAAAAATTAAAAATGCTTTAAATATGATGATACTCATTAAACTTCTTTTAGCTCATTTAATTGGTGATTTCCTATTGCAACCAACAAAATGGGTTATAGATAAAGAACAGAAAAAAGGTAAAAGTATTTATTTGTATTTGCATATTCTTTTGCACGGAATACTAGCTTTAATTATCGTATTTGAACAAAAATTCTTTTGGTACGCAATCGTTTTAGCTGTTCTACACGGAATGATTGATTATACAAAACTGAAAGTACAAAAGAATAAAACCAAACGTTTCTGGTTCTTAACTGATCAATTTTTACATTTAATCACAATTATAGCGGTTGCTTTTAGCTATACAAATACCACAATTGATACAGCTTTTTTTGGAAATAATTTTTGGATACTAATAACAGGGATTGTTCTTTTAACAAAACCGACATCGATAATTATACGAAATATCATATCCATTTGGACACCTGAGAAAAAAGCAAAGGATAATTCGCTTGAAAACGCAGGAAATTACATTGGAATTTTAGAACGTTTGTTTATATTTTGTTTCATTCTAACCAATCATTTTGAAGCGATAGGCTTTTTATTAGCTGCAAAATCAATATTTCGATTTGGCGATTTAAAAGCAGCAAAAGATAGAAAGCTTACAGAATATGTATTAATAGGAACCTTACTAAGTTTTGGAATTGCTCTTTTAGTTGGGTTATTAGTTCACTATTTAAGTATTTTGTAAAATCTTTTTATTAATGGCTTTAACTAAAGCCGGACCTTCATAGATAAAACCCGTGTATAATTGAACAAGACTTGCTCCAGCATTTAATTTTTCAATCGCATCTTCTGCTGTGTGAATTCCTCCTACTCCAATGATTGGAAAGGCTTTATTGCTTTTTTCAGAAAGAAAACGAATTACTTCGGTAGAACGATTAGTTAATGGTTTTCCTGATAATCCACCCATTTCTGTTTTATTACCGGATTGCAAACCTTCCCGAGAAATAGTGGTATTGGTAGCAATTACACCCGCAATTTTCGTCTCCTTAATAATATCGATAATATCTAAAAGTTGTTCATCCGTTAAATCGGGAGCAATTTTTAGTAGAATTGGTTTTTGCTTCTCGACTCCGCTCGAAATGACAGGTCTTGCGTTATTTTTATCTTGAAGCGTCTGCAACAATTCAGTCAAAGGTTTTTTATCCTGTAGTTCACGAAGATTTGGTGTGTTTGGCGAACTCACATTCACAACAAAATAATCTACATAAGGAAACAAAGCATCAAAACAAATTTCGTAATCTTTAACCGCTTGGTCATTAGGAGTACTTTTATTTTTCCCGATGTTTCCACCAATTAAAACTCCTTTATTCTTTTTTAAACGTTCCACCGCTTCTTTCACACCGCCGTTGTTGAAACCCATTCGGTTAATAATGGCATTATCTTCTTTTAATCGGAACAAACGTTTTTTAGGATTTCCTTCTTGTCCGACTGGCGTTAAAGTTCCAATTTCAATAAATCCAAATCCGAAATTTGATAATTCTTGATATAATTTAGCGTCTTTGTCAAATCCTGCTGCTAATCCTACTGGATTTTTAAATTTAATTCCGAAAACTTCTCTTTCTAATCTAACATCTTTTACTTCATAAAGAGCTTGATATAAAGCCGAAAATCCGGGGATTTTATTCAAAAAACGAATTAATGAAAAGGTGAAATAATGTACTTTTTCTGGATCAAAACAAAAAAGTATCGGACGAATTAAAATTTTATACATAGTTGTGTGTTGTTTTGCAAAAGTATAAAATAGTAATCCAAGAAAAAAGTATTCCGAAGTTTTGTAACAATAAAAGATTTGGTACGTATAATTAGCGAGAACAAGTTCAAAATCAAAGATAAGAACAAATTTTACACTACTGATTTCTAAATTATAAATTAAAATGGCAAACACATCTTCCACTATGATTCATTTAGGTACAATTGCACCTGATTTCTATTTAAAAGATACCAATTCCAACGATTGGTTAAGTTTTGAAGATTGCAAAGGAGAAAAGGGAACCGTAGTATTTTTTATCTGCAATCATTGTCCGTTTGTTTTGCACGTAATTGAAGAAATGATTCGCATTGTAAATGATTACAGAGTACAAGGAATTGGCTTTGTAGCCATCTCAAGTAACGATATTATAAAGTATCCGCAAGATGCCCCAGAACAAATGACAGAATTTGCTTACAATAACGGCTTCGAATTCCCTTATTTGTTTGACGTTTCTCAAGAAGTTGCCAAAGCCTATCAAGCTGCTTGCACACCAGATTTCTATCTTTTTGATGAACTAAACAAGTTAGTTTATCGCGGTCAAATGGACGACAGTCGCCCAGGTAATGGGGTTTCCATAAGTGGTTCTGATTTAAGAAGTGCTATTGACGGTGTCGTTTCTGGTAGAGGAATTAACCCTGAGCAAAAACCAAGTCTTGGATGCAATGTTAAATGGAAGTAAATTCTTTTATATAACTAATAAGTTTCTATACCTTTGCACTTTCAAAAACAAAATCGTTTGGGATCAAAGAGTTTACATAGTATTTTTTCCGTTTGTATTTTGACTTTTAAAGTATCAAAATTTTGCCACATTAAGGCCTTCGGCACTGAGCCCTCCGTCTGTATAATTACTTCTTAAGACGGAGGATATATTTTACTTAATATTGCCACATTTACAGAATTTTAATTCAAGAATACTTTTAAAAAATCCTTAGAATAATGTCACAAAAAAATCCTTTTGGAAAGCTTCACGCAAGACAAATAATATGGTTAATCGCAACATCTTTTTTTGCAGGAACCTTATTTCTTATTTTATTTACAAAATTACATTTTATATTCTTAACTGGTCCTATTTTATTGGCAGCACTAGTTGCTATCGACACGTTCCAAACCAAACATTCTGTTAGAAAAAATTATCCTCTTATTGGTCGCTTACGTTACTTTTTTGAATCGGTACGACCTGAATTCCGTCAATACTTTTTTGAAGGTGAATTAGATGGAAAACCTTTCAACAGAAGACAACGTTCTATTGTTTACCAAAGAGCGAAAAACGAAAAACAAACTATTTCTTTTGGTATGCAAGATGAGCCTAACCGTATTGGTTATGAATGGGCGGCACATTCTGTTTATCCAAAAGTGAATGACTTTAGTCAATTTAGAACATTAATTGGAAACTCGCAATGTACACAATCCTATAGCGCTAGTGTTTTT
The DNA here is from genome assembly GCF_034497725.1 of Flavobacterium psychraquaticum. Lineage (NCBI taxonomy): Bacteria > Pseudomonadati > Bacteroidota > Flavobacteriia > Flavobacteriales > Flavobacteriaceae > Flavobacterium > Flavobacterium psychraquaticum. The sequence continues at coordinate 219,274 of NZ_JAXKVR010000029.1, forward strand.
AATATTAGTGCAATGAGTTATGGTGCTCTGAGTAAAACCGCTATTTCTTCTTTAAACGAAGGTGCAAAATTAGGAAACTTCGCACACAACACGGGCGAAGGTGGAATAAGTGACTACCATTTAAAAGGCGGTGATTTAATTTGGCAAATTGGAACTGGATATTTCGGTTGTAGAGATGATAAAGGTTTCTTCAATGATGCTTTGTTTACAGAGAGAGCAAATTATAAAGAGGTTAAGATGGTAGAGATTAAACTTTCTCAAGGGGCTAAACCAGGTCACGGAGGATTACTTCCAGCTGAGAAAAACACACCCGAAATTGCTAAAATTAGAGCGATACAACCACATACAACTGTTCATTCGCCTTCAGGTCACTCTGCTTTCTCAAATGCTACTGAATTATTATATTTCTTAAAAAAATTAAGAACTTTATCAAACGGGAAGCCGATCGGATTTAAAATCTGTATTGGAAAAAAACAAGAATTTGTGGATATCGTTGAGGCGATGCTAGCTACTAATATTATTCCTGACTTCATTACTGTTGATGGTGCTGAGGGTGGAACTGGAGCTGCTCCATTAGAATTTATTGATTATATGGGAATGGCTTTGCAAGATGCTGTTGTTTTAGTGAACCAAGTTTTAAAAGATTATGGGTTAAGAAAAGACATTAAAATTCTTGCTTCTGGAAAAATTATTTCTGCTTTTGATATGGCAAAAACAATGGCACTTGGTGCTGATGCTTGTTATAGTGCAAGAGGAATGATGTTTGCTCTAGGATGTATTCAAGCTTTACAGTGCGATAGCGGAAAATGTCCTGTAGGAATTGCGACTCAAGACAAATCGTTATACAAAGGATTAGATGTTACTGATAAAAGAGTTCGTGTGGCTAACTTCCATAAAAATACTTTAAAAGCTTTGTCAGAATTTATTGGCGCTTGTGGATACGAAAATCCTTCGGAACTTAACCCGGATACATTCTTTAGAAGAATTAATGAGAACACCAATGCGAGTTTCAAAGACATTTATTTCTCTCACGAAGAAAAGGAGAAGATACAATTACAAGAAAAGATTTACTTGAATTAGTAATGAAAAATCAAAAAATAATTTCTAAATAAGATGAATTTTTTAAAAAAATACTTAATCAAGCACTTGTAAATTTTCTTTTACAAGTGTTTTTTTTTTATTGAGAAATTTTGAACTCCAAACTTTATTGAAAATCACAAATTGTATTTTTTTATGTGCTAAGATTTAAAATCATCGTTGTTCGATAAAAAAGAAGCCAAATTAATGTTTTCTTAAAAGTTACCGTAATTTAGAGTTGCACAATTCAAATAGAAATGGGTTGATGTTATTATTTTCCTAATAAATTCCTTATTTTACAGCTGATTTCTTTAATTGATGTAAAAAAATACGTTTAAAACACATAATTTTTGTAGACATATAAAGCGTTTTAAGAATAAAGATCACTTAACAAGCATTCTTTTTTGTTCATTTTCAAGGTTTACTTTACTTCGAGAAGTTTCGGGAGCAAGGCTTGAATAGTCTAGCCCAACGAAATGTCTTCAGTTTTGTCACATTCCAAAAATAAACACTTTATCAGATGCGGACAAGAATAAAAAGGTTGAATTTTTTGAAAAAATGTACAATAATCTACTGTATATTATGGTTGCATTTTATCGAAAGCTCGAATTGAAAAATTTCTAAATAAGCAAGTTAAAATAGTTGATAGGTGCACCAATAGTCTATTTATTGCTATTTTGAGTTGTGTTTGTAGGAAGTCTAGAGAAGGAAAAAACATTGCCGATTTAGCAACTTTAACACAATTAGGAAAAGAAATTGGGTTGGATGAAACCGAACTTCAAACAGCTTTTTCAGATGATTCTTATGCTTATAGGGTCACACAAGATATTGCTGAAGGCCGTCATATTGGGGTTCAAGGGGTTCCATTTTTCGTATTGGATAGAAAATATGGTATTTCAGGAGCACAACCGCCCGCAGTATTTTTAGAAAATTTAGAAGGAGCTTTTAAAGAATGGCGCGAACTAAATCCCGAAAGTAAATTAAAAATGGCATCAAATGGTCCAAGTTGTACTCCAGACGGAATTTGTTAACAGAGTCGCCAAGTACACCTTTTTTTTAAAAGCTGTTAGTCTTGAAAACATAAAAACTCACAATTTTATATAATACAAAAAACCAACTCTAGAGTTGGTTTTTTGTAATTCATTAATCTTCCATTTCAAAGAAAAGCGGTTCAATCATTATACGATCTGCTAGAATTTCCACTTTTTCAGTAATTTGCTTACAAAAAAATAATCGTTGGGTTTTATCCACACTTGAAGAAAGTCTGTCAATAAGCGTATCTTCACGTTTCCGCAACATTTCTTCTACATCATCCACCACAAACATTTTAATAGTATTCATATTAAAACCTGCCGAAGTAAACATTTCGTTGATACGAATTGGCGTTCCAATCAACACGTCCATTCCCACAGAAATCAGGTTTTTATCATAATCAATATCACCTTTTTCGTGCACACCAATTACGCGTAAATTATTGTAATGATTAAAACGTTTAAACTGTTCTACTGCTTCCAACACTTTCTCTTTGTCTTGCACCAAAATCAACGCACGAGTGCTTTCTCCTGATGGTTTGTCCATTTTCTGAATCACGTTCATAATGATAGTCGTCGTTTTTCCGCTCTTTTTTGGACTCTGAATTACGGCATCAACACCACTTTTAATGGCTGAAAACGTTTCTTCTTGCATTTCATTTGCTTCAACGAAATCATTTTCAATTAAAGCTTTTTGAAGGTTCGGGTTTATTTTTTTTAATTGCATTTTTTCTTCTAGTAATTTCGAATTACTTTTTTAATTTATTTACTTGCGAACAATTTCACATCTTGCTCAGAAATTTCAGTATTACCTAAAATAATTAAGCGTTCCACCACATTTCTTAATTCACGGATATTTCCGGTCCAATCGTATTCTTGCAACAATTTGATAGCTGTTTTTGAAAATATTTTAACTGCATTTCCTTGCTCCGAAGCTATTTTTGTTGTAAAATGTTCAATCAATGCTGGAATATCTTCTCTACGGTCATTTAATGCAGGTACTTTAATTAAAATAACCGCTAATCTGTGGTATAAATCTTCTCTAAATCGTCCTTCTTCGATCTCCTTTTTCAAATCTTTATTGGTAGCTGCAATTACACGAACATTCACTTTAATGTCTTTGTCTGCTCCTACTCTTTGAATAAGATTTTCTTGTAAAGCGCGCAGCACTTTAGCCTGAGCTGACAAGCTCATATCGCCAATTTCATCCAAGAAAATGGTTCCACCGTCTGCTGCTTCAAATTTTCCCGCACGGTCTTTTACGGCAGAAGTAAATGCACCTTTTACATGACCAAACAATTCACTTTCTATTAACTCCGAAGGAATCGCAGCACAGTTCACTTCAATAATCGCCGCGCCTGAACGCTCACTTTTTTTATGCAACTGATGCGCAACTAATTCTTTTCCTGTTCCGTTTGGACCTGTAATTAAAACTCTAGCATCGGTTGGCGCCACCTTATCAATCATCGTCTTAATGTGATTGATTGCCTCACTATTCCCTATCATTTCGTAGTTTTTCGATACCTTCTTTTTCAAGATTTTGTTCTCAACCACTAATTGTTTTCTATCCAAAGCGTTTCGCACCGTATTTAACAAACGGTTCAAATCAGGTGGTTTTGAAATATAATCAAAAGCACCCAGGCGCATTGTGTTTACGGCAGTTTCCAAGTCACCATGACCCGAGATCATTACCATTGGAATTTCTGGTTTTATTTTTTTTACGGCTACTAAAACCTCTTCACCATCCATCTTTGGCATTTTGATATCGCATAAAACTAAATCATAGTCCTCGTTTTTGATTTTTTCTAGACCTTTTAATCCGTCTTCTGCTTCCTCCAGTATATAAGAATCGTTTTCTTCCGAAAGAATTTTAATTAAAACTCTTCGGATGGATGCTTCGTCTTCTATAACTAATATTTTTGGCATATATTTTACTTATTTATAAGGTGAACATCTCTTTGTGGAAATGGAATTTCAATATTATTTAATCTAAAATATTCGTCAATTTTAAAACGAACATCACTTTTAATACTTGGACTTTTCATTCCATTATTAACATAGAAATAAACTGAAAAATTTAATGACGAATCCGCAAAATCTTCAAAAAGCACTGTAATGTCTTTATTTTCCTCCACACCCTCCACTTCTTTTACGGCCACAATCAATAAATCTTTCACTAAATTAATATTGCTTCCATAAGCGACGCCAACAGAAACATTTTCTCTATTAGTAGTAGTATTTTGAGTCCAATTAAAAAGTGTTTCTGTCATAAATTTATGATTTGGAATTATCATAACTCTGTCATTTCTTGTAACTACTCTAGTTGTTCTAAGTTTAATTTCTCGTACTTGACCGACTTTTCCGTCCACTTCAATTATATCACCGACGTGCAAAGATTGATCAAGAATTATAAATATTCCTGAAATAATATCTTGGAAAAAAGTTTGCAAAGCAAATCCAATTCCCACAAAAATTGCAGCTGACGCGGTAAAAAAAACATTCATATTTATACCAGAAGACTGCACTGTAAACATAAAAACTAAAACGTAAACAATATATTTAACGAATTGAAAAACACTAATAAACTTATTTTTATCCGCAACAGGAAGATTACGAGTTACAATTTTACGTATGAATCGCAGAAAAACTGAGGTAAAAACAAAAGCAACTACCAACAAAAGCACATTAAGCACTGTGAAATCGATATTTTTTGTATCGATTATTTTGTATTTTAAAAGTGATAATAATTGTTCTACCATCTATTTTTTAGTACTTCAACCATTTATATAATTCTTTCCAAGATGGTTTTTTACCATACATTAAAATTCCTATTCGGTAAATTTTTGCTGCAAACCAGACAACAAAGATAAACGTTCCAAACAATAAAACTACAGAAAGCACTAATTGCCATAACGGAACGCCAAAAGGGATACGCATTAGCATCACAATTGGTGACGTGAAAGGTATCATTGAAAAGACAGTCGCAATTGTACCGTGTGGGTCGTTAATTACGGTGAAAAATCCGATGTAAACCCCTAACATCAAAGGCATTATAATAGGTAATAAAAATTGTTGTGAATCAGTTTCAGAATCAACTGCTGCACCAATTGCTGCATACATTGAACTGTATAAAAAGTAACCTCCAATAAAATAAATTATAAAAGCAATAGACATTGTTGCTAACGGAAGGTTCCAAATTTCATTTAAATACATTTGAATTTTTGCCATTTTAGAAACACTTCCGGTAGCCGCATCCATCATTTCGGGAGAAACCGCAGCGGAAGCCCCCATTTGAGTTCCTAAAAAAGTTGATGCAATAAAGAACAATAAAGTTCCCACGAGCGCCCAAATTAAAAATTGTAATATTCCCGCTAATGAATTACCAATGATTTTTCCCATCATCAATTGATATGGTTTCACTGATGAGATAATGATTTCTATGATTCGAGAAGTTTTTTCTTCAATTACGCTTCGCATCACGAAGTTTCCATAAATGATAATGAACATCATAATTAAATAACCTGAAAGACCACCAATTACCACTTTTATTTCATTTAAACCTTTTAAACTTTCTTCTCCAGAAAATTTTGATAATTTCAAAGAAGAATCGCCTTTTGCTTGATCAATTTTAGAGGCATCAAAACCTAAAACTTGTAAATTGTCTTGTGTAATTTTTGAATCGATAACTTTTTCTACACCACTTATAAATTCTAAACTTGGACTGTCTTCTGAAATATATTCGACTTTGTCTTTCAAATCTTGAATAGTACTTATTTTGGGAATATAAATTAAACCCTCATAATTTACACTTGCCGAATCTTTTGCAATTGAAAAAGGCATAGCTGTCAAATTCGTATATTGGGTTTTTTTATCGCTTTTAAATTCGTTAACCAATAAACCCGATTCATCGTGAATAGCGATTTTAGTGACAGAATCTTTGCTCATTGAGGCTAAATAGCCAACTAAAACAGCCATTGCCACAAATAAAAGCGGACTTAAAAAAGTCATCACAATGAATGATTTATTGCGTACTTTGGCAATAAATTCTCTTTTTATAATTAATGATAATATGCTCATGACTAATTGCTTACAGATTGAATAAAAATATCGTTTACACTTGGAATTTTCTCTACAAAATGAGTTACTTGGCCAAAATTAGTTAAAATAGCCAATAATTCATTTGAAGCATGGTCACCTAGTTGCACCTCTAATTTCAAATCGTCGTTCAAGGATTTGAAATTCGTTTGCGTAATCAAGAATTTCTGAGTTAGTTGGAACATTAAACCTTCTACATCTTTCGTTAAAATACCAATTTGAAAGGTATTCGAACGGTATTGACGTTTCACATCTTCTAATTTACCTTCGATTATTTTATTTGATTTATGAATTAATGCAATATAATCGCACATTTCTTCAACACTTTCCATTCGATGTGTAGAAAAAATAATTGAAGTGCCTTTTTTATTCAGTTCTATTATTTCATCTTTAATTAGATTGGCATTTACCGGATCAAAGCCTGAAAAAGGTTCGTCTAAAATTAACAACTTTGGTTGGTGCAAAATGGTAACAATAAATTGAATTTTCTGCGCCATTCCTTTCGAAAGTTCTTGAATTTTCTTGTCCCACCAGCCTTGAATCTCAAATTTTTCAAACCAATATTTCAACTGTTTTTTAGCATCTGCGCTTGACATTCCTTTTAATTGAGCCAAATAAAGACATTGCTCGCCTACTTTCATATTTTTATACAAGCCGCGTTCTTCTGGCATATAACCAATATATTTAACGTGATCTGGATTTAATTTTACGCCATCTAACAAAATTGTACCGCTATCTGGCATTGTGATTTGGTTAATAATACGGATTAATGATGTTTTTCCGGCACCATTTGGCCCAAGAAGGCCATAAATACTTCCTTTAGGAACTTGCAACGAAACATTATTCAGAGCGGTATAATCGCCGTATTGTTTCACTACATTTTGTACTTCGAGAATATTGCTCATAGATACGTTTGAATTTTAAATTATAGATTAGTCCAAAAAAGCTTGATTTGTTACAAAAAAAACCCACCCGTTATTGCTAAAGGATGGGAAAAATTGCTATGAAAAAGAAAAACTCACTCTCCTAAGAAAGTGATTTTCAAATGTATTAAATATAATTCGATTAAGAAAACATATCTTTAACTTTTTCAAAAAAAGATTTATCTGTCTTTTCGGGATTTGGAATAAAATTCTCGTCCGTCAAATTTTTCTCAAAGAATTGTTTTTGGTCTTTATTTAAAGTTTTTGGTGTCCAAACATTTACATGGACTAACAAATCGCCAGTTCCATAAGAATTAATACTTGGAATACCTTTTCCTTTTAAACGTAAAATTTTTCCAGATTGAATGCCTTCATCTAGTTTTATTCTAACTTTTCCTGAAACTGTTTCAATATCTTTTGAAGCACCTAATACTGCTTCTGACAGACTAATATATAAATCATAATGAAGATTTTCGCCTTCACGTTTTAAAAATTCGTGTTCAATTTCTTCTATAGCCACGATTAGGTCACCGGGAATACTATTACTTCCTGGCGCTTCATTTCCTTTATTAGAAACTTTTAACTGCATTCCATCTACCACTCCTGCCGGAATTTTGATTGAAACGGTATCTTCTTCCAAGACCATTCCTTGGGCATCTGCTCCCGCAGGTTTTTGGTCTAACATCTGACCCGAACCGCCACAGTTATGACAAGTTGCTGCAGTTTGCATTCTACCTAAAATGGTATTAGCAATTTTCATAATTTGACCAGAGCCATTACAAGTTGGACAAGTTCTGTAGGTTACGCCTTTTGCTTGTACTTTTCGTTTTACTTTAACTTTCTTTTCAACGCCATTGGCAATTTCTTCTAAAGTTAATTTTACTTTGATGCGTAAATTGCTTCCTTTCACTCTTCGTGAACCGCCACCACTTCTTCCGCCAAAGCCACCAAAACCACCTCCACCAAAAATATCACCAAATTGACTGAAAATGTCGTCCATATTCATATGTTGACCACCGCCATAACCGCCGCCGCCATCAAAAGCTTGGTGACCATATTGATCATATTTTGCTTTTTTGTTTGGATCGCTTAAAATCTCGTAAGCTTCTGCTGCTGTTTTGAAGTTTTCTTCTGCTTCTTTATTCCCGGGATTTTTGTCTGGGTGAAATTCAATAGCTTTCTTGCGATAAGCTTTTTTAATTTCCTCTGGTGTAGCACCTTTTGAAATGCCTAATATTTCGTAAAAATCTTTTTTCATTTTTAATTTTGATTAAAAGTTAGATGCTAAAAAAACATCTATAACTCAAAAAATTATTGGCCAAGAATTACTTTTGGAAAACGAATAATTTTGTCTCCTAACTTATAGCCTTTTTCAATAACATCGACAATTTTCCCTTTTAAATCAGCACTTGGAGCAGGAATTTGAGTAATTGCTTCTGCAAAATCTGCATTGAAAATATCTCCCGCTTTTACTTCAACTTCCTCTAAACCTTTAGCTACTAAAGTTGCTCTAAGTTTGTCATGAATTAATTGAACTCCCGTAGTTAATGCTTCATCTTCTGACTTTGAAATTTGATTCCAAGCTCTGTCAAAATCATCCAAAACGGGCAACATTGCTTGTAAAACATCCTGATTAGCTGTTTTAAACAAATCAATACGCTCTTTAGCGGTTCTTCTTTTAAAGTTTTCAAACTCGGCAAAAAGACGTAAGAATTTATCCTTTTCGTTAGTTAAATCTAATTGTAGTTGCTCTTCTACCGACAATTCAGGTGTAAGAATTTCTTGATTTTCTGAAACATTCTCTTCGTTAATGTTTTCCTTCTCGATGTTTTCAGTACTATCTTGACTCATATTTTTGAATATTTTTTTAAACATTTTTACTTTAGTAAATGCAATTGCAAATGTGTTGCCAAATGTATAAAAATGTCAAATTGTCAGCCACTTTTCTTTTTTTGACAAAACAGTTAAATTTTAGCAAGTTGTTAAGACAGTTTTAACTTTTGATTTTTTATGTTTGCAGTTAATAAAAAATCCAACACTATGAAAAGAATTATCTTAAGTTTGTTTGTATTGGCTACTGTTTCAATGAATGTAGCTTGTAAAGGTGAAAAAAATGAAACTGGCGAAGCTGGTGAAGTTGCAACTGCTTCTGCTGAAAGCACAACTTATGTAGTAAACACTGAAAGTTCTGTAATTGAATGGACAGGTTCTAAACCTTCTGGAAAACATAACGGAACAATTAATTTAAAATCTGGTGAACTAGCTGTTACAAATGATGCAATCGAAAGCGGAATGTTTGTTATCGATATGAATTCAATTGTAGTTACTGATTTAGTAGCTGGAGATGGAAAAGAAGATTTAGAAGCACATTTAAAAGGAACTGGCGATAAAGCTGGAGAAGATCATTTCTTCAACGCAACTAAATTCCCAGAAGGAAAATTTGAAATTACAAGTGTAACTTCTGTAGAAGGAAAAGCTACTGTAAACGGTAATTTAACTATTAAAGACATTACTAAACCAGTAAGTTTCCCTGCAACGGTTACTTATGAAGGTGATAATATGATGTTAGTTTCTGATGCTTTTATGATTAACAGAACAGAATGGAATGTAAACTACGCGTCTAAATCTATTTTTGATGATTTAAAAGACAAATTTGTAAATGACGAAATTGAATTAGTTGTAAAATTAAACGCAACGAAAAAATAATTCGAAATAAGCTAAATAAAAATGTCCCAATATTAATTTATTGGGACATTTTTTATTTTAATAAATCGTGTAAAGCTTTGTCTAAAGAAGCAAATTTAAATTGAAAATTCTCATCTAATAATTTTCTACAACTGACGTGCTGACTTGAAAACAACAAGATATGCATTTCACCAAGAAGTATTTTCATTACGAATTTTGGAATATTAGGCAAGAATAAAGGCTTTTCTAATGTCTTTGCAATGGCTTGCGTCAACACTTCATTTGTCACAGGATAAGGCGAAACACCGTTATAAACTCCAGAACGATTGTTTTCAATTACATGCGAAAATATCGCTGCCAAATCGTGCAAATGAATCCAAGATTGATATTGTTGTCCTGAACCAAAAGCCGCACCAACTCCAAATTTAATTGGTTTTATCATTTCTTGCAAAGCACCGCCATTTTTTGCCAAAACTAATCCAATTCTAATTTTAGCCACTAAAATATTTAGTTTTTCAAACTGACTCACTTCATTTTCCCATTGCTTAACAACATCTCCTAAAAAGGAAGGATCAACTTCTAAATCGGTTTCGTGATAAATATTAGTTAAACTATCTGGATAAATTCCAATTGCAGAAGCAGAAACAATTTGTTTTACTTGATTGCCATTTTTTTGTAATGTATGATATAATAAACGAGTAGAAAGTACTCTGCTTTCAATAATTTCTTGTTTGTAAGCTTTTGTCCACTTTTTAGAAACAGTTGCTCCTGCTAAATGCACTACAACTTCAACATTAGTTAAAGAATTTAAGTCTATTTCAGCTGTTTTGGGATTCCAGTAAAAGCCTTTGTAAGCTTCTTCTGTGACAAGTTTGTTTTTTGAAGTAGATAAGTAGTGAACAATGTGTCCGTTTTTTAACAGTAATTGCACTAATTCCTGTCCAACTAAACCCGTTGCTCCTGTAATTAAAATGGTCATCTTTTTCTGTTTTCATCAAAGTTACAACCAAATAAAAGGGAATAAAAGCTAATTAACTTATGTTTAGGAAGGAAAATTAGGCTTCAAAACTTGATGAATCCATTCAAAATTAATAAATCATTAAGCTCTTAGTTTAATAGTCCATTCAAATTGCATTTCCGAAACTTGCTCTCCTTTTTCGTTTTTTCCAACGGAAGTTAACCAAACTGTTTGTCCTTCTTTTGTATCAATTGCTTTTTGAATAGTGTCTTTAATCAAATCACCTTGAGTGCAACAAAATGTAATTCTTCCCGTGGCTTTTTTGGTAAAGACACTTTTATTTTGCGCTACTAACATGGATATATTCTTTCCTGATTGTTTGATTTGGAACATTACCAAAACTCCTGTGGTAAATTCGGCAGCCATTGCCTGCACAGCGAAATACATTGAGTTAAAAGGATTTTGATTAAACCATCGGTGTTTTACAGTTACCTCACAGACTTCGGGAGAAACCGATTTTACACGCACACCACTCCAAAAAGCAGAAGGCAATTTAAAAAAGGTAAAAAGATTTAATTTAGCAGGTGTAAACTCCATAATTCATTGATTTTTTTGTAAAAATACAAAAAATACTATGCATTCCTAGTATTTTTTTATTTGTTAAATTTATGTTAAATATTAGTACTATGCCTTACATACTACCTTCTTTTAGCATTATCTTTGTATAAGAAAATAATAGGTTATATAGTTTCAATCATCAAATCAATCAAATGGCCCAAGCCAAAAAATCAAAAAATGACCAGTTTAATCAACAAAATCAAAATGAATTATGAACATCGAAAACACTAAAGCGCAAATGCGTAAAGGCGTTTTAGAATTCTGCATCTTGTCGGTACTTAAAGAAAAAGATGCTTATACTTCTGAAATACTTGAATCGCTTAAAAACGCAAAATTACTTGTAGTAGAAGGTACAGTTTATCCTTTATTAACCCGATTAAAAAACGATGGCTTATTAAGCTATCGGTGGGAAGAATCTACTTCAGGACCGCCTAGAAAATATTACGGTTTAACCGCCGAAGGAAAGAATTTCTTGCAAGAATTAGACGGCACTTGGAAAGAATTAGCAGACGCTGTAAACATAATAACTCATCAAAACTAACAGTCATGAACAAAACAATAAGTATAAATTTAGGAGGTTTTTTCTTCCATATTGATGAAGATGCCTATCAAAAATTATCGCGTTATTTTGATGCGGTGAAACGCTCTCTTGCACCAGACGGAAGAGATGAAATTATGAGCGATATTGAAACTCGAATTGCAGAATTGTTTCAAGAACGTTTGCAAAACGAAAAACAAGTTGTTGGTTTAGTAGAAATCGACCAGGTTATAGCAATTATGGGGCAACCTGAGGACTATAAAATTGATGATGAAAACACTAATTTCTCCAGCTTTACTTCTTCAAACGATTCTAATAAAAAATCTAAACGTCTTTATAGAGATCACGATAATTCTATTTTAGGAGGAGTTGCTTCAGGATTTGGTCACTATCTAAATATCGATCCGTTATGGATAAGAATTCTTTTCATCATTTCTCCATGGATTACGTTTGGAACGTCATTACTTATTTATTTAATATTGTGGATTTTAATTCCGGAAGCATTAACAACCTCTCAAAAGTTAGAAATGAAAGGCGAACCTATCAATATATCGAGTATTGAAAAAAAAGTGAAAGATGGAATAGATGGAATTGCAGATAAAATAAGTAATTTAGACCATCAGAAAATAGCAGACGGTGCCGGAAAAGTTGGTAGCTCCTTGTCAACAATACTAACGACTTTGTTTACAGTAGCAGGTAAATTTTTAGGAGGATTATTATTCATCTTTGCTTCACTTTCTTTACTAGGAATTTTTATAACTGGAGTTGTAATGATTTTTTCTTCTGCAATGCCTGATAATTACATTTTGAATCACATTAATTCACCAATCGGTTTAGAAACACCACTTTGGATACAAGGTATCTTGTTTATTTTAGCTTTCGGAATTCCATTATTTTTCTTGTTAATCTTGTCTTTGAAGATATTGATTACCAACCTAAAATCAATTGGAAATCCGATAAAGTATATCTTATTAGCACTTTGGATTATAGCTGTAGGAAGTTTTATCACTTTAGGAATTAATGAGGTAACAAAAATAGCTTTTGACGGAAAAGTAATTCAAAAAGCAGCCTTAGTTATTACACCAAATGATACATTATTTATCAAATTTAAAAATAATGATTTCTATTCTAAAAACAGCGTCCGCAATAGTAGTTTTAAACTAACGCAAGATGAAAACAGTAAAGATGTCATATATTCCAACAATGTTTCTATAGAAATTATGGAAACGGATGAGAATGTCGCTTATCTTCAAATTGAAAAAATAGCTAAAGGCAAAAGTATCAACGAAGCTAAGAAACGAGCTGAAAAAATAAAATATGGTTATAAAATTGAAGGCAACACTTTAATTTTAGACAATTATATTTTATCATCAATTGAAAATAAATTTCGAGGTCAAGGGGTAGAAATATTTTTGTACTTACCAAAAGGAACTATGTTTAAAACAGATGATAATTTCGAAAATTTTAATCAATCTGATACTGATTATTTTGATTTTAGAAACTCTTTAAATAATATTTATCGCGTAGAAAAGAAAACTTCAACTTACAATTATTCATCCGATGAAGACGGTAATAATACAATCGAAAATGATCCGAATGCTACTATTATTTATGATGAAAATGGTGTTTTAGTAAAAAGGCCAATCAAAGAAAATCAACAAGAAGTAGAAAGTATTAAAATTGAAATCAACACAAAAAATCAACCAACTAACAAACAAGAATAATCATGAAGAATAGTCTTAAAATAGTTTTAGTAATTCTAACAATTGGATTAGTTTCTTGCAATGGAAATGTTAATATTGGAAGTGGAAATATTATTACGGAAAAGAGAAGCATTACAGAAGGTTTTGATAAAATTGATGCGAGTACGGGTATAAATGTAATTGTTACGCAAGGAAATCTGCAAGAAATTGTTGTTGAAACAGACGATAACGTAATGAAATATGTAGTAACTAAAGTAGAAAATGGTGTATTAATTATTAAATTAAAGCAAAATACTAATACAATGTCTAGCATCGATGTGAAAGTGCAAATGCCGAAAATAGCAGGTTTAGAAGCTTCAAGTGGTGCAACAATTGATACGCGAAATACTTTAAGAGGAACTTCTATTTCGTTGAAATCTACCAGTGGTAGCGATATCAACGCTATGCTAGAATATGAAAATGTAAGTTGCGAAACATCAAGCGGAAGTACAGTGACAATTTCTGGAAAAGCTTTACAATTACAAACCAATTCGTCAAGTGGAAGTGACATTGATGCAAATGAACTTGTCACAAATGAAGCTTTCTCAAAGGCATCCAGCGGAAGCGGAACCAGAGTAAATCCAATAGTGAAACTTGATGCGCATGCCTCAAGCGGTAGTACAATTGAATATGTTAAGATACCAAAAAAACTAATAAAAATTGAATCTTCAGGTGGAAGCGTAGACAAAGATTAATCTGTAACAATCTGAATACTAATTTATTTAGTACTAGCATTTAATATTATCCATTAACGAAATAAATTCGAAGCTTATGATAAAATTAGTCCTTCAAATAGTAGAATATTTAGCAGCAATTATCATCAACCTAACAGAAACTATTATTTAACATATAAAATTAAGACATCAGTATAAAATCTGATGTTTTTTTTTATATTTGTGAAAAGAAATCCTAAGAAAATGCATCAATAATTCCATTTTTTTTACTTTCTTTGTTAATAATCAAGTGAGAGAAAAAAATAAAATTGCAAGAATCGTAAATTAAAATCGAATGACAGTTGACTTTTAGCGATTTCTACAATTGATAATCACAAGAAATCGCAAATAAATAATAAATCCAAATAAAAATCTTAACCTATAAAATTAAAATTATGAGAAACATTACGAAAATAGTATTGATATTTGCTATCACATTAGCTTCATGTAATCCTAATGCGCGTATTAGTGAAGACGAAGAGGGAAGCGGATCTGTTATCACTGAGAAAAGAACAATTACCGAAAATTTTGATAAAGTTATAGCAACTGCCGGTCTAAATGTGACAGTAACGCAGGGAACTTCAAATCAAGTGGAAGTAGAAACTGACGATAATTTGCTGAAACGTGTTATAACAAAAGTTGAAAACGGTATCTTAATGCTGAAAATTGAGGGTAAAGTAAGTTTTATGTCTACAATAAACATTCGCGTAACTGCCAAATCATTTGCCGGATTAAAGGCATCAGGTGGCGCTACAATAAATACAACGAACACATTGGCGGGAAATAAAATCGATATTCAAACAAGTAATGGAAGTCAAATAATTGCAGCATTAGAATTTGACAAAGTTAACTGTGTAGCATCTAGTGGAAGTACTATTATTGTTTCAGGAAAAGCGAAACAGTTGTACACGGACTTTTCAAGTGGTAGTGAAATTGATACAAACAAACTTGAAGCAACAGAAATCATAGACCAGCCAATAAACTAAAATATAAGACTAATACTTTATTTATTTACTATTAAAATTAACTTAAGTATTTTAGGTAGAATTGTTTAAAAAGATAGAGTAAATAGATACGATAATTAAAGTTATTAATAAATTTAACAAACTATTAATAATCTATTAACATTAAAAACCAACGTATTCCGCTATTTTTACAAAGCAATTGTAGTAATAAACTAAAGTCAATCCCTATGATAAAGTTAGTCATTCAAATTATCGATTTTGTAGCCACATTCATAATAAATTTGATAGAAGCCATATTATAGTATATAAGATAAAAACATCAGCATTTACACTGATGTTTTTATCTTATATTTGTAAAAACAAAAACCTATTAAAATGTTTAAAAACATCCAATTTCTTTTAGTTACTTTGTTAGTAACCCAATTATCTTTTGCCCAAAAAAAAGAAAAAATAAAAGGTTCTAAAATTGTAACCGTAGCAGTAAAAGAAATAAACAGTTTTGAGAATATAGAAATCAACGATAATTTTGAAGTTTTTTTAGTAAAGAGTGAAAACCACACATTGGAGATAGAAGCTGATGACAATTTACATGACATCATTAATTTTGAAGTAGCCGGCAACACTTTGCGTGTAACTGCTTTAAAAACTCCCTCAAATTATAAAAAATTTGCCATTCGTATAAATTATTCAGATTCATTGAAATTAATTACCGCTCGAAATGAAGCACAAATTAAAGCATTAGCTGATTTGGAATTAGAAAAAATTACGATTAAAAATTACGATTATTCAAAGTCCTTTTTAAACGTAAAATCTAAATATTTTGACTTAGTTCTGGACGATAAATCAGAAGCAGAAATAAATGTAAAAGCAGAAAGTATCTCCTTAGAATTAAGTAAAAATTCTGAATTAAAAGCGCTAGTAGACGCAACTGAGGCAAAAATTGATATGTACCAAAAAAGTAAGGCAACTATTGAAGGAACGAGCGCAAATGTTAAAATGAGACTAGACAACAATGCAAGCATAAGCGGACCTAAATATTCTATTAAAAACTTAGATCTAAATGCAGAGCAATATGTAAACTGTAAAGTTCAGGTAACAAAAGAAATTATCATAGAAGCATCAGGAAAATCAGAAATTGAATTATTAGGTGAGCCGAGGATTGTCATCAATAAATTTATAAATAACGCGTTGCTTCGTAAGAAAGAAAAATAAGAAGTCAAAAAAAATATAGAAAACAAAAAATCCGACTTAAGTCGGATTTTTTGTTTTCTATATTTATAAAAATTACTCTTTAGAAGCTAAATATCGTTCTGCATCTAAAGCAGCCATACAGCCTGTACCAGCTGCAGTAATAGCTTGACGATATACGTGATCAGCAGCATCTCCTGACACAAATACGCCTTCAATATTAGTCTTTGAACTTCCAGGAGTATTTATAATATAACCCGTTTCATCAAGGTTTAAGAAATCCTTGAAAATCTGTGTATTTGGTGTATGCCCAATAGCAACGAAAAACCCAGTTGCAGGAATTTCATTCTCAACATTAGTTGTTTTATTTAACACTTTTACACCTGTAACTACTTGCCCATCTCCTAAAACCTCAACAGTCTCGTGATTCATCAAAATCTCAATATTTGCTGTTTTACGAACACGTGCTTCCATTATTTTCGATGCTCTAAATTGCTCACTTCTTACTAACATAGTAACTTTTGTGCATAGTTTAGATAGATAATGTGCTTCTTCACAAGCGCTATCACCTGCACCAACAATTACAACTTCTTGATTTCTGTAGAAAAATCCATCACAAACTGCACAAGCAGAAACACCACCACCTAAATTAAGATATTTTTGCTCCGAAGGTAAACCTAAATATTTTGCAGAAGCTCCTGTTGAAATGATAACCGTTTCAGCGTGTATTTCTTTATCATCTTGTATCCATACTTTGTGGGTATCCCCAGAAAAATCTACTTTTGTTACCCATCCATCACGAACATCTGCGCCGAAACGCTGCGCTTGTTCTTGTAAGCCAATCATCATTTCCGGTCCAGTAATTCCTTCCGGATTTCCAGGCCAATTTTCTACTTCATTTGTTGTTGTTAATTGACCACCCGGTTGCGTTCCTTGATATAAAACCGGAAACATATTAGCCCTAGAAGCATATATAGCTGCGGTATATCCTGCCGGTCCGGAACCTATAATCAAACATTTTACTTTTTCAATTGTATCTGACATAACTTTATTCTTTTAAAAATACAAATGTAAGTTTTTAATTAAAATTAAGTCTCAAATTTAAATTAGAATTAACGATTGACGATGAAATACTATTTTCATAAGATCTTAAAAACAAAAAACCCTCTTGAAATAAATCAAGAAGGTTTTGTCGGGGTGGCAGGATTCGAACCTGCGACCTCCTGGTCCCAAACCAGGCGCGATGACCGGGCTACGCTACACCCCGAAAACAGAGTGCAAATATAACATTAAATTTTAGTGTAACAAATAAATCAAACTATATTTTTGAAATAATTTATATAATCGTGTATTAGAAATTCTTACGCATTAAAAACATCCATCATCATTAATCAAAAGTTGAATTACGACTATATTTTTTTAGCAGCTATTCTGAAAAAGTTTCTGTAGAAAACAAAAACCCTTGGATTATTATTTCTATTTTTGCTAACAGAATCAATCTATCTCTTTTATATGCTAATTATTGGAATTGCCGGAGGAACCGGAAGTGGAAAAACAACTGTTGTACATCAGATTATGAATGAGTTACCCTCTACGGAAGTGGGAATCATTTCACAAGATTCGTACTATAAAGAAACGCATCATTTATCGTATGAGGAGCGTACGAAAATTAATTTTGATCATCCAAGAGCGATTGATTTCGAATTATTAGTGGCGCATCTTAAGGATTTGAAAGAAGGGAATACTATTGAGCAACCGGTTTATTCCTTCGTAACGCACGACAGAACAGATGATAAAATCATCACACACCCAAGAAAAGTAATGATAGTTGAAGGTATTTTGATTCTAACTAATCCAGAATTAAGAGAATTATTCGACATTAAAGTGTACGTTCACGCAGATTCTGACGAACGCTTAATTAGAAGATTAAAACGTGATATTGCCGAACGTGGAAGAGATATGCAAGAAGTTTTAAACCGCTATCAAACGACTTTAAAGCCAATGCACGAACAATTTATTGAGCCTACAAAAGCATTTGCAGATATTATTATTCCAAATGATAAATACAACACTGTTGCCATTGATGTAGTTCGTGCTGTAATTAACCAAAGAATTTCATAAAATGAACAAGTTAAAGAATTTAATCACCAAATATCCGTTCCTGAAATTTTTAGCGAATCGCTATGTTTTGGTATTGATTTTCTTTGCCGTTTGGATTTTATTTTTAGATAATTATTCCTATTTAGAACATCGTGTTTTAAATAGAGAAATCGATGAAATTGAAGATAATATCAATTATTATAAAACCGAAATTAAAAAAGATAGCACCAGTATCAAAGAACTAAAGAATGATGACCAAGTTGAACGTTACGCGCGCGAGAAGTATTATATGAAACGTGCCGATGAAGATATTTACATCATCGATTTTGAGGATGATAAAAAAGCAGAAAAAGAAGCTGGGGCTAAAAAATCAATTAGTAACAATTAAAGATAAGAATCGTGACTAACAATAATCTATTTTCCGATTTTGAAGCCGTTACTTCTAAACAGTGGAAGCAACAAATTCAATACGATTTAAAAGGTGCTGATTACAACGAAACATTAGTATGGGAAAGCCCAGAAGGCATAAAAGTAAAACCGTTTTATCATAACGATGAAACCGAAATCAATGCAGCTATCCTTTCATCATCTACTCCATTTGTAATTGTTCAGAATATTTTTGTACACGATGTTCAAAAATCGAATGCGAGAGCTTTAGATACATTGCAAAGAGGTGCTGAAAGCATTCGTTTTACGATTGAAAGTGAGGCAACTTCGATTGAAGATTTAATGCGAAATCTGCCTTTAGAAAATACAACTTATTACTTCAATTTGCCTTTCTTATCAACTGAATTTATTTCGAAAGTAGACGAATTCGCCTCGAAAAATAATGCGAAGTTCATTCTTCAAATTGACCCGATTGGCCAATTATCTAAAGATGGTAATTGGTATGAGAACATTGAAAAAGATTTCGAAAAAGTAACTATAATTGCCTCTAAAACAAAAATCCCATACATAACAATTGCAACCGGAATTTATCAAAATGCTGGTGCTAATATGGTACAACAATTAGCCTACACTTTAGCACATCTTAATGAATATTTCAACAGAATTTCCTCAATAAACCAACCCATTACAATTGAAGTAACCGTTGGAACGAATTATTTCTTTGAAATTGCAAAATTGAGAGCTTTGCGAATTCTATTCAACACGTTAGCTAAAGAATACAACCATAATTTGGATTGCATTATCATTGCAACTCCTACAAAACGCAACAAAACGTTATACGATTACAATGTAAATATGTTGCGGACAACTACGGAATGTATGTCGGCAATATTAGGAGGAGCCGATGCTGTAGCGAACTTGGCTTATGACGCTATTTACCACAAAGACAATGAGTTTGGCGACAGAATTGCACGCAATCAATTGTTAGTTTTAAAGCACGAAAGTTATTTTGACAAAGTAAACAATACTGCAGATGGTGCTTATTATATTGAATCTTTAACCAGTCAATTAGCAGAAAAAGCATTGGAATTGTTTAAAGATATTGAAACAAATGGCGGTTTGATTTCCCAATTAATTGAAGGTACAATTCAACGAAAAATCAACGAAAGTGCTAAGAAGGAACAAGAATTATTTGATTCAGGGAAAGAAGTTTTGCTAGGAACCAATAAATATCCCAACAAAAACGATCGAATGAAAGATGATTTAGAGTTGTTTCCTTTCGTGAAGCAATATGAAAGAAAGACATTAATCAAACCGATTATTGAAAAACGACTGGCTGAAAAATTAGAACAAGAACGCTTATCTCAAGAACATTAATCATGAGAAAAAACATACAACATTTAAAATTAGACCTTAAAAGTCAGCAAGCAGAAGTTTCTGAACAAGAAAACTTTCTAACTGCAGAAAACATAGCAGTCAAACCAACGTATTCAAAAGAAGATATTGCTGATTTAGAACATCTTGGTTTTGGAGCTGGTTTTGCACCAAATCTTCGCGGACCTTACACCACAATGTATGTACGAAGACCTTGGACTATTCGTCAATATGCCGGATTTTCAACTGCTGAAGAAAGTAATGCCTTTTATCGAAGAAATTTGGCTGCTGGGCAAAAAGGTTTATCAGTGGCATTCGATTTAGCAACGCATAGAGGCTACGATTCGGATCACGAAAGAGTTTTTGGTGATGTAGGAAAAGCTGGCGTAGCTATTGATTCTGTTGAAGATATGAAAGTGCTATTCGACCAAATTCCTTTGGATGAAATGTCTGTTTCTATGACAATGAATGGTGCAGTTTTACCCATTATGGCTTTCTATATAGTTGCAGCGGAAGAACAAGGTGTTGCTCCGAGCTTGCTTTCAGGAACCATCCAAAACGATATTTTGAAAGAATTCATGGTGCGAAATACCTATATTTATCCACCAACGCCATCGATGCAAATTATTGCTGATATTTTCGAATATTCAAGTAAAAATATGCCAAAATTCAACTCTATTTCTATTTCAGGTTATCACATGCAAGAAGCGGGAGCTACTGCAGATATTGAATTAGCGTATACTTTAGCTGATGGCTTAGAATACATTAGAACAGGTTTAGCTGCCGGAATGGATATTGACACCTTCGCTCCTCGCCTGTCGTTTTTCTGGGCAATTGGAATGAACCATTTTATGGAAATTGCAAAAATGCGTGCGGCTCGTATGCTTTGGGCAAAATTACTAAAACAATTCCATCCAAAAGATGAGAAATCATTAGCCTTAAGAACTCATTGTCAAACATCGGGTTGGAGTTTAACAGAACAAGATCCTTTTAATAACGTGGCACGAACTGCAATTGAAGCAGCCGCTGCGGCATTTGGTGGAACGCAATCTTTACACACAAATGCTTTGGACGAAGCAATTGCCTTACCAACCGATTTCTCAGCCAGAATTGCACGTAACACACAAATTTTCTTACAAGAAGAAACTAAAATTTGTAAAACAGTTGACCCTTGGGCGGGAAGTTATTACGTGGAAAGTTTAACTGCTGAAATTGCTGAAAAAGCTTGGGCTTTAATCCAAGAAGTAGAAGAACTAGGCGGAATGACCAAAGCAATTGAAGCAGGAATTCCAAAATTAAGAATTGAAGAAGCTGCTGCAAGAAAGCAAGCTCGAATTGACAGTAGTCAAGATATTATTGTTGGGGTTAATAAATACCGTTTGGAAAAAGAAGATCCATTGCACATTCTAGATGTAGATAACAATATGGTTCGGAAACAACAAATTGAACGTTTAGACCAAATAAAAGCAACAAGAGACAACGCAAAAGTGACCGAATGTTTAGCCAAACTTATTGAATGTGCAAAAACTAAAAATGGTAACTTATTAAAATTAGCAGTAGAAGCAGCGCGATATAGAGCCACTTTAGGTGAAATAAGTGATGCATTAGAAACTGTTTACGGAAGATATAAAGCACAAATTAGAAGTTTTAGCGGCGTGTATAGTAAAGAAATCAAAAACGACGAAAGTTTCGCGAAAGCAAAACAATTAGCCGATGCTTTTGCAAAGAAAGATGGACGTCGTCCAAGAATTATGATTGCAAAAATGGGACAAGACGGTCACGATCGTGGTGCCAAAGTGGTAGCAACAGGTTATGCTGATGTAGGTTTTGACGTGGACATTGGTCCGTTATTTCAAACTCCTTATGAATCCGCCAAACAAGCTGTTGAAAATGATGTTCATATTTTAGGCGTTTCGTCTTTAGCGGCCGGACATAAAGTCTTAGTTCCTCAAGTAATTGCCGAACTAAAAAAATATGGTCGTGAGGATATTATGGTAATTGTGGGTGGTGTAATTCCAGCACAAGATTATCAATTCCTTTTCGATGCTGGTGCTGTAGCTGTTTTTGGTCCTGGAACTAAAATTAGCGATGCCGCGATTACGATATTGGAGGTTTTATTGGAGGAGTAAATATATTAAAATGTTATTTTTAAATTTAATTAAAAACTCTTAAGTTTATTCAACAAGTTCTGTTTTATAACATTACAAATTAAAAAAAGTTTATACATGAAAAAATTAGTTTATATTTTAATTTTATTTTGTTTTCACTTCTCTTACTCTCAAAATTTTAATTCATTTAATAGGGATCCTAATTTCAATAATTTCACGCTACCAATTGGTCATAATTTTATTAACGAAAATGTTATAAAAAGTGAAGTTATAGACAATCAAAAAAATTTAGTGTTAACTAATTCTAAAATAGTTAAAATTAGTAGCAATAATATTATTGACGACAGTTTTAATACTGGAACGGGTTTTAAATATATAACTACACTTAGTCGTTCGCTTGAATTAAATGATTTTGCTGTTCAACCTGATGGGAAAATTTTAGTGATGGGGGAGTTTAATAGATTTAACAATTTAAATGTGCATTCTTTGATTCGATTAAATACAGATGGAAGTTTAGACAATACATTTAATTTTTTACCAAGTTATTCTACAGCAAAAGTAACTTCAAATGAATTCAATAAAATTTTGATTCAAGATGATGGTAAAATTATTATTATTGGTGATATCGGAAATGGTAACCTTAGAAATATTACAAGATTGAATCCAGATGGCACTAGGGACACCACATTTAATATCGCTAACGGATATTACGGAACGATATGTTTAGCGCCAAACAATAAATATTATGTTTCTTTTCAGCTTACGATTGGTAGTAATTATAATATGAAAAGTTTAGCTAGAATAAATTCAAATGGAACATTTGATAGTTCTTTCCCTGTTGTTGATTTTTTACCCGTTAATGATTATTTAACAACTATCAATAAAATTTTAATTGATGACAATCATATTTATGTAGGTGGAAATTTTGCTAGATTAGTATCAAGCACCAGTGCATTTAACAGAAGATGTTTATTACGCTTAAATTTAGACGGAACACTTGATACAACTTTTAATATTGGTACAGGATTCACATCTTCATCATATTATAACGTAGCAAGTGTCTATGAAATCAAAAAACAAGATGATGGTAAAATACTTGTAGCTGGTTTATTTAATAGGTTTAATGGAAATGTTGATGGCCTCACTAATAACATTGTTAGATTAAATAATGATGGAAGTAGAGACACTAATTTTTTAAATCCTTCTCATTTAGATTTAAATTTCATTAAAACAGTTTCATTATTTTCCGACAACAAAATTCTAGCTTCAGGTGGTAATTATGATAATTTTTATTTATCAATTCCAACAACTCTGGGTTCTGATATTTTTATTTCAATAATGAATCCCGATGGCACAAAAAACATCAATTTCAATAATATTTCAAAAGATTTTTTTGATAGTAAAGTGTTAGATATTCATGAATCAGCTGATAATAAAATTTATGCTTGTGGTGATTTTCATTTATACAATGGTGAAGTCAAAAAGTTTTTTATTAGATTAAACAGTGATGGAAGTATTGATAATTCAATGAATTATGGTAATGGAGTTGGATTTTCTACTACCATATCTCAAGGAGATTATGTAAAAGATATTACTACAAATCTCACTAATGACAAAATATTTTTATCTGTAGGTAACGATAATGGAAATAGAACTTATAATAGTTCAACTTTTAAACAAATAATAAAGCTAAATTTAGATGGTTCTCATGATAACTCGTTTTCTATTGTTGGGGCAGGTTTTTCTGGAAACATAAATGCAATTTTACCACTTCCAAACGACAAGTTACTTGTGGGTGGTGTATTTAACACATATAATAGCACAAATACGTGCAACAATCTAGGCGTACTTAGTAATGGAAGTGGAATATTAAATCATACTACAACATTTGCTGTATATTCATTGATTTATCAAAACGATGGAAAAATTCTAGTAAGCGGAACGGGTTTAAAAAGATATGGGGTTAATTCATCTGGAAATCTTTTAAATGATAATTCACTAATTGTTGACCCACTAATTACGTCCATAAATTGTGATCATATTGCAGTGACGAGTGACGACAAAATTATAATGTCTGGCACTTTTATTGTTAATGGAGTTAGCAAAGAAATTATTAAATTAAATAATGACGGAAGTTTAGACTTAAGTTTTATTTATGATGATTCAAATACAAATAAAGTAATTAAAGCGTTCTCATTGACTTCGGATAATAAGATTATTTGTAGTACACAAGAAACAACAATTGCGCCAAATGGATATACTACCTATAATCATCAATTATTAAGATTAAAAGAAAATGGTGAAGTTGACATTGATGTTGCTCCATTAAATTTACAATCTATAGTAAGTGGTTTAAAAACACTAAATGATAATGGGATTCTTTTATATAATCTTGATTATGGATCTAACTTGCGTTTTAACATTATAAATAATGTTCCAGTTTATGGAATGGCAAAATTATTAGGGGGAAATTATTACACCATTAAAGGTGAAAATAAATTTGATTTTGAAAGCAATGGGTGTAGTGATTCTGATTTAAATCTTCCTAATTTAAATTTGCAAATTAACAATGGAACAGACACTAGAACTTTTATTGCTAATTCATCAGGAGAATACAGTTTTTCAGTAGAATCAGGTAATTATACTTTAGTTCCAAATATTGAAAATTCAAGTTATTTTAATATTTCTCCAACGAGTTTTACGGCTAGCTTTCCATCTCAAACAAGTCCACTAATACAAGATTTTTGTATTACACCAAATGGCATTCATTCTGATGTGGAAATAGTAATTTTACCAATAAACAGTGCTCGCCCAGGTTTTGACGCAAATTATAAATTGGTTTATAAAAACAAAGGAAACCAAACTGAAAACGGAAATTTTACTTTAACCTTTGAAAATTCAGTTTTAGATTTGGTATCTACAAGTCTACCATTCAATAGTTCTACATCAAATAGTTTCACATGGAATTATTCAAATTTACTGCCTTTTGAAGAAAGAGAAATTAATATAATTTTCAACCTAAATTCAACTATTGAAACCCCACCAGTTAACAATGATGATGTTTTAAATTTTAATATTTTAATTTCAACAACAAACACTGATGAATCAGTTGAAGACAATACATTTAATTTAAATCAAACCGTTGTAGGTTCATACGACCCTAATGACAAAACTTGTCTACAAGGAACAATTGTAGATGCGAGTATAATTGATAACTATGCTCATTATCTTATTCGTTTCGAAAATACAGGTTCCTACAAGGCTGAAAAAATTGTTATAGAAGATTTAATTGATGTTACAAAATTTAATATTTCAACTCTAACTCCTTTAAATAGTAGTCATTCATTTGTCACAAAAATTATCAATAATAAAGTAGATTTTATTTTTGAAAACATTAATTTAGATTTTCTCCCAAACAACAATAAAGGATATTTATCTTTCAAAATTAAAACTTTACCTAATTTAGTTGTGGGAGATGTTTTCAGTAATCAAGTTAATATACTTTTTGATTATAATTATGCTGTAACAACTAATAATTATGATACTACAATAGCTTCTTTAAGCAACCAAAACATAGAACCATTAGACGATATTTTGATATATCCTAACCCCGTAAATGATTATCTAAGTATTAGCAGTGATTTTGAAATTTATAAATTAGAAATTTATAATTTACTTGGACAAGTTATATTAGTTACGTTAAATCCCAACGCTTCAATTGATTTAACAAATTTAAAACCAGGAAATTACATATTAAAACTAAATACCAATAAAGGTATTATTAATAAAACTTTTATTAAAAATTAACAGAAAATTCATAATAGCATTATAAACAATAAGAAATTTTGTAAATAAATTATTTGTATCAAAATAAAAAAAATATTAAATATTTTTTTTTAGATTCTAAAAAACACCAGCAAAAATGTTGGTGTTTTCTTTTAATAAAATCTGTAAAATCAGCGTTGTAAAAACATTAGTGCTATCTTCGTTCCAAATAATCATCCACCGCCATCACACCTTCCAAAAAATCAATACTTTTTACTTCTTCAAAAAAGTCGATTTCGGTTTCGTGAGGTAAAAAATCGGAGATGATGCGCACGATAAAATCTTGTGGTTTTTTCAAAAATTTAAACGTGTAATCTTCCATATTTACAACCGTTTTTTCAGCTAAATCGGTCGTTCTTACAAACTTATCAGAAGTTAAAGAAGATAAACAAGGTAAATTTAGCTTTGGTTTTTCGGTGATGATGGGTTTTCCGTTTTCAAATAAGCCGCCTTCGTAACCGTATAGCGAGGCATTTGTAATTTCTATTGGTTTTCCAAAGCCTAATTCAATGGGTAAAGCTGCTTCTTTTCCTACTATTGCTGCAAATCCCATAAGCACACAAACATCATGTGCTGGTAAATTCAGCAAGGTTTTAGCCGTACCTTCTCTACCAATTCCTGAAACTATTACTTCATAAGTATGGTTTAAATTTGGCAAACGTGAAAGGGCATCAAGGACTTTAGCTTCCTCAATATCCATTGGAGTTAGGATGATAATTTTCAAGTTATTTTAGGAATAAAAAATTAAAAAAAGACAAAAGTAAAGAACATTGGAATATTTTAAAAATTATTAAACCAAATAAAAAAAATAGTAGAATATCAACTAAAAAGTAGCTCATATTTCACACATTATTCGGCAAATAAATAAAATTAATACGGAGCAAAACTTAAAAGAAAGCTTCCCAGAAGTGATTAAAAAATTAAAATTTGTCTTGCATAATCTTTACAATACCTTTTTTTGATCGATATAAATCAGTGAAACAACACTTTAGACTATTGTTAACAAAATTGACTTGAAAAAACCATAAATAATTGTATTTTTACAGCTTAAATTTTTTAACTATCAAATGGGTAAAATCATTGCAATTGCCAATCAAAAAGGTGGCGTAGGGAAAACTACAACTTCTATTAATTTAGCAGCATCACTCGGCGTTTTAGAAAAAAAAGTGCTTTTAATTGATGCCGATCCGCAAGCCAATGCCAGTTCTGGTTTAGGAATTGATGTGGAAAGTGTTGAAATAGGTTCCTACCAAGTTTTAGAACATAGCGCAACTCCAGAAGATGCGATTGTATCTTGTTCTGCACCTAATGTTTCGGTAATTCCTGCTCACATTGACTTGGTCGCGATTGAAATTGAATTAGTTGATAAGGAAAATCGCGAATATATGCTTAAACAAGCCTTGGAAAGTGTAAAAGATCAATATGATTACATCATAATTGACTGCGCACCATCATTAGGTTTATTAACATTAAATGCTTTAACGGCGGCCGATAGTGTAATTATTCCTATTCAGTGTGAATATTTTGCATTGGAAGGATTGGGTAAATTATTAAATACAATTAAAAGTGTTCAGAAAATACATAATCCAAATTTAGATATTGAAGGATTGTTATTGACGATGTTTGATTCTCGTTTGAGATTATCAAATCAAGTTGTTGAAGAAGTACAAAAACATTTCAACGATATGGTTTTTAACACTATCATTCAAAGAAATACTAAATTGAGTGAAGCACCAAGTTTTGGAGAAAGTATCATTAACTATGATGCTACAAGTAAAGGAGCTTCAAATTATCTAAGTTTAGCGGAAGAAATTATTAAGAAAAATCAATAATATTTAGAAGATGACAAAAGCCGTAAAAAAGCAAGCCTTAGGAAGAGGATTATCCGCTTTATTAAAAGACCCAAACAACGATATTAAATCGGTTGAGGACAAAAATGCAGATAAAGTTGTAGGAAGTATTATTGAATTAGATATTGAATCTATTGAGATTAATCCGTTTCAACCGCGAACGAATTTCAATGAAGAGACATTACAAGAATTAGCCAAATCGATAAAAGAATTAGGTGTAATTCAACCAATTACCGTAAGAAAATTAGAGTTTAATAAATTCCAACTAATTTCTGGAGAACGTCGTTTGCGTGCCACAAAATTAATTGGATTAACTACAATCCCAGCTTACATTCGTTTAGCGAATGATAACGAATCGTTAGTGATGGCATTGGTAGAAAATATCCAGCGCCATGATTTAGATCCAATTGAAGTAGCGATTTCTTATCAAAGATTAATTGAAGAAATAAGTTTAACACAAGAAGAACTAAGTGAACGTGTAGGAAAAAAACGTTCTACAATTACTAACTATTTACGTTTACTTAAATTAGATCCAATTATTCAAACTGGAATGCGAGATGGTTTTATTTCAATGGGCCACGGAAGAGCGTTAATTGGTATCGAGAATCAAGACATTCAAAGTGATATTTATCATAAAGTAGTTACTCAAAACTTATCGGTTAGAGAAACAGAGGCCTTGGTAAAAAATTATCAAGATAGCTTAAAACCAAAAACGGATAAAACAACAAAAGATAATAGTTTTGACATAGCCGAAGACGAGAAAAAGGTTTTTGCAAACTATTTTGGAACAAAAGTTGATGTTAAAGTAGCTGGAAATGGTAAAGGTAAAATAACGATCCCTTTTCATTCAGAAGAAGACTTTAATCGTATCTTGAAATTAATTAATTCCTAGTGAAGCGCTTTCGTTACATAGCCATTATTGTGTGTTTGTTTCTGACTTTAGGGGCAAACGCACAACAAGAAATGCAATTGCGTGCGGCCGATACCATAAAAAATGTTATCGATCCGAATGCTCCTGCAAAAGCGGGTTTCCTTTCTGCTTTAGTACCAGGATTAGGACAAGCATACAATAAAAAATATTGGAAAATTCCAATTGTTTATGGTGGTATGGGTGCTGGTATTTATTTTTATACTTTTAACCAAAAAGCATACAAAGGCTTTAGAAATGAATATAAAAAACGATTAGCAGGAACCTCCTTAGGTGAATTAGATACAAAATATGGTGATTTTTCTGATGACCAATTAATCAGAGGTCAAAAATTTCATCAAAGAAATAGAGATTTATCTGCTTTGATAACAGCAGGAATTTATATCTTAAATATCGTTGATGCAAATGTTGACGCCCATTTAATGCAATTCAACGTAAATGACAATTTAACCGTAAAACCCGACTTGAATCAAAACGAACTTGATTATAAATATAGTTATGGTTTATCGCTTACCTTGAATTTTTAACAAAATATTAGGTAACAATTACTCCATAAACGCAACTTACTCTTCAAATGAAAATAGCACTTTTAGGATACGGAAAAATGGGAAAGGTTATTGAACAAATAGCTTTAGAACGCGGCCACGAAATTGTCTTAAGAAAAGATCAGGATATTTCGTTTGATGGTTTGCAGTTAGCAGATGTAGCAATTGACTTTAGTGTTCCCAACAGTGCTGCAGTGAATATTACAGCATGTTTAAATAACGGAATTCCAGTAATCTCAGGAACAACAGGTTGGTTAGTTAATTATCAAAAAATCGTGGATTTGTGTGAAGCCAAACAAGGTAGTTTTATCTATGCTTCGAATTTTAGTTTAGGCGTAAATGTCTTTTTCGAATTGAATGAATATTTGGCTAAAATGATGACCAATTTGAAACAATATAATGTTTCAATGGAAGAAATTCATCACATGCAAAAGTTAGATGCACCAAGCGGAACAGCGATTACGTTGGCAGACGGCATCATTAAGAATTCAGATTATACAAATTGGACCTTAGAAACTCCAATTAGTAAAGAAATTCACATCGAAGCCAAAAGAATTGAAAATATACCGGGAACACATAGCGTATTTTATAACAGTAATGTAGACCAAATTGAAATAAAACATACCGCTCACAGTAGAGAAGGTTTTGCCCTTGGAGCTGTTGTTGCCGCAGAATGGTTAGTGGGTAAAAAAGGTGTTTTCACTATGAAAGATGTTCTTGGATTAAAATAAAAAAATAAAAAAGCAGAAGAATCTCAATAAAAATTTGATTTTTCTGTATAAAAAATAAAAATATGGAAGTATCAGGTTGGTTGTTTTTTATTCTAATAGTACAAATAATTCACGGATTAGGAACTTGGAAATTGTATGTAAAAGCAGGTAGAAAAGCGTGGGAAGCATTTATTCCAGTGTACAACGGTATTATTTTGATGCAAATCATCAACCGTCCAAAATATTGGATTTTATTACTATTTATTCCGGTAATTAACTTGTTTATATTTCCTATTATTTGGATTGAAACACTCAGAACTTTCGGTAAAAAATCTACCTTGGATATGGTTTTGGGTGTTGTTACATTAGGATTTTATATTGCCTATGTAAATTATACACAAGAAGTAACATATTATGCAAATCGCGACTTAAAAGCTCCAAATAAAACAATGGATACTTTGGGTTCTTTGTCATTTGCAATAGTTGTAGCAACTTTGGTTCATACCTATTTTATTCAACCCTTTACTATTCCAACGGCTTCGTTAGAAAAGTCACTATTGGTTGGCGATTTTTTATTTGTAAGTAAGTTTCATTATGGTGCGCGAACACCTTTGACGCCAATTGCTGCACCAATGGTTCACGATACTTTACCTATTATAAAAGTAAAATCATATTTAGAAAAACCACAGCTTCCGTTTTTCAGATTCCCAGCGATTCAAAAAATTGAACGTAATGATATTGTAGTTTTTAACTGGCCAGCAGATACATTATTTCACATGTATAAAGCGGCGGACAAACGCTATGACAAACCAATTGACAAGAAAACAAACTATGTAAAACGTTGTACGGCGATTCCCGGTGACCAATTTGAAATCAGAGATGGTATTGTTTTTATTAACGGAAAAGAGTCAATTCTTCCTGAAAGAGCCAGACCACAGTACTCTTATAAAGTGGCATGGGACGGTAAAACAGCTGTTGATTTAGATTACCTAAAAAAGGAATTAGACATTACAGATGGTTTTGGACAAATTGCAAAAGACACTTTGATTTTTAGCGCTTTGCCTTACGCTTCTGCGGAACGTATGAAAAACATTCCAGGTTTAACTAAGGTAGAACGAATTATTCATAAAGAAACTGACAAATCTATTTTCCCTTTCACAAAAGAATGGAATGTGGATAATATGGGTCCGATTTATATTCCTGAAGCTGGAAAAACTATAGAAATAAACAAAGATAATATCGCTTTTTATAAAAAAGTAATTGGTGAATATGAAGGAAAAGATTTAAAAATAACTGGTGATGAAATCAGAATTAACGGAAAAGTAGCTACTTCATACACATTTGAACAGAATTATTATTGGATGATGGGAGATAACCGTCACAATTCATTAGATTCTCGTTATTGGGGATTTGTTCCAGGTGATCATATCGTTGGAAAACCTATCTTCATTTGGATGAGTATTGCAGGGATAAATGATGGTATCAAAAACTGGAGCATCCGTTGGGACAGATTGTTTACAACCGTTAGTGGTGAAGGCCAACCTCAATCATATTTTAAATATTTCTTATTTGCTTTAGCGGGCTATTTTGCTTTTGATTATTTTAGAAATAAAAAGAAGAAAAGAGAAGAAAATCAGTAAGTAGCACATCGTTTTACCAATGAACATTCTAATCCATCCAACGTATTTCCCATCCATAAGTCATTATATTGCTATGGCTAAGGCGGATTCAGTAACTTTTGAAATGGAAGATAGTTTTCAGAAACAAACTAACCGGAATAGAATGTATATCTATGGTGCGAATGGTTTACAACTGTTGAATATTCCTGTGAAACAAAGCAATGAAAAACATCAAAAATTCAAAGAAGTTCGAATTGACAATGCATCCGGATGGCAAAAAAATCACTGGAAATCCTTAGAATCAGCCTATCGAACTTCTCCTTTTTTTGAATATTTTGAAGATGATTTAAGACCTTTATTCGGTAAGAAACACGAATTTATAATGGATTTAAATTTCGAAACCTTTGAAGTCATTAATGCATGCTTAGGAATTGGTTTTGATGTTGAAAAGACAGCGGAATACAATCACGAAGCAACTGATTTTAAAGATTTCAGAACCTTGGTGAATGGAAAAAAAGATACAACACAAGTTGAAAAATATACCCAAGTTTTTAATGAAAAATACGGGTTTTTAAACAATCTCAGCATATTAGATTTACTCTTTAATGAAGGTAGATATGCAGTGGATTACTTAGAAAAACAAAAAATATAAGAAAAAAGCCAGCATTTACATCCTGGCTTTTTTTGAATCTAAATTAATGCTATTATTCTAATAAAAAACTAACAGTAACTGTCGACGTAATTTCGATTTCTCCGATGGCTAAAGTTTCTCTTGGCATTGTTTCACCAGCTACCATCGACTCTTTCATCATTGCATACATTGGTGGTCTTGGGTAATTTGTTGACGAATTGTCAGAAATCAACAAGGCTTTCCCAACTTTTTGTCCTGCTAACACAGAAACATAATCGGTTGCTTTTTCTTTGGCATTAAGCATTGCTTCCTTTCGCGCTTGACGCTCAAATTCCTTAATTTTTGAAGATTGAAATTCAACTCCTTGAATATTATTAATACCCGAATCTACTAAATCCATCATTAATTTATCATATTTTACAAGGTCTTTCAAATGAATTGATATCGTTTGATTCGCTACGTAAGAATATTTCTTCGTGTTATAATCGTAGTTTTTATATAAATTGACACGCTGCGTTTGAAAATCAGCCATAGCGATCCCAGCTTGTTTGATAACCTTCAAAACTTTATCAACAGCTTCATCATTTTTCTTCTTTACTTCAGCTGATTCTTTACCTGTGTTTTCAACAGCAACTGTAATTGTAGCTTCATCAGGAGTTACTTTAATTTTACCTTCTCCCGAAACACTAATTTGAGGAATTTGTTTCACCTCTTGCGCTTGTACCATAGTTGTAATTAAAGTTAGTACTAAAAATAATTTTCTCATAATAAGTTCTTTTATATTTATAATTTCAACTATTGTGCCAAACTTTTTTTTTACAGCTTATTAAATTTTAACAAGAAAAACAATACTACAATTGGAATCAATAAGGCAATAACCGTAATCGTTTCTGATTGAAAAAGATCAGGCCTTCTGGCTAGAGTTATTAAATAACCACCAATTGCACCACCAAAATGTGCCACGTGACCAATGTTGTCCTTCTTAGCTTTCATTCCATAAATAGAAAATAACAAATAGATAAATCCGAAAATATATCCAGGAATAAAACCATACATATACAAATTTGGTTCTAATAAAATAGCGCTATAAATAATTCCCATAACGGCTCCTGAAGCACCGACTGCTCTATAATTGTAATCTTCTTTATGGAAAGATAAAGTTAGTAAATTTCCCGCAATTAGACTTGCAAAATAGATATAAACAAAAAACAACACATCTAAATTCTCAATTACATAAGGTGCAAACAAATACAAAGTAAACATATTGAAAAACAAATGTGACATATCAACGTGCAGAAATCCTGAAGTAAACATTCTAATTTGTTCTCCCGCACGAATGCTTCCGATGTGAAATTCGTATTTTCTGAAGAAAAACGTATCGTTAAAGGCTTTAAAACTGACTAATGCATTTGCTAAAATAATAGCAATCAAAATAAAATTCATAGGAGTAATTTTTGGTAAATTTAGCAATAGTTTGGTTATTTACTAAAGGATTAAAAAACTATATTTGTAAAAAAAAGTGCTATGCAGTTACTTCTCTATATAATATTGTATCCAATTTTATGGCTAATTTCAATATTACCTTTTCGAATTTTCTACATATTTTCGGATTTTATCTGTTTTTTAGTTTACAACATTATAGGGTACCGAAAAAAAATAGTCCGTGAAAACATTTCTTTAGCGCTGCCCCATTTATCTGCAAAAGAACAACGTGTGGTAGAAAAAAAATTCTACAAACACTTGTGTGATTTGTTTTTGGAAATGATAAAAACAATTAGTATTTCAAAAGAAGAAATTGAAAGACGCTATACTTTTAAAAACATAGAGGTTTATAAGGAATTAGAGAAAAAAAATAAAAGCGTAGCTTTGTTGTGCGCACATTATGCCAGTTATGAATGGGCGATTTCAATGAATTATCACTTAAATTTTATAGGTTATGGGATTTATAAGAAACTAGCCAATCCGTATTTTGATAAATTAGTGCGAGATATTCGTTCGAAATTTAAAGCCGTTTTAATTACTACAAAAGAAACAATTCCTACCATTCATCACAATTATAAAAATAATATTTTGAGCATATATGGTTTCGCAAGTGATCAATCGCCAAAATTAAATGCAACACATCATTGGGCTTCATTTATGGGACACGTTGTACCAGTTCACACAGGTGCAGAAATGCTAGCAAAACGTTTTGATATGAATGTGATTTTCTTAAAGACTAGAAAAGTGAAAAGAGGTTATTATGAAGCAAGTTTCGAAATTTTGTCTGTAGATGCCAAATCAGTTCCAAATTATGAAATCACCGACCAATTTCTAAAACTAGTAGAAGGACAGATTTTAGAAGCACCCGAATTTTACTTATGGACACACAAACGATGGAAACACAGGAAAGACTAAAATATATCAAAAAAGAGATGCTTAACTGAATTAGCATCTCTTTTTTGATATATTATTTTATAGCGATTATTCGAACCACTTTGTAACCATTTCTTTTTCTGAATGCACTGCGTTTTTATGTACAAACTCATTTGTTTTTGGATTGTATTCATATTCTTTTGCCCATTCTTGATGATTTGCTGCAACAGCTTTAATACTATCGCATACAAATTGAATTTCTTCGGATGTTGTAGTTGGGTGAATTGACATTCTGATCCATCCTGGCTTTAAAATCAAATCGCCCGAAGAAATCTGACACACTAAATTTTCTGATGTTTCTTGGTCAACGTGTAATAAAAAATGTCCGTATGTTCCAGCACAACTACAACCTCCTCGTGTTTGAATACCAAACTTATCATTTAGCAATTTAACCCCTAAATTGAAATGCAAATCATCTACATAAAAAGAAATCACCCCTAATCTATCTTGATGTTGATTTGCTAAAATATGTAAATTATCAATCGCATTTAATTCCGAAAAAATATAATCTACTAATTCGTGTTCTCTTTTTAAGATGTTATCAACGCCCATTTTATCCTTCAATTGAATGGCTAAAGCGGTCTTAATAACTTGTAAGAAACCCGGCGTTCCACCATCTTCTCTGTCTTCAATATTGTCGATATATTTATGTTCACCCCAAGGATTTGTCCAACTAACGGTTCCTCCTCCTGGCGCATCAGGAACATTATTTTTGTACAGATTTTTATTAAAAACAAGCACACCCGAAGTACCAGGCCCACCTAAGAATTTATGAGGTGAAAAGAAAATTGCATCTAAATAACGTTCGTTGTCAATATGCATATCAATTTCCACATAAGGTCCTGAACAAGCAAAATCTACAAAGCAAACACCGTTATTATCGTGCATAATTTTAGCTACATCATAATAAGGTGTACGAATTCCAGTAACATTCGAACAAGAAGTAATTGAAGCGATTTTAAAAACACGGTCTTCATAATGCGCTACTAATTTTTCAAATTCATTCAAACAAAACAGACCTTCTTCATTCGCTGGAATTACAACAACATCTGCAATTGTTTCCAACCAAGAGGTTTGATTTGAATGATGTTCCATATGAGAAATGAAAACAATAGGCTTAATTGCATCGGGAATAGCCGTAAATTCTTTCAAATTTTCTGGGATACGAAGTCCTAAAATACGTTGAAATTTATTTACAACTCCGGTCATTCCTGTTCCATCGGTAATTAAAATATCATTATCATCAGCGTTTACGTGCTTTTTGATAATATTTCTTGCTTTGTGATACGCCATGGTCATTGCCGTACCTGAAACCGTAGTTTCGGTGTGGGTGTTAGCGACAAAAGGACCAAACTGATTCATTAGTTTTTCTTCAATTGGACGATATAATCTTCCACTTGCTGTCCAGTCGGTATAAACAATTTTGCGTATTCCAAAAGGTGATTCAAAATCTTTATTGATTCCGATGATGTCTTTTCTGAATTGATCAAAATAAACTTCTAATTCGGTTTTTGTAGTTGTAGTAGTTGTAGTAGTTGACATTGTGTTTCTTTAATTATTCTTTTGTTTGTCTTTCGTACAGTACCGTTTCTATCGTTTCAAAATCCGTAGGTTTCCCTTCTGCAACAAAGTATTTTACTAAAATTTGCCCCCATAAATCGCCATTTGAAAATTCTGCCACAATCCAACGGTGATTTAAAATTTTTGAGGTATTTACTAAAAAGGGTTTCCCGTCAATTGGTTCATAAGGAACTAATTTATTACCGTTTTTATTTTCATTCAAAACTAACAAATCTTCTTTCACTTTTAAGGATACTTTTTGATAGTCTAATTCGTTTTTATAAAAATATTCTTGCGCATCTTCATCACTTTCCAAAGCAAAATAATTAGCCATAGTTAAATTAGCTACTGAATCGCGAGCTATTTGTAACCGCTCTTTAGTCTTAGAAACGTCTTGCTCTTTCGCTTCCAAAATTTTTGTTGAATTCACATATTGAAAAATATTAAACAATAGCGAAAAAATTAACGCGTACAAAATTACGTTTTTCATAAAAATTAGTTAAATATTAATTGTTAAATTATCATACGCTACAAACACATTCTCAGGTAGTTTCGCTTGAATTTCCTCGTGAAATCCGAAAACGTGACTGATGTGCGTAAAATAGGTTTTCTTAGGTTGCACCAAAGATATAAAATGTAAAGCTTCTTCTAAATTAAAATGTGTAGTATGATACTCTTCTCTCAAACAATTTATTACCAAAACATTACATCCTTTTATTTTATCAATTTCGGCATTTTCCATTGTTTTTACATCGGTTAAATAAACGAAATCTTGAATGCGATAACCAAAAATTTGCAAACTACCGTGCATTGCATTTATAGGAATTACTTCCAAATTCTTCACTTCAAACGACTCATTATTGTTTACTTCTTTTGCAATTACGCTCGGAGCACCTGGATATTTATTTTCATTTTCAAAAATATAATCAAATCGCTTCGACAAATTAAATAAAACACGTTGGTGTGCAAAAACCGAAATATCACCCTGTTTAAAGTAAAAAGGACGAATATCATCTAAACCAGCCGTGTGATCTGCGTGTTCATGGGTAAAAAGCAATCCATCAATAACTGTACATTTTGAAGTTAACATTTGTTGTCTAAAATCAGGACCGCAATCAATAACAATAGAAGTATCGTTAGCCTCAACCCAAACAGAAACACGCAATCTTTTGTCTTTGGTATCGCTACTTAAACAAACGGAATGATTACTACCAATTACAGGAATTCCTTGAGAAGTTCCTGTACCTAAAAAGTAAATTTTCAAAGTCTTTTCTTTTTTACAAAAATAACAATAAATATGATAATCTCTATCAAAATGATTAACTTTGCAATCTAAGTTAAAGTGTTAAATTAGTTGTAAAATAAGTGAAATTAATGATAAATAAATTAACCGACATCAAAATAAGTGGCGATAGAGAAATTGAACACGTTCCATCTATCAAAGACAAAGCGTTAAGAATTAATCTTAATCAAAACATTTATGGAACTTTCGCTGAAATTGGTGCAGGACAAGAAACGGTTCGTAATTTTTTTAGAGCTGGCGCTTCATCAAGAACGATTGCAAAAGCGATGTCAGCTTATGATAAAGATTTTAGTGATGCAATTTATGGCGAAGAAGTAGATGGACGTTATGTTACTGAAAGTCGACTAAAAAAAATGCTTACGCACGAAATTAATTTAGTTGAAGAGCGTTTAAGCAGAGAAAAACATCCTGATAAATTGTTTTTCAGTTATGCAAATACGGTTGCTACTATCGATTTTGCAAAACAGAATAAAGGACACGGATGGGTAGGTATTGTGTACCAATTAGAACCAAATGAAGCCTACAACGAAATTACTTTACACATTCGATTTAAAGAAAATGATGCCAAATTACAACAAGAAACCTTGGGGATTCTTGGTGTTAATTTAATATATGGCGCTTTTTACAAATATAATGACCCAAAAAAATTACTTCGTTATTTATACGATCATTTAGATAAAGACCAAATTGAAGTCGACAACATTAACTTTTCAGGACCTCGTTTTGCCGAAGTTGATAATCGATTAATGAGTTTGCAATTGGTGAAAAATGGAATGACAGATGCTGTAATGTTTGGACCTGATGGTAAAAATATTCTTCCAGCAACGGTTTTATACAAGAAAAATATTTTAGCTTTAAGAGGAAGCTTTAGACCAGTTACCAAAGTAAATATGGATATGTATGAAGAATCATACAATATGTTTATCAAGGAAAATAAAGTTGATAAAGAAAATACTTTCGTAGTCTTCGAAATAACACTTTCTAATTTAAAAGCAGAAGGTGAAATTGATGAACGCGATTTCTTAGACCGAGCCGAATTACTTTGTAAATTAGGACAAACTGTAATGATTTCCAATTTCCAAGAATACTTCAAAGTAGTAGAATACTTCTCAAGCTTTTCCAAAGCAAGAATGGGATTAGCAATGGGCGTAAATAATTTAATCGAAATTTTTGATGAAAAATACTACCGTCACTTATCAGGTGGAATTCTGGAAGCCTTCGGTAAATTATTCTACCGCGACTTAAAAGTATATTTGTACCCGATGAAAGATCCAATGGGCAATATTATTACTTCAGAAAACTTAAAAGTACATCCAAGAATGAAAGAGTTATACAAATTTTTTAAATTTAATGGAAAAGTAGTAGACATAAAAGATTATGAAGAAAAAAACTTAGATATTTTCTCTCGAAAAGTACTAAAAATGATCTGCAGAAGTGAGGATGGCTGGGAAGATTTACTACCAAAAGGATCTGCCGAATTAATTAAGAAAGACAAATTATTTTCTTTTGCATGTGAGGTTGATTTCAAGAAAGAAGCAGAAAAAATGAATTAGATACAAAACAAAAATGGCTACAATTTGTAGCCATTTTTTTATTTTAAAATTTGATTTGCGTGCTCTTTGGTTTTCACTTTATCAATTACTTCATCAATGATTCCGTTTTCATCAATTATGAAAGTTGTTCTATGAATGCCATCATATTCTTTTCCCATAAATTTCTTTGGGCCCCAAACGCCAAAAGCTTCAATTACTGATTTGTCTTCATCAGCTAGCAATGGAAATGGTAATTCGTTTTTCTCTATAAATTTCGCTTGCGCTTTCGCACCATCAGCACTAACACCAAGTAAGGCATAATTATTTTCTTGAAAACGTTCGAAGTTATCTCTTAAATCACACGCTTCAGAAGTGCAACCTGGCGTACTTGCTTTCGGATAGAAAAAAACAACTAATTTCTTACCGCTATAATCTGCTAATTTATGTGCTATTCCGTTTTGATCTAAACCTGAAAAATTAGGTGCTTTATCCCCTTTTTTTAATGTTGTCATCTATATTTAGTTTAAATTTGTTTTACGATATATAAATATACGAAAAATGACCAAAAACGAAAAAGTAACGTTTGTTATAAATACGTTAAAAGAATTATATCCTGAAATTCCAGTACCTTTAGATCATAAAGATCCTTATACTTTATTAATTGCCGTTTTACTTTCTGCACAATGCACAGATGTTCGAGTAAATCAAATCACACCATTATTATTTGCGAAAGCAGACAATCCGTATGATATGATAAAAATGTCTGTGGAAGAAATTAGAGAAATTATCCGTCCTTGCGGACTGTCGCCAATGAAATCAAAAGGAATTCACGGTTTATCCCAAATGATTATTGAACATCACAATGGCGAAGTGCCCAAAAGTTTTGAAGAATTGGAGAAATTTCCGGCCGTCGGACATAAAACTGCGGGTGTTGTGATGAGTCAGGCTTTTGGGGTTCCTGCATTTCCGGTTGACACCCATATTCATCGTTTACTATATCGTTGGGGATTTACCAATGGAAAAAATGTGCAACAAACCGAAAAAGATGCCAAGCGATTGTTTCCAGAAGAAGTATGGAACAACTTGCACCTGCAAATCATTTGGTATGGACGCGAATATTCACCTGCTCGCGGTTGGGATTTAGAAAAAGACCTTATTACAAAAACAATTGGAAGGAAAAAAGTCTTGGATGAATATTATAAGAAAAAATAAAAGCAACAAAAAATGCCTCAAATTACTTTGAGGCATTTTTATTAATTAGCATTAATTTCAAAAGTTAAATTTCCAACTTTATGAATACTCATCGCTTTGGAAAAACTTAATAAAAAGGATATTGTTTCTTTTTTAGGTTTCATATTTTGAATTGCTAATTTTTTCTTAGAGTAAAGTTTCGCCATATATATGTATTAAATTGCTTTTAATAGATAACGACAATAATTTACTTTTAGTATTAATTAGTCAAAATAATTTGATTTTTTTCAATAATTTTTCGCAAGTTTAATAAGGCATAACGCATTCTCCCTAAAGCTGTGTTAATACTAACTCCCGTAGAATCAGCAATTTCTTTAAAACTCATATCTTGATACATACGCATTACCAAAACTTCTTTCTGATCATCAGGTAATTCATCTAATAATCGCGTCAAATCACTTTCAACTTGTTCTGTAATAATCTTACTTTCAATTGTCGGCGAATTATCAGACATATAGTCGAATATTGAAAACTCTTCCGTTTCTCTTTGAAAAGGCATTTTATTTGCTTTTCTAAAATGATCTACCGTCAAATTATGTGCGATACGCATCACCCAAGGTAAAAATTTACCTTCTTCATTATATGATTTTGTTTTTAGTGTTTTAATTACTTTGATAAACGTATCTTGAAAAATGTCATCTGACAAATCTCTATCAGAAACTTTTGAATAAATAAAACCGTAGATTTTTGATTGATGCCTGGTAATTAAAACCGATAAAGCCGACTCGTCGCCACTTATGTAGTTTTTTACCAATACCGCATCAGGGAGTA
Source organism: Flavobacterium psychraquaticum (assembly GCF_034497725.1). Lineage (NCBI taxonomy): Bacteria > Pseudomonadati > Bacteroidota > Flavobacteriia > Flavobacteriales > Flavobacteriaceae > Flavobacterium > Flavobacterium psychraquaticum. The sequence goes on from NZ_JAXKVR010000029.1 coordinate 260,716, forward strand.
CAAGATTAGCCATAACAATACCTTTTTAGTTAATTTTAAATTATTCGGATTCTAAAAAGTAATTTTATTGTATAGGCTTTGTGTTAAAGTTTAAGAGCCAAATTTAACACTTTTTATTTCGAACTACCAAATTTATGCACAACAAAAGTTGATTTTATTTAATAATAATGTAAATCTACAAGGAAATCGTTACACAATTGTTAACTTTTTACACATAAAAATACACAAGACAGCTTGCAACATTAGTTAATTCTAAAAGTAAATAAAACTAGCTATTATAATGTTCTAAACAATTGTTATCTTTGCAATTCCATAATAAAAAACAATGAAAAGACCCGATTTTTCAACATTAGAACCTAAGAAAAACATCCTGATAAAAGGTGCGTCATTGCACAACCTTAAAAATCTTGATGTTGCCATACCAAGAAATAAATTAGTGGTAATCACCGGTTTGTCGGGTTCAGGAAAATCGAGTTTGGCATTCGATACTTTATATGCCGAAGGACAAAGACGTTATGTGGAAAGTTTATCTTCGTATGCCCGTCAATTTTTAGGCCGTTTAGACAAACCAAAAGTAGAATACATAAAAGGAATTGCACCCGCAATTGCTATTGAACAAAAAGTAAATACTAGTAATGCTCGTTCAACTGTAGGAACTTCAACAGAAATCTACGATTATTTGAAACTGCTTTTTGCTCGTATTGGAAAAACGTATTCGCCGGTTTCAGGTAAGGAAGTGAAAAAAGATACGGTTTCAGATGTAATTAATGCTATTAAGGAATTTCCAGCGGATAGTCGTTGGCTGTTACTTGCTCCTATTCATTTGGAAGAAGGAAGAGCTTTGGAAGACAAACTAAAAGTATTGCTACAACAAGGTTATGCTCGTATTTTAGTCAACAATGAAATGGTGCGATTGGATGCTTTGGAAGAACTTCAATTGAACCATAAAGATATTTTACTAATTGTAGACCGAATAATAATTAACCCAGAAACTTCAGGAGAAGAGGAATTCTTTAATCGATTAGCCGATGCGGTTCAGACTGCTTTCTACGAAGGAAAAGGAAATTGCTATTTGCAAGAAGTTGATAGCAAAAAAAGGATTGAATTCAGTTCAAATTTCGAATTAGATGGTGTTACTTTTTTAGAACCAAACATCCACTTATTCAGCTTTAACAATCCCTACGGAGCCTGTCCGACTTGTGAAGGTTATGGAAGCATCATCGGAATTGACGAAGAATTAGTTATTCCAAACACGGCTTTATCGGTTTATGAAAATGCGATTTATGCGTGGCGTGGCGAAAGTATGAGCTGGTTTAAAGATCAGTTGGTAAACAGTGCTTATAAGTTTGATTTCCCAATTCACAAGCCGTTCTTTGAACTTTCTGCTGAACAAAAACAATTGATTTGGGACGGAAATAAGTGTTTTACCGGATTGAATGATTTCTTTTCTGAATTAGAAGAAAAAAACTATAAAATTCAAAACCGAGTTTTATTATCAAGATATAGAGGCAAAACAAAATGCACAACGTGCAAAGGAAAACGTCTGCGTCAAGAAGCGAATTTTATTAAAATTGCAGAGAAAACAATCTCAGATTTGGTGGATTTACCAATTGTAAATTTGATTGAATTTTTCAAAAATCTAACCTTAAACGAATACGACGCCAAAGTTGCCAAACGATTATTAATCGAAATTAACAGCCGATTGGATTTTTTATTCAATGTTGGTTTGAGTTATTTGTCGTTAAACAGAAACTCCAATTCACTTTCTGGTGGTGAATCACAACGTATTAACTTAGCCACTTCATTAGGAAGTAGTTTGGTAGGTTCGATGTACATTTTAGATGAGCCAAGTATCGGTTTACATCCAAAAGATACCGAAAGATTAATCGAAGTGTTGAAAGATTTACGCGATTTAGGAAATACCGTAATCGTTGTGGAACACGATGAAGACATTATGAAAGCTTCGGATATGATTATCGATATTGGTCCGGAAGCTGGAACGCACGGTGGTGAATTAGTGGCTCAAGGAACGTATGAAGAAATTCTAAAATCAGATTCACTTACAGCCAAATATTTAAACGGTCAGGAAGAAATAGCTGTTCCTTCAAAAAGAAGAAAATTCAAACATCATATTGAAGTTATTGGTGCGAGAGAAAACAACTTAAAAAACGAAAACTTCACCTTTCCACTGGAATGCTTAACGGTAATTACAGGCGTTTCTGGAAGTGGAAAAAGTACATTAGTAAAGAAAATCTTGTTTCCAGCGATGCAGAAAAAACTGGAAGGCGTTGGTGAAAAAGCTGGACAATTTACAGAATTACAAGGTGATTTTTCAAGAATAAAACATATCGAATATGTAGATCAAAATCCGATTGGAAGAAGTTCGCGTTCTAATCCGGTAACGTATATTAAGGCTTACGACGATATTCGTGATTTATTTTCGAAACAAAATGTAGCAAAATTAAGAAATTATTTACCAAAACATTTCTCATTCAACGTTGATGGCGGAAGATGTGAAGTTTGTAAAGGTGATGGCGAAGTGACGATTGAAATGCAATTTATGGCAGACGTTCATTTAGAATGTGAAGCTTGTCACGGAAAACGTTTCAAAAAAGAAGTTTTAGAAGTTACGTTTGAAGGGAAGAACATCGATGACATCTTAAAAATGACAATTGATGATGCTTTATTGTTTTTTATCGCAAATAATCAACCGAAAATTAGTCAAAAACTACAACCTTTACAAGATGTAGGATTGGGTTATGTGCAATTAGGACAATCCTCTTCAACCCTATCTGGTGGTGAAGCCCAACGTATTAAATTGGCTTCGTTTTTAGTAAAAGGAACGATTAAGGACAAAGCTCTTTTTGTATTTGATGAACCTACAACGGGTTTGCATTTTCACGATATCAAGAAATTATTGGCTTCGTTTGAAGCATTATTGGAAAAAGGCCATTCAATTATCGTAATTGAACATAATTTAGATATGATTAAATGTGCCGATTATATTTTAGACATTGGACCAGAAGGTGGTGAAAATGGCGGAAAATTAGTCGCTTTCGGAACACCTGAAGAAGTAGCTAAAAACAAGAATTCAATCACTGGAAAATATTTAAAAGAGAAATTGAAAAAATGATAAACCCTTCTGCAAATGGATGGATCGAGAAGTTTTTTAGTAAAAATCAAGATAATTTTGTTGATTTTTATGGTGAAACTTTGTCTTTTTATGAAGATTGCAGAGCAACGGGATTTATATATGGTTATGTAGTTCGATTTCAATTGCAAAACCAAATTGATGTATCCAAATGGTCGTATGATGAAATTACGAAAGTTGGATTCTTAAATACGCTATTTTCCGTTTACCGAATTCAAAAATTAGACGGAAACAAGGAAGATTTCATTGATTTAGTTTACGAATTCTACAAAATAATTCAGCCTGAAAATATAAATTTCATTAGAAAATTACTTCCAGAAGGAACGCACAGTTCAAGATTAGAAAAAGTAATTGACGATAGAATTCAGACGAATAATAATACAATTAGTAAAAACTTTTCGCACATTATTACGAATGCCTTACTTTTTATTGATGTTTTGGCTTTCGAACAGTATTTAATTCAAAGTAAATTACCAGCTGATTATTTAAAGAACATTGAATCGGATTGTATAAAAATCATTTCAATTGCTTTAAAAATCAAAGAAAGAAAATCAAAATACGATGAATTAATTGTAAAATTGTTTGAAAATTCAATTCGCTATACGAAGTTTAATACAAGTGAAAATATTGCTTTTTCAGACATTAAATTCCCGCGTTATAAATCATTATTAGAGCAATTATATTTATTGGATATTGCCCAAATGGCTTTATGGAGCGATGAAAAGCTTGAACCAAATGAAACACTTTTTCTTGAAGATTTAGCTAGAGATTTAGGCTTAAACGAAACTATTTTAAAGAAAAGCGAAACCGAAATTTACCTATTTATCGAAAAATATAAAAAGGAAATTCCTTTTTTTAATTATTCCAACCCGATAAAGCATTTTTATGATCAAGCGAATAAAAATGTAACAAAATTAATCATTCGAAATAAAGATAGATTAACTAAGGAAATAAAACAAAGTGGCGAATTGATGCAACTTTTAGCCAAATCAACCACAAAAGATTTGAGTAAAGACGAAAAAAAGAAAGTAAAAAAACAGTTGTTAGATGTTTGTAAAACAATTCCATCTTTGACTATCTTTTTACTTCCTGGTGGTGGCTTGTTACTGCCTATTTTGATAAAATTTATTCCGCAATTATTGCCTTCGGCTTTTAATGAAAACTTGGAAGATTAACTGAAATAAAGTTGATACACATCATCTAAATCATCGTTAGAACTAAAATTCACGTCTAAATCGGTTACATAACCAGAATTTAAACCATAAACCCAACCGTGTAAATGCAATTCTTGCCCGTTTTTCCAGGCATTTTGAACAATTGAAGTTTTTGCTAAGTCTAAAACTTGTTCTCTAGCATTGATTTCTACAAACTTATTGAAGCGTTCGCTCTCGTTCTCAACAGCATCTAAATCTTCTTTATGAAGTCTGTATATGCTTTTAATATGACGAATCCAATTGTCAATTACGCCGTAAGAATTGTTTCCCATTGCGGCTCTTACACCTCCACAACCGTAATGACCGCAGACAATAATGTGCTGTACTTTCAAGACATTTACGGCATAATCGACCACGCTTAACATGTTCATATCACTATGAATAACCATATTAGCAATATTTCTATGAACAAAAACTTCACCAGGTTGTGCGCCAATGATTTCGTTAGCCGGAACACGACTATCCGAACAACCAATCCATAATAAAGGAGGATTTTGACTTTGCGCGAGATTAGAAAAAAACTTTGGATTATGCTTCGTTTTTTCTTCTACCCACTTCTTGTTGTTGTCTAATATTTTTTTGTAAAAATCACTCATTTTTAATTTCTAATATTGAAGTCAAATGTAAAATAAAAAAAGATAGCAATTCAATTTTATAATTACTTTCAGATACAATCCTACATTTCTCTTCTGGCTGCAAATGAAAAGTCTGGATTTAGTTCATCTTTTATATAAGTGACATCGTCATAAAAAGTAACTTTCCCAGTATCGATATCATGCATAGCGCCAACAACACCAATTTGACCATTTTCTAGTAATTGTTCTAAGACATAACTTCTTTCGATTATATTTCTTACGCTTCTTTTTACATTGATTACCGCCACATTTTCTACAAAATCGGTATTACTTGAATTTCGATCTATTTTGGTTTCTTTTTCTTCGTAGACAGCAGGTTGAATCTTCGATAATAGTTCTGTTAAATTTCCCATTTCGATATGATCACAAGCGCCTTTAATAGCACCACATTTACTATGACCTAAAACTACAATTAATTTAGAATTGGCGACTTTACAAGCAAATTCCATACTTCCTAAAATATCAGTATTTACAATGTTTCCCGCAATTCGTACTGAAAAAACATCACCTAATCCTTGATCAAAAATCAATTCTGCAGAAGTTCTACTGTCAATGCAACTTAAAATTGTGGCAAATGGCCATTGCCCATCTCTGGTGTCATTTGCTTGTTCTAATAAATTGCGATTGGCTTTTAGGTTATTTATAAAACGATTATTTCCCTCCTCTAAAAACTTTAAAGCTTTTCTCGGAGTCATTTGTGATTGGGTTTCTTTATTGTGTGTCTTCATTTAGTACTGTTCACTTGAAATTATAATAAAACGGCGAAATTATTTTTTTTTTGTAATTTTTAAATATACTTCGGATACAAATTTAAACGTAAAAACGCAATCAGCTTTTAAAATTTCATTTTTTTAATCAACAATAATTAATTTATTAGAGTTGAATACCGTAAATCAAAAAAAGAGTACAACTTCTTAATAAATTATACTCTTTTCAAAAAAAAATCTAAAAAAAAATTATATTTCTTCTTCCATCCACGCTTTAAGCATCCAATTCGTTTTCTCTTGTTCGGCAATAAAATCACTCATCATTGCATTCGTTCCTTCGTCATTGATAGCTCCAGATTTATTCAAGATCACACGTTCAACTTGTAATAATGTACTTAATGATTCTAATATCAATTGAATCGCATCTACATCTTTAGAAATGTTTTTTCCCACTTTCAATTTACTGTTAGCGATATAATCTGAAAAAGTATGTAACGGAACTCCGCCTAATGTTAAAACACGTTCGGCAATTAAATCAATCTTAAGTTGGCTATCGTTATACAATTCTTCAAATTTAATATGCAAATCGAAAAATCGTTTTCCTCGAATATTCCAATGCAATCCTCTTAAATTTTGATAATAAATTTGGTAATTTGACAATAATCCGTTCAACTCATTTACTAATTCTTCTGATTCTTTGATAGGCAATCCTAAACTATTTGTTTTCATAACTGTATTATTTATTAATAAACTACTTATTCCAAATTCTTAAGGAAATTCAGCGTTTATACTTATTTTCTATCTCAAATTTACGAAATATCGGACATAATTCCTATAAATTAAATTGATTGTTTTTATATTTGCATCAAATAAATCAATACAATGACTATTACACAACTTTATTATGTTTTAGCAGTTGCCGAGCACAAGAATTTTACTTTGGCTGCTGAAAAATGCTTTGTTACGCAACCAACCTTGAGTATGCAGATTCAAAAATTAGAAGATGAATTAGCCATTTTAATTTTCGACAGAAGCAAGAAACCAATTATACTTACAGAAATTGGTGAAAAAATTGTAACGCAAGCCAAAAGCATTGTCAATGAAGCAGGAAGAATTAAAGACATAGTAGATCAACAAAAAGGATATATTGGCGGTGAATTTAAAATTGGAATTATACCAACGGTGATGCCCACTTTATTGCCGATGTTTCTTACGAATTTCATTAAAAAATACCCAAAAGTTAATTTAATTATTGAAGAGTTAACTACGGAACAAATCATTAAAAAGTTAAAGAATGGTCAACTAGATTGTGCTATAGCGGCCACACCTTTAGAAGAAGAAAGTATAAAAGAAATTGTACTTTATTACGAACCTTTTGTAGCTTATATTCCTGAAAAACATAATAGTTTTGAAAAAAGTGAGATTGTTATCGATGATTTAGATTTAGACACCATATTACTTTTACAAGATGGACATTGTTTTAGAAATGGGATTTTAAACCTTTGTAAAAACAACAAATACATAGCAGATAGTCATTTTCAAATTGAAAGTGGAAGTTTTGAAACGCTGATTAAACTAGCAGATGAGGGTTTGGGAACAACATTGCTTCCTTATTTACACACTTTAGATTTAAACGATAAAAACAAAACAAAGTTAAGACCTTTTAAAGATCCAAAGCCAGCAAGAGAAGTCAGTTTAATTTATCCAAAGAACGAATTGAAAATTCATATTATTAACGCTTTGCGCGATGTAATATCGGGAGTTGTTAGAGGAGCAATAGCATTTAGTGATGTTCAAATTATAAGTCCAAAACCAAAAAGATAGTAAAACAAGAAAGTCCCGCTAAAACGGGACTTTCTTTTATGGATTAATTAATATAAATCAAACACTGTCTTAATTCGGGCTTTTCCTCAGTAAACTGTAAAAGCCAATCGCGCAGTTGCTCTATTTCATAAGGAAGCAGATTGCGAACTGCTTTTTCTAATTCCTTTCGAAATAATTTAGCATCAAAACTTACTCTTTCCAAAATTGATTTGGTGAAAGAAAACATACTTTGGGGCATATTTATTTTAATGTATTTGTTAAATCTTGTTGTAAGAACTCTTAGTAAAGATAAACAAAAAAAGACTCAAAAAACATTTACATTCTTAAAAAAAAGCTAATATTTTGCTAAATTATTATTTAACACTAAAATTCAGCTCTTTTTGGTAGCTCTTAGCATTTCGCGTTTTCCTGGAGCTCCTGGCAATTTCTCCACTGAAAATCCGGCAGTTAACATTGCTTTTCTTATTGGTGTTCTACAAGCATAAGTCACTAAAACTCCATTTGGTAAAAGTGCATCATACATTTTATGAAATATTGCTTCACTCCATAATTCCGGTTGTAATGGAAATCCGAACGCATCAAAATAAATCAAATCGTAACAATTTTTATCCGTAATATCTTGAAAAAATTGCTTTCTTTTAGTTAAATTGAAATTATCAGTAATACTATTTTCAATATCCCAATTACTTGAATGCAGTAAATCAAACACAGATTGTTCTGAAGCAGCATCTAACTGTGACGCATAATTCATTTGGCTCACTTCTTCCGCAGCTACTGGATAGGCTTCTACACCTACATATTTGACCTGTTCTTTGGTTTTGGTTTCCAAAAAAGTAATGAAAGCATTTAAACCTGTTCCAAAACCAATTTCTAATATTGAAACGGAATTCTGAGTTTGAAATAAATCCAATCCATTTTTGATGAATACGTGTTTTGCTTCTTGAATGGCACCATGCGTCGAATGATAATTCTCATCCCATTCCGGAATTCTTATAGTAGTTGAACCGTCTTTTGTTATTATTATTTCTCTTTTCATAACTAGTTAAATTGAAAAAGGTTCAAGAAATCAATCTTAAACCTTACTCTTTATTGCAATTATATTATTTTATGTATAATTTTTTAATCTTAGGAATAGGTCCGCCACATTTTACTTCGTGACATTTAATACAAGCGTCAATTCCTTTATTAAAGTGTTCTTTTGCATTGGCTGGATCTTCATAAATCAATTCTTGTGCTTTTATAAATTTGGCAGCTTGTTCATCAAAAAAAGCATCTTTATCAGTTTCATCCGTCATCACGGATTTATGTATTCTGATGAAATGTTGCGGAAATTTGCCAATGGTATCACCTTTAATAATTCGTTCCTTCAAACGTTCATTATCAACATACATTTGTTCCATTAAAGCTGCCATTTCAGACATTTCATACATCTCAAAACCTTCCTTATTTGATTTTGCATCCGTTGCACAAGCTACAGAATCAGTTGTTTTATCAGCAACTTCAGCTTCTTTCTTTCCACAAGAATTAAGGAAAATTCCGATAAATAAAATTAAGGCTACTTTTTTCATTATTTCGCAATTAAAACACCATCTGCCATAAAGGAATATCTAACTTCTGGCATTGTAATACTGTCGATAGCGGTTTGTGATTTTCCAGCATCTTTTGCATAATGTTTTAAATCGGCAACACTTTCTACATTTACATACGCTTTGCCATTAAGTACCACTTCTTTATCTTGAGCATTCATTGGGACAAAAAATTCATAATCTTTAAATTTAACAAAAACTTTTTCGTCTCCGGCTAAATTAACAGACATCCAACATCCTTTTTTCTGACAAACTTCATTGATTGCAGATTTAAATTTAACATCGAGCGTATCGCCTTCTTTTAAAGACGCAAATTTCTCCAACATTGCTTCATTTGACAAAGCACCTTCGTCAGAAATTGAATCGCCAAATTTTGCATATTCTACTTTTGCTACTTCTGGAGTAACTTCTTTCTTTTGCTCACAACCAACGAAAAAGGCCGCTAATGCTAAAAATAGTATCGTTTTTTTCATTTCTTTAATAATTTATGTAGCAAAAATAACTTTATTTTTTACTTATCCATAGGTTAAGTAAAAGAAATTGATGATTTACCAAATCGTATAATAAAATATTGAATTGTTAGTTGTTGATAATTATTTTTAGAAAAGAAAAAATAAAGATGCTTTTTTTTACTAAATTTGTACAAAATTGATGAAATTCGGCAATTTAACTGCCAATAATTTAAAATACATAATATATAACAATTTAGCCAAATGGAATTAAAAACTTTAAGTGATATTGAGATAATTACTGTTTCAAATTCAAAGATTAAGGAAGTTGATTTTGAAAATTTAACTTTCGGAACCGTTTTCACAGATCACATGTTGGTTTGTGATTTTGAAAATGGGAAGTGGCAAAAACCTGTTATAAAACCCTATGCTCCTTTTTTAATTGATCCTTCTGCAAAAGTTTTCCATTACGGACAAGCTATTTTTGAAGGAATGAAAGCGTTTAAAGACGAGCAAGATGAAGTTTGGTTATTTAGACCTGATGAAAATTTTAACCGTTTTAATAAAAGTGCTACAAGAATGGCAATGCCAGAAGTTCCTGAAGACGTTTTTATGGGCGGTTTACACAAACTTTTGGAAATTGAAAAAGATTGGGTAAAAAAAGGAAAAGGAAACACCTTATATATTAGACCTTTTATGATTGCAACAGGTCATGGTGTAATAGCTGCACCTTCGCAATCGTATCGTTTTATGATTATTTTATCGCCAGCGCGAGCTTATTATTCAGGTGAAGTAAAAGTAATTATTGCTGAACATTTTAGTAGGGCGGCAAATGGTGGAATTGGTGCTGCAAAAGCTGCCGGAAATTATTCGGCACAATTTTATCCAACAAAATTAGCTAACGAACAAGGTTACCAGCAAATTATTTGGACGGATGATGCAACGCATACTAAGTTAGAAGAGGCAGGAACAATGAATGTTTTCTTTAGAATTAATGACACCCTTTACACTGCTCCTACAAGCGAACGTATTTTAGACGGTGTGACGCGTAAGAGTGTTATTGAATTGGCAAAAAGGGAAAACATTAAAGTTGAAGTTCGTTCGGTTTTAGTAGAAGAATTGATTGCTGCTGCAAAAGACGGTTCTCTAAAAGAAATTTTTGGAGCTGGAACTGCTGCCGTAATTAATCCTATTGTAGGATTTGGGTACAAACAGGAGTATTTCGAATTACCTAAAATTGAAAATTCAATAGCTTTAGAAATCAAAGAAAAATTGACTAATATCCAATATAAACAAGAAGAAGATACTTTTGGTTGGACGATTAAAATATAATAATTAGTAGCGATGATTTATAAAAAAGCGACTTCAGTTGAAATCGCTTTTTTTTATTTTAAAATTTGTGTGAAATCTGGTTTGAAATAATTTGCACCTTTCATCACTTTTCCGTCTTCTCTGTAAATTGGTTTTCCGTTTTCATCTAATTTGCTCATATTTGAGCGCTGAATTTCATCAAAAACAGCTTCTATTTTATGTTGTAATCCGTGTTCTACAATTGTGCCGCATAAAATATACAACATATCGCCTAACGCATCGGCAATTTCAACTAAATCGTTGTTTTGTACTGCTTCTAAATATTCTTCATTTTCTTCCTTCATTAAGTTAAAACGAAGTTCATTTTTTAACATACCTAAATCGGCTTTCATTTCAGTACTAACCCCTAATCCAAAGGTTTCGTGAAATAATTTTACAGCATTTAATTGTTTTTGCATCTTTGTCGTATTAATTTTACTAAAATTAAAAAATTTGAACCTAATTTATCGTTATTTTTGTAAAAATTTTCAATATGTTTTCAACAGGACAAAATTATTTTGCAGTCATTTTTGTGATAGTCTTTATTATTACAATGGTTATTGTTTATCGCCGAGATTTAAAATCATTGAAACCGTTTTATAAAGGAACTTATTGGGTACTTATTGGATTTCTAATCTGTATTGGTCTACTCTTTGTCATCAAATACCTTATGAAAGAATAATTTTCTTACATTTGATAAACCAAATTTAACCTTAAATGAGAATTCTTAAATATATATTTCTTTTGTTCCTATTATTCAGCCTAGCTTTTGTAGTGTTTGTCGCTACGCAACCAGGTGATTACAAAATAATTCGTAGCAAAGAAATTAAAATATCAAAAGACATTCTCTTTAATTTTGTTTCCGACACAAGTGCATTGCAAAATTGGAGTCCATGGAATCAAAACGAAGTTGTTTTTAAAAATGATAGCATCACTTCAAACGACACTTTATCACAACAGCTATTTTTTGCTGAAAACCCAAACAAGTCTTTATTTCGTTTTGAAAATACTAAAAAAGGAACTTTAGTTACTTGGGAATTGAATGGGAAAATGGATTTCAAATCAAAATTAGCAAATGCATTACAAGGCGGAGTACACAATGTAATTGGCGACAAGTTAGTTGACGGATTAATTAATATTGACAATTATTTAGTAAAAGAATTGTCTACTTACACCATCGAAATAGAAGGATTAGTTACTAAGCACGCTACAAATTACATTCAACAAATTGATACTTGTGCTGCTGCAGATTTTCAAAAAGTATCGAAACGCTTATTGCAGAATATGATTTCATTTGTAGCGCAAAATGAAATTAAAATTACTGGTTTACCTTTTATTGTTTTTGATAATAAAAAGTTGCCACAAAATAAAATCAGCTTTGCGATGTGTGTTCCAGTGGAAGAAGAAATTCTAACAACAGAAGGAAGTGATATTTCAGGTGGCCATTTTGACGAGTTTTTAGCGATTAAAACGATTTTAACTGGCGATTATTCTCATAAGAAAGAAGCTTGGGCAAAAACAGTAAATTACGTCAAAAAAGAAAAATTAATTGAAGACGTTTTCGGTAAATATATTGAGATTTACAAAGTAAGTTTACCAAAAGAACGAAAACCGTCAAAATGGGTAACTGAAATATATGTACCTATTAAAAGAAAAGAAGCTCCTAAATTCGTAAGACCAATTACTCCAACTGCAACAACCGAAGTTGTAATTCCAAATGAAGAACCGCAAACTCAAGAATAAAAAAATCCCTCTGAGAGAAGTAATTCATTAGAGGGATTTTTTTATTTTTATTCTTATTTCGTTTTTCCTTTTCCAATCAAATGCTTCACAACCGTTTCAGCAGCATACAATCCAAACAAAGCAGGCATCCAACTATTTGTTCCATAAAAAGATTTCTTATAGTTTTTACCATCCGTCATTTGCAAACTATCAGGATCTGAACGTTCATCGGTAAAAACAACTTTCACGCCTTTTGAAATTCCTTCTAGCTTTAAACGCTTTCTGATGTTTTTAGCCAATGGGCAGTATTCTGTTTTGCTAATATCTTTTACTTTTACTTTTTCGCCATGATATTTTCCACCAGCACCCATACTGCTAATAACTTTCACTCTTTTGCGCTTACAAGCAAGAATCAGATTTACTTTTGGCGTTATACTGTCGATACAATCTAAAACGTAGTCAAATTCGGCTGTAACAACATCGAAAACTCGCTCAGGAGACAAAAATTCTTCTATTCGTACCAATTTTAATTCCGGATTAATGTCCAGCAATCGATCGCCTACAACTTTTACTTTAGATTGACCAATTGTACTGTGCAAAGCTGGTAATTGGCGATTAATATTAGTTATGTCAACCACATCGCCGTCGATAATTGTCATATTTCCAATTCCTGCCCGTGCAAGAAATTCGGCTGCAAAACTACCAACGCCGCCTAAGCCTACAATTAAAACATTTGCGTTTTCTAATTTATGAATTCCTTCTTCTTTAAACAATAAAACAGCTCTCTCTTTCCACTTTGTCATATTTGTTGACTATTTTTTTTATAAATTACTTAAAAAAGACAAGTTATAACTTGTCGCTACGGGTTTATATTTTGAAAATATTTGAATAATTTTGAAATACGATTGCTTTCATTTTTTCAACTGAAATTCCTCTGATGACCGCTGCTTTTTCATACACTTCATAAATGGATTCTTCAACGGTATCCGTTTCTAACAAAATTTTATTTTCCGGTGCAAATTTAAATACTTTTTCCAATTCTGTCCCGATATTTCGGGAACGAAGTAAGTATTTTCCAAAAGATAAATAAAATCCGTTTTTTAGTAAGGAATTAGCAACTTGTTCATTTTTTGAAAAACCGTGAATTATCATCGGATTTTCGACTTTTAATTCTTTTTTAATTGCAATTATTTCGTCAAAGGCTGCCACACAATGTAAAATAATTGGCTTATCCGTTTGCTTTACTAATTCCAATTGTCGTTTGAAAACTACAGTTTGAAGTTCCATCGGAGTTTCGATTCGTTTGTCTAAACCACATTCGCCAAGCGCTAAACAATCGAAAAGTTGTAATTTTTCTGATATAGTATTTAAATCTAGTTCTAATCGGTTTTCGTCTATATACCAAGGATGAATTCCGATGGAATAATTAGGAATTGAATTGTTAAACTCCCACGGGTATTGATTTACGACCGCAATTACATCTGATAAATTTAAAAACTGATGCGTGTGCAAATTGATAAATTTAGTCATGGAATTTTTTTACGCCTGCATTAATTTTTATCGCTAAATCATTTTCCAAAGGTACAATCGGACAAGAATATTTATAATTATAAGCACAATACGGATTGTAAGCTTTATTAAAATCGATAATCCACTTCTTCCCTTTTTGAATCTTCATATCTACATATCTTCCGCCAATGTAACTTTCTTTTTGGCAAGTTTCATCCGAAAAGGGCAAAAATAAATAATCATCAAAACCCGGTTTTTTATTCAATTCAATATTTTGATACACATTCAACTTTAACTCTTTCCCATCGATTTCAAAATGTAATTCACCGTATTTTTTATAAATTGGAGTGCGCGCTGTAGTAGTTTTCATTTGAAATGCCTTTTCTTTTTTAGTACGAATAAAAGTAGCTTCAACAATGAACTTCTCGCTAATTGGATAAAAATCTAAACCCTCGAATTGGTTCAAATCTTCTATCATCAACGGACTTTTTAATGAATCCGAAAAACTCATATTTAATTCAGCTTGAAATTTTATAGCATCTGACAAGTCTTTTTGTGCAAAAGCTAGTGTGGAACAAAAAAGAAAAACTAGTATTATTTTCATTGGATTCGATTTTTACAAAAATATATAATTTCTATAACATTTTAATCAATTTGGCTTTTGTAAATTTGCATAATGTTACAACGAGCCTTCCATAGATACATTAATAATTTCAGGGGATTTTCTCGCGAAATTTGGATTCTTACCTTAATTACTTTTATCAACCGTGCAGGAACGATGGTGCTTCCTTTCTTATCGAAATATTTGAAGGAAGATTTAGGGTTTTCTTACAGCCAAGTCGGCTGGATAATGGTAAGCTTTGGTTGTGGTTCGATGTTAGGATCTTGGCTAGGTGGAAAATTATCAGACAAAATCGGATTTTATAGAATAATGATTTTCAGTTTATTAGTTAGCGGAATCGGATTCTTTATCTTACAAACAATTACAAGTTACCACGGATTATTATTGGCGATTTTTTTAATAATGGCAGTTGCCGATATGTTTCGACCAGCAATGTTCGTTTCCTTAGGCGCTTATGCCAAACCAGAAAACAGAACTAGAGCATTAACTTTAGTACGTTTGGCTGTCAATTTAGGTTTCGCAGCCGGACCCGCAATGGCCGGATTGTTAATTATGAACGTTGGTTATAAAGGCCTATTTTGGGTAGACGGTGCCAGTTGTATTTTAGCAATCTCAATATTTTGGTGGCAAGTAAAAGAGAAAAAGAAATCCATTTACACGGATAAGGAACATCCAGGTGAAGTATTGACGCATTCTGTTTTTAAAGACAAACCCTTCTGGATTTTCTTGTTTGGAACTTTAATTACTGGTATTTTATTTTTTCAATTGTTTACTACATTACCGCTATACCACAAGGAACAATTTAATTTAACGGAATTTCAATCGGGCTTATTGCTGACTTTAAATGGTCTTTTAATCTTTTTTCTAGAAATGCCAATTGTGAGCTATATTGAGAAACACAAAATCAACAAACTAAAAATACTTGCTTACGGGTGTTTTGCAATGGCTGGTAGTTTTTACATTCTTCTTTGGAATGGTTGGGCAGGTTTCTTAATTATTATGATGCTTTTTATGACTTTTGGAGAAATGCTAGCTTTTCCATTTTCGAATTCCTTTGCTATGAGTCGTGCTCCTATTGGTCACGAAGGCCGTTATATGGCAATTTTTACAATGAGTTTTAGTATGGCGCACATTTTAAGTGCAAAAACCGGAATGGAAATAATTGATCGTTTTAGTTATCAAGGCAATTGGTTTTTTATGGGAACGTTAGGCTTTATTGGTGTTTTACTGTTTTATTGGGTAATTAAATTAGTTAAAAAAGAACCGCCACGCAATCTATTAACTAAAAAAGAAGTTAATTAACTATATAAATAGTTGTGTAACTAAAAATATAGTTATAAGTTTGTTCTTCGATAATTCAGAATAACAAAACTATAGCTATGCAAAAGTTAACCAACAAAGAAGAAGAGATTATGCACATTTTATGGAAGCTGAAAAAAGCTTTTGTAAAAGACATCTTAGAAGAAATTACAGAAGATAAACCGCATTATAATACACTTTCCACCATAGTTAGAAATTTGGAGGAGAAAGAATACGTAGGCTATACTGCTTATGGAAAAACGCATCAATACTTTCCCATTGTGAAGATTGAAGAGTATCGAAAAGCATTTATGTCGACCGCTATTGATAACTATTTTGATAGTTCTTATAAAAATTTAGTTTCTTATTTTGCGGAAGAAGAAAAGATTTCGGCATCAGAATTGCGTGAAATTTTAGCATTAATCGAAGAATAGAAATAAATATGGAAAGCTACCTAATTTATTTCGCGAAAGTTAACGGACTCTTGATTCTGTTCTACTTCATGTATGTTTTATTTTTACGAAAAGAAACATTCTTCACTTCAAATCGTTGGTATTTATTGACGGGGTTATTTGTTTCGGTAACATTGCCATTGTTGACATTTACCAAAACTATTTGGATTGAAACTACTCCAATTCCTGAATTTCAAACAAGAAATATTATGGTTGATAATCTAGAAAATATGCAAGCAATTCAAGAACCTCAATTTGACTGGTCTGTCATCCTTCTTACTATTTACGGCACTATTAGTTTACTAATCTTACTGAAAATTGGTATTGAATTAGCCTCATTTTTCAAAAAAATTAGCAATCAAAACATTCAAAAGTTAAATAATTATTCTTTGGTTCATTCTAATTCCACTGAAAATCCTTTTTCATTTTTCAACTATATTGTAATTAATAAAAATAGATTTTCCGAAAATGAATTGCAACATATTTTAACGCACGAAAGCATTCACGTAGCACAAAAACATTCGTTGGATGTACTGCTTTCGAAATTATTCTGTGCTTTACTTTGGGTTAACCCTATTATTTGGTTGTATCGAAAAGCCATTTTACAAAATCTTGAATATATAGCAGATAAGTTGAGTTTTGAGCAAATCGAAAACAAATATGACTATCAAAGAACCTTATTAAAAGTTGTGACTCATCAACACAATTTAAGTATTACCAATCAATTTTATCAATCATTAATCAAAAAACGAATCGTTATGTTACACACCAATCAATCACACAAAAGAAATGTTTTGAAGTATGCTTTTATACTTCCGGTTTTAGTCGGTTTTATGTTATTGTTTCAAGTAGAAACTGTTGCTCAGGTGAAGGAAAAAGAACTGTTAGCTGCAAGAGCTGTAGAAATAATTGAAGTAATAATAGATAAAAATTCTTCAAACGATTACATTCAAAATGAAGTTAATTCATTAAAAAACGAATATGATATTATTTTAAATGTTAACAATATAAAGAGAAATAAAAATAATGAAATAACCGCCATAAAAATAAATTTCAAAGACAAAATGGGGAATGAAGGTGCGATGGACTACAAAGATAATTCTGGAAATCCTATAAACCCTATTCGTTTCTATAAAGAATTAGATGAAAACAGCAAAGGACAAATTGGATTTGGAGGAGAATCTATCAAAGAAAAATTTAAATTTTTGTCGACAAATAGTCCGAATCAAATTGAAATAAAAGATGCTGCTGTAGCAGTTGTTGAAGTTTCTAATCTAGAAATTAAAGAAACTAATTCATCAGAATCAGATCAACCAACCAATAATCAACTTTACATTATTAATGGTGAAGAGTATTTATACAACGAACTTTCTAGGACGAATATTCAATATGCAGAAAAGATAAAGGTACTAAATAAGGAAGAAGGAATTAAAAAATATGGTGAGAAAGGAAAAAATGGTGTTATTATAATTACTGGAAATTGCAGTTTTGAAATAGATGGAAAAACAGTATCATTTGAAGAACCAAAAGGAACTACGACAAATGAATTGGAAGTTTCTAAAAAAGAAAAAGAATTAAAAGCACAACAAAATTCTAAACTTAGTAAAGAATATATTGCTAGCAAAACCGAAAGAAGAACTAATATGGAGCTTTCTAAAAAAGAAAGAGAAATAAAAGCCCAACAAAATTCTAAACTTAACAATGAAAAAATTGAAGATCGAATTGAAAAGAGAAAAAAAATAAATGAGAATAATGTCAAATTCACCACAATAATCGAAACTGAAAACGGAAACCAAACTGTTGTTTATGATAATAATAGATTGAAAATCCCAGGTTCACCAAGTGTTAAAATTGATCAAAATGGTCCATCCATATATGTGAATGGAAAGATGTTATCAAATCCAGAACAGTTTTTAAAGATGGATCCAAAACAAATTTATTATGTAGAAGTAACGGATCAATCTCAAGCTGAAAATGGAGTTATTACCATAAAACGTATTGATGTAAAAACGAAATAAAACAAATAAATCCCGAAAAACTTCGGGATTTATTATTTTACTATATTTGCAAAAAAAATAGCAATGTTTAAAGTTTTGGCCAAGATTAATAAAATCATTTTACCAAGTTTCACCAAGCAAGGCTTGAATCCTATTTATGCTAAAAATTGGCAAAAAGCAATTATCGCTTATCGCTATTGGGTAACTGTGAACAGCCTAGATTAATACGCTAATGCGGAAAAAATAGGTCGGGTTCCTAGTTTTTCTCTTCCGTTTAAAAATGTTAATTCCATAATGAAGTTCATTTGAACGATTTCCCCTCCTAATTGCTCTACCAATTCACAAACGGCCTTTGCAGTTCCTCCAGTGGCTAAAACATCATCGTGAATCAGTACTTTATCTCCTTTTTTAATGGCATCAATATGCATTTCTAAAGTATCACTTCCATATTCTAATTCGTAGGATGCGCTAATAGTTTCATAAGGCAACTTTTTAGGCTTTCTTACGGGAACAAAACCGGCATTTAGTTGTTGAGCCAACAAAGTACCAAAGAAAAAACCACGGCTCTCTACTCCTACTACTTTATCAATTTTTATATTTTCAAGTGATTTTACTAATTTTTCTAAACAAAAGTTAGTAGCTTCTGGTGAAATCAATAAAGGTGTGATGTCTTTAAAGCCAATTCCTGCTTTTGGAAAATCCTGAATATCACGGATATAGTCTTGTAAGTTCATTTTTTTTACTTTTATTTTTAGTTTAGTCTTGCAATGTACACAATTATTCCTATATTTGCACCCGCAATAAGGCCTCGTGGCGCAACTGAATAGCGCATCTCATTACGGCTGAGAAGGTTACTGGTTTGAATCCAGTCGAGGTCACTAATAAAATCCTTAAACACACTGTTAATCAGTAGTTTAAGGATTTTTTGTTTTGAATATCTCGATGATTTTAAAACACAGCACATTTTGTAGCGTTTTTCTAAAATCAGCCTTAACTACACCGCTTGTTTTTTTTCATTAGCAGTTTGAATATCAGCCGCATCAGGCTCTAATCCTTCTTGTTGAAACTTTGCAATTTCTTCATATTGAAGGCTTATAAACATAGGAAAATGATCAGAATTAAAATTATTAAGTCGTCTAATTTTTTTTAACTTAAAATCTACCGAAATAAATGCGTGGTCTAATGGAAATCTCAAAAAAGGATAATGTGCATTGAATGTATTGAAAAAGCCTCGTCCTCTTCTTGGATCTAATAATCCACTCATCTTTAGAAATAAGGCTGTTGTAAAACTCCAAGCTACATCGTTTAAATCGCCAATAACAATTACAGGAATATCTGAATCTTTTGCTAAATCAGCAATTAACAGTAATTCTTTATCACGTTCCATAGAAGTTGGATTTTCATTTGGAACTGGTGGCGTTGGATGAACAGCATATAACTGAAGTCTCTTTTCATTACGAAGTATAATTTTTGCATGAATGGATGGAATATCATCTTCTACTAAAAACCTAACCGAGCTATCTTCTAAAGCCAATTTGGAATACAACAACATGCCATAAGTATTATCTAACGGAGCTTTTATGCAATAAGGAAAATCATTTTCAAGAATTCTAGTTTCCTCTTCCCATTTAGGACCCGTTTCTAATAATAAAACTACATCAGGATTGACTCTATTTATTTCCTTCAAACAACCTTTATAATTTGTGTTATCTTGATACACATTGGCTATCATCAGACTAATTTCATTGCCTTCAATTTCCTTAGTAAAATTAAGTACTTGTTTCTTCCAAATTCTAGTAAATGGCAAAATTAGATAAATAATATAAATTGCATTAAGAACTAGTACAATCAAAAAAAAACTACTTATTGTAATGTCTAAAGATGGAAAAACTAACCATAGAACAATACACGATAAATTAGCAACTAATTTTTGCAATCTAGGATATTCAAAAACGCGAAACACCCAATATTCCTTTTTTACAAGTGGAATTAAGGTTGCTAATATAATTAGTATCGAAAATATTATTAATAATAATTGCATTTAATTGAATAGGTTTTATTGAAGTCGCTTGTAATACTTAAGAAACACTAAGATAATAATTATAATTTATTGTGTTAATTAAATCCTGAAATTTTTAATTATCCGCTTTATTGTAATTTTTGAAATCTTTCTAGCGTACGTAAATAAGCTTCCGCTATTTTTCTGAGTTAAAATTTAATTAACAAAAATTTAAGTTCTGTTGGTTCGGTGTTTTACGAACCTGTCGTATATTTGCAAAAAAAATAATGGAATCGACACATAAAGAAAGAGAAGAAATCATCGAAATGTTCGGTATTCACTTTGAGTCTGTATTTGACATTTCACCCTTAGCAGGAAGGATTTTAGGGATGTTAATTGTTGATGGCTGTAGAACCGGATTGACATTTGAAAACTTAGTTGAAAAACTAGGGGCCAGTAAAAGTTCAATTTCTACTAATTTGAATTTACTTCTTAAAATGGAAAAAATCACCTACTTCACAATTGCAGGTGACCGCAAAAAATATTACAAACCAGCTCCTCTGAGCGATCGTTTTTCAAATTATCTAAAAATGCTAAAGTCAGAACAACTGATAATTGATAAGATGATTCACTACAGAGTAAAAACAGTGTCTTGCTCCGAAGAACAATTTAGCTTAGAGAATGTGCGATTTTACAAAACACATTTAGAACAAGTGGAAGATCTAATAGTGAGGACAATATCCGATTTTAAAGAAATAGAAACCTTAAATAAATAATAAATTAAATTAACAAAATGATGAAAAAATTAGTTCCTATATTAGCTGTTTTGCTTGTTATTTCCTCTTGTGGAAAAAATGAACAACAAGCGCCACCTCAAGGTCCAGCACCTTTTCCGGTTCAAACAGTAACGACTCAAGACGCAACGGTATTCCAAGAATATACAGCACGTATTGAAGGACAACAAAATGTTGAAATTCGTTCAAAAGTTAATGGATTTATTGAAAAAATTTATGTTGATGAAGGTCAGGTTGTAAAAAAAGGTCAAATCTTATTTAAATTAGAAACTCAAACTTTAAATCAAGATGGATCAGCAGCAAAAGCAATGGTTCAAGCGGCGCAAGTTGAAGTAGATCGTTTAAAACCACTTGTGGAACGTCAAATTATAAGTAATGTTCAATTAGAAACTGCCAAAGCAAAATTAGCACAAGCGAAAAGTGCTTATGGAAGTATCGCAGCAAACATTGGCTACGGAACAATTTATTCTCCTGTAAATGGAGTTGTTGGAAGTTTACCTTATAAAGCAGGAAGTTTAGTAAATCCAACTAGCGAAATGCCATTAACAACAGTATCAGATACTAAAAATGTTCGTGCTTATTTCACTATGAATGAGAAACAATTATTGTTTTTTAATAAAACATTCAACGGCGCCACGACAGCAGAAAAATTAAAATCAGTTCCTGAAGTTTCTTTACTTTTAGTAGATAATTCAGAATACGATCAAAAAGGAAAAATCACTGCGATTAATGGATTAATGAATGCTACAACCGGAACAACCGAGTTTAGAGCAGAATTTACAAACCCACAAGGAATCTTAAGAAGTGGAAGTAGCGGTGTTATTCGTATACCAATTGTAAGTAAAGACGTTATTATTGTACCACAAAACGCTGTTTTTGAAGTACAGGGAAAACAAATCGTTTATGTAGTTGAAAAAGACAACAAAGTAAAATCTAGAATCATTGAAACTAATGGAGCTTCTGGGATGAATTTTATTGTTACTTCTGGGCTTTCAAATGGTGAAGTTATCGTAATTGAAGGAACTTCTAAATTGAGAGATGATATGGAAATTGTACCACAAGCAAAAACGGCTACTCCTGAAAAAGTTGAAGCTGTTGCTAAAGATTCGGTACAAACAAAAACTACAACTGCTAACAAATAAGAATCGAGATGTTAAAAATATTCATTGAGAGACCCGTTCTCTCCACCGTAATCTCCATCTTAATTACCATTTTAGGTGTTTTAGGATTGATGTCATTACCCGTAGAACAATACCCGGAAATTGCTCCGCCAACTGTTCAAGTTAGTGCAACTTATACAGGTGCAAATGCTGAAACAGTATTAAATAGTGTAGTAATTCCACTAGAAGAAGAAATCAATGGTGTAGAAGGAATGACTTATATGACTTCCTCTGCTGCCAATGACGGTTCTGCTAAAATTTCAGTTTACTTCGAGTTAGGAACTGACGCTGATTTAGCTGCCGTAAACGTTCAAAATAGAGTGGCGCGTGCTACTTCAAAATTACCACAAGCTGTATTGCAGACTGGAGTTACAACTGTGAAAAGTCAAACGAGTGCTTTGATGTTTTTTGCTTTATATTCTAATAATGACGTTTATGATGAAACGTATATTCAGAATTATGCAAAAATTAACCTTGTACCGAAATTACAACGTGTAAAAGGTGTTGGACAAGTAAACGTTTTTGGTGCGAAAGATTATTCGATGCGAATTTGGATTGATCCAGCAAAAATGGCAACTTATAACTTAACACCAAAAGACATTCAAGCAGCTTTACAAGAACAAAACGTAGAAGCCGCTCCTGGAAAATTTGGAGAAAATGCTGAAGGAGTTTACGAATACGTAATTAAATACAAAGGGCGTTTGTCTGAAGTAAAAGATTACGAAAACATCGTTATTAAAGCGACTGGAAATGGAAATTTCCTTCACCTGAAAGATGTTGCAACGGTTGAATTAGATGCGTTTAACTACGGAACTAAGAATATTGCAATGGGTAAACAAGGTGTTGCCGTTGGTGTATTCCAAACTTCTGGTTCTAATGCACAAGATATTATTGACGAAGTTTTAACTATTCTTAATGATACAAAACCGTCTTTCCCTGATGGATTAGATTATGTAATTCCTTATAATACTAAAACGTTCTTAGATGCTTCTATTAGTAAAGTGATCACAACTTTGATTGAAGCGTTTTTACTAGTTTTCTTAGTGGTTTATATCTTCTTACAAGATTTTAGATCGACTTTAATTCCTGCTATTGCAGTACCAGTTGCTATTGTTGGAACATTTTTCTTCCTACAAGTATTTGGTTTCTCTATCAATATGTTAACGCTTTTCGCGATGATTTTAGCGATTGGAATTGTGGTCGATGATGCAATTGTCGTCGTCGAGGCCGTCCACGCTAAGCTTGATGAAGGTGCTAAAACCGGAAAAGAAGCTACGCATTCTGCAATGAGCGAAATTACTGGAGCAATTATTTCGATTACCTTAGTAATGGCAGCGGTATTTATCCCTGTTTCATTCTTAGGCGGACCTTCTGGAGTGTTTTACAAACAATTCGCAATTACTTTAGCTATTGCTATTTTGATATCTGCAGTTAATGCTTTGACTTTGAGTCCGGCTTTATGTGCTTTGTTTTTAAAACCTCACGCAGATTCAGATCACAGCAAGAAAAACTTCAAAGAGAGATTCTTCCTAGCTTTTAATGCAGGTTTTGACCGAATGAACAATAAATATGTGAAGTCTCTTGGATTCTTAGCTAGAAAAAAATGGATTACAGTGGTAGGTTTGTTAGCTTTTACAGGAATTACTATTTTATTATTCCAATCTACGCCTTCTGGATTTATTCCGAATGAAGACCGTGGAATTATTATGGGAGATTTAACGCTTCCTCCTGGAACAACCTTAGAAAAAACCCAATTAGCAGTTCAAGAATTGGATTCAATCTTAGCCTCAATGGATATTATCGAAGCTAGAATGAACGTTGTTGGTTTCAGTTTATTAAATGGAGTAAATGGAGGTTCTTATGCCTTTACAGTAATTCGTTTAAAAGACTGGGCAGATCGTAAAGAAGCTAATCAATCGGTTGACGCCGTTGTTGGCGAGTTATTTGGAAGAACCGCTCATTTCAAAGATGCAAAAGCATTATTCTTCACACCTCCAAGTGTACAAGGTTTTGGATCAGCAGATGGTTTCGAACTAAAAATACAAGATAAAGGTGATGACGATTGGGCTACGATGAGTAAAGTAAGTAATGAATTCTTAGGTGAATTAATGAAACGACCTGAAATTCAATACGCGATTACCAACTTCAACCCGAATTTCCCACAATACCAAATGGATATTAATGTGGAACGAGCAAAAGATGCTGGTGTTTCTGTAACAGATATTTTCAACACAATGCAAGGTTATTATGGTGGATTGTATACGACGGATTTCAACAAATTCGGAAAACAATACCGTGTAATGATTCAAGCAAAAGCCTCGGATCGTGAAAACTTAGAATCGATTAACAATATCTATATTAAGAATGCAGCAGGACAAAAAGTAGCAATATCACAATTTGTAGATTTTGAAAGAATTTACGGCCCTGAAGCTGTCGCTCGATTTAATATGCTAAAAGCGGTTAACGTTACTGGAAAAGCGAAACCAGGTTACAGTTCTGGAGATGCAATTAAAGCAATCCAAGAAGTAGCAGCCGAACATTTACCGAAAACTTACACCTATGAATTCTCAGGAATGACGCGTGAAGAAATCTTAGCTGGAAGTCAAGCAATTGGTGTATTCTTATTGAGTTTAATCTTTGTTTACTTTTTGTTAAGTGCCCAATATGAAAGTTATTTAGTACCACTTTCGGTATTGCTTTCTCTCCCTGTAGGAATTGCTGGTGCGATTGGATTTGTAAAATTAGCTGGATTAGAAAATAATATTTATTTCCAAGTTGCCCTGATTATGTTAATTGGACTGCTCGCCAAGAATGCCATTTTGATTGTGGAATTCGCAATACAAAGACGTCGACATGGAATGGATCTTGTTGCCGCTTCGATTGAAGGAGCAAAAGCACGTTTACGTCCAATTTTAATGACATCTTTAGCTTTTATCTTCGGATTATTGCCTCTTGCATTATCTTCTGGAGTTGGAGCTGTAGGAAACCGTTCTATCGGAATGGGAGCTGTGGGTGGAATGTTAGTAGGAACCATTTTAGGAGTATTTGTTATTCCAATTTTGTTCATTATTTTCCAAAGTTTGCAAGAAAGAATTTCGGGAAAACCATTTGCAGAAAAAGAAGTTGAAGTACCACTTTTAGAAGAAGAAAATGAAAAATAGACTATATAAAGGTGCATTATTAGTAATCACCGCAACAATTATGCAATCGTGTTTTGTTGCCAAAGAATACAAACGACCTGAATTAAAAACAGAAAATTTATACCGAAATGAAGTAGTGGCAACCGACACTACTTCACTAGGAAATGTGTCTTGGGATCAAATTTTTACCGATCCACTTTTACAAGGTTACATTAAAAAAGGACTGGAAAACAATTTGGACATTCGCATTGCGATGCAAAATTTAGTGGCTGCTGAAGCAACTATGAAACAAGGAAAAGCAGGTTATTTCCCAACGCTTTCTGCTAGTACGGATTGGACGCACCAAGAATTGTCTAAAAATAGTCAGTTTGGCGCTTTACTTTCAGACCGAAGCACCGATCAATATCAATTAGCAGGAAATTTATCTTGGGAAGCTGATATATGGGGGAAAATAAGAAGTAATAAACGCGGTGCAAAAGCCGCATTTTTACAAACAACAGCAGTAAATCAGGCGATAAAAACACAATTGATTGCTACTATTGCTTCCACTTATTACCAATTACTTTCGGTAGATGCTCAAATCAAAGTAGCTGAAAAAACTTTAGTGAACAGAGACCAAAGCATCGAAACTATTTTAGCGTTGAAAACAGCGGGCAACGTTTCTGAAGTTGGTGTAAAACAAACCGAAGCACAGAAATATGCAACCGAACTTATTATCGCGGATTTAAAAAACAATCTTATTTTCTTAGAGAATACAATGAGTGTTTTATTAGGCGAAGCTTCAACCAATATTGAACGTAATACTTTTGAATCACAAACGATGCAACCGAATATCACTTTAGGTGTTCCTGCAAATTTGTTAAGAAACAGACCTGATGTTGTGGCTGCAGAATACAATTTGATTGCGAATTTCGAAATGACGAATGTAGCAAGAAGTGGCTTTTATCCAACTTTTAAAGTTACAGCTTCAGGCGGACTTCAGAGTATTGATTTAAAAGAATGGTTTAGTGCGAATTCACTTTTCGCGAATATCATTACGGGTTTAACTCAACCAATATTCAACCAACGTCAGGTAAAAACTAAATTTGAAATAGCGAAAGCCAATCAAGAAAAAGCTTATTTACAGTTTGAACAGTCGTTATTAACCGCTGGAAAAGAAGTTTCAGATGCGTTAGCACAATACAACAACGAGACTTACAAATTAACGGTTAGAGAAAAACAAGTTGATGCATTGAAGAAAGCTTCTGATTTTTCAGATGAATTATTAACGTATGGTTTAGCAAATTATCTAGAAGTTTTAACGTCTAAAAACGATGCATTAAATGCAGAATTGAGTTTAGTAGATAATAAATTTCAGCAATACAAAGCAATCATCCAATTGTACAGAGCCCTTGGTGGTGGATGGCAATAAGCGATAAATTATAATTTGGTTAATTTGCTTTTAAAGCCACTGAGTAGCAATACTTAGTGGCTTTTGTTTGTAATCTATTTTGCAAATATTCTTGCTAGTAGTAATTTTATGAATTTTCCTTTACGGAAATACTAATGCATTTACTGTTTCGTGGTTTTAAGAAAATGAGAATTTTTAAACTCTGAAACTTCCAGTAATGAATAGATTTTGTAAATAGCAAGAATTTTAGATTTAGCGCTAGAACCGCAAGATTGTCCATATAATGTTACCGCTCTCTAGATGATGGCAGTTGCGGACTTCGAAACCGTATATTCTGGGCTAAACGAAAATATGAAAAAAACGGTAATTCCACTAAATTCCGCAATAGCCACAAACGTGTGTTAACAGCTGGCAATTTATTTACTTAATTTTTTTTAAGACTTCTAACAGTTTTGGAATTTTATCAACTTGCGTTTCTGTCCAAAAAGTATAATTTAAAATTTCAGGATTATCGTAACTATTAAGTTTTATAGTTATTTTTTTGTCTTTTTCATAAACAAAATATGAGAAAGTCATTTCTTTAGCTGTGAATATAAATTCTGTTGATTTGTCTTTGAACTTTAGATTTAAATTTGGTATCACATTTTTTTCTACGAAAGTTATAAACTCTTCAACTTCATCAATACCCACCCAAACAGTTTTAAATGTATCAGGATTTTTGATAAACATATCTAATTGAAGCGCATTTACTTTTTCATTACTTTTAAGGTCAATAACTTCTATTGGATAAAAATTTACATATTCTCCAATTCCAGACTTAAACTCTGCAATAGTTGACCAATCTTTATTAATTCTCTTAAATTGAGCTTTTTCTATAAATTTCCTTGTAGTCGATTCTTAATTTTCTCTTTGAGAATAAGAAAAAATTGAAAATAAAATAGTTAATATAGTAATGTATTTTTTCATCAGTTTATTTTTGTTAATTATTCTATTTTTTATTGCTTGCTGGTAACTAATAACCATCCTCAAATATATACAACTTTTATTAATTTTAAATGTATTGATTTCATCTGTTCTAATCGCAAGTAACCTTTGATCTTAAATTGAATTCAAACGTTTAGTGAATATTCCTTGTGGTTATGCTTTAATGTTTTTTTTTTGATAAATCTAAAGCATTGCTCTTTTGCTAAACCATTTCATTGTCCGCTAATTTATCAATCGATTTTATGCGTGTGAAATGAAAATTATTAACTAATGTAGGCCCTATCTATATTCAATAATTTAACTGGCGTTAAAATTCTAATTCCTAAAATAGTTGTATTTTAAAATTACAATTACCATATAAAAAAATGTTTTACGCTGGTTTTTAATGTCTGTTATCACAATAGATGTAGATACTATTTCCGGGATTTTCAATGAAATTTATTCCTTCACAACCAAAAGAATGGTATTGAAATCCAAAAAAAACGGCGGGTTTGTTTTTAAATAAATTCCCTGTCCACTGTTGAGGCAAATTCTCATTTTCAATCCCTTCAAAACTAAGTGGAGCGGGTGATTCCGATTCTCCTTCGACAAAAATTTCTTCTAGAATTATTTTTTTAGTTGCTGATTCCACGATTACTAAATGCGTGTCATTTAACAGAAAATAATCAAAGCTATTCATTTGAAATTTATAAAGCTTATTGATTTTTGTGGAAGAAATCGCCTTACTTTTAATTTCTTTTGGCAGCTGATTTGCTGCCATTTTTTTCCAAAGAATAGGTTTAATTTTTCCCGTATTGAATGGATTTTCACGCCCGACATAAACGAAAGCATCGTAGTAAATCCCCAAATCATTTATAGGTAAGAAATTTTGCAAATCAAAACCAATCAAATAGTCATAAGGCATAACTGAATCATCAGTTCCATATAACGAAATATGAGCTAGAAGCGGTAATTCTTTTACTTGAAAAGTGTAAATTGAATCTAAACGATAATTGTAAATAAAAACGTTGTCGGTTTCTTTTATCTTCATAAACTTAAGAAAACGCGTTCGGTATTTTTCGTTTAAAGTATGAAATTGTTCAAATTCATTTTTTCCTAAATATTCAGCTGAAATTACAATAGAATCTTTGTGTTCGCTAAAAGAAAAACTATCCGTTAAAGGAATAAAACCCGTAGATTGATTGGCAATTTTATCGTAACTATGAAGTGGATAAATGATTAAATCTTTATATTTAATACGATCTACATTGTCAACTTCATCTGTGATTGTATCGGTTACAATTTGTGCAGCATTATTTGCAACAACAGTGTCTGAAATAGATTCTTTACAACTCATAAGTTGAAAAAAAGCAAGTAAAATCAATAAATAACAACTATTTTTCATTTTATATCCTATTAATTTGAATCTATTTAATTCGTATTTTAAACAACCTACAAAAGCACAAATTACTTATAAAATTTAGTGCAAATTTTAAAATCAAATGCGAATATAAATAAACTTTAGATAAAATTTACAAACATTTTTTTTAAAGGAAAGTAAAGTTTTAAGTTTGCTACAAATGCTTCATCACTTCTTTTTCAGACGAAGTAAGTTCAAATTGCTTCATTCCGTCATCTTCGTGAAATTTATTTGGAAGACTTTTCTCTTCAATTTTTTGCATAATGTTGGGATGAATATAATAAGAGCGACAAATATTTGGTGTATTTCCTAATTCATCAGCAACCATTCGAATCAACGTATTGCTGAATTTTCTTTTTTTAGTTTGCGCTAAAGCTTCGATTGCGTAAGGATAAAGTTCGACCGCCAATCTACTCGCGACCCAAGTCCTAAAATCCTTACTACTGAAGCTTTTACCCATATACGTGCGAATATATTCATTGACATCATCGCTATCAACTGCATAAAATTGGCCATCTTCATCTTTGTATCTGAAAATTTCATAACCTGGTAATTCCGACGATTTCTTAATTAATTTAACCAAATGAGCATCGTCAATTTCAACGTGACGCATTTGATTACTTTTTCCTTTGTATTCAAAAACGACTTGATTTTTATCGAAAGTCATGTGTTTTCTTCGCAAAGTCGTTAAACCAACCGTTCCGTTTTGACTCGCATATTGTTTGTTGCCAATCCGAATGCCAGTTTCATCTAAAAGCAAAATGATAAGTGCTAAAATTTTATGCCTACTCCACTCTTTTGTGGCAATGTCTTCCAAAACCTTTTTTCTGAATTTGGTCAAAGATTTGCCAAATTTTTTCATTTTGGCAAACTTTTCTTCTTGCTTCTTTTTTTCAAATTCAGAATGATAGATATATTGTTTTCTTCCTTTTGCGTCTCTTCCAATGGCTTGAATGTGGCCATCATCCCATTTGCAAATATAAACATCGCTCCACATTGGCGGAATTATAAGTCTTCGAAACCTGCTTAACAATAACTTATCGGTAATTTTATTGCCATCTTCATCAAAATATTGGTAGCCTCTGCCCTTTTTTCTCTTGTGAATTGACATAGCTTCATCACCCACATGTTTTATTTCTACACTAGTCTTTTTATCTTTCATAATCGATTCTTTTAAATTGAATTAAAAGTAAAAGAAAAGAAAATCTTACTGTTTTAGAATTTTTAGATAATGTTATAAAATTATGAGATAGCCTTTAAAAAATTGAAAAAAAATATACCAAATCTAACAACAAATTCCTTTTTATAGTACCTTCGAAAAAAAAATATGTCTATAGAAGAACGTGTTGTTTTAGTAGAAAAATTATTCTATGATCTCGATTCAGAAATTGCAGAATTTCAAAATCACACAAAATTAAGTTGCGTTGCAGGCTGCGGAAAATGCTGTAATCATCCGGAATTAGATGCTTCACCACTAGAGTTTTTACCTTGGGCTTTTCATTTATTTGTAAATGGTGAAGCTGAAAAAATCTTAGCAAAATTAAACAATACAACTACACATACTTGTTTAATTTATAGTCCAATTTCTTTGCTGGACCAGAACAAAGGAAAATGCAGTGATTATAAATATCGTGGTTTAATTTGTCGTCTTTTTGGTTTTGGTGCCAACAACGACAAATACGGAAAATTGCGTTTAGTAACTTGCAAAATCATTAAAGAAGGTCAAAAAGAAAACCTCGACAAGTCCATAGAATTAATCAATAACGGATTGGAAGTTCCTATTTTCACCGATTATTATATGAATTTATCCCAAATTGATTTTAAATTAGGGAATATCATTGTGCCGATAAACAAGGCGTTAAAATTAGCCATCGAAGAGGTTTTACAATATTATGCATATCGTCCAATGCCCGATGGTTTTACGAATTGTGCCTAAACTAAATAATATTTTTCAATTACGTTTCGTATCGATATAAATCCGATTTTAGATAAATCGATTTGGCTGCGTTGTACCCAAATTAATTCCTGAATTTCGTCTTCAGCTTTAATTTTGATTACTTCGGAAGGCAATGCACATTCGTAGAAAATATCCAAAGTGCGATAGGGAACGTTTTTATACAAATAGTTATTAGGTGAAGTAGTAATATATCGCAAATCTTGCGGCTGAATGGCAATTCCTAATTCTTCCTCGATTTCGCGACAAGCTGCTGTTTCTGCCGTTTCGTTTGGATCGATAAATCCGCCGGGTAAATCTAATTTTCCTTTATCGGGATCGATGTTTCGTACTGTAAATAAAATTTTGTCTTCGAATGTGAAAACGATTGCAACAGCGGCTGCGATGTTGTGATAATAAGTGAATCCACAAGTATTGCACAAAAAACGACGGTTTTCTGGAAAACTAAAATCGGTTGATGCACAACGTGGGCAATATTTAAAGAAAGAAATCATAACTAATTATTTTAGTAAATGTAAGAAAATATTTGTGATTGAAAGATAGGGCAGCGTTAGCGGTTGCAGTGGAAATCCTTTTTTGTGAAATTTTTTCAATTTCACAAAAAAGATTGCAACGGAAAACGCGACCCTTGTGGTAACGCCCAAAAGAGTCAGATAAAAACTTTACTTTTGCTTTATGAAACATTTAGTAATCATCGGAAGCGTTTGGCCGGAACCAAAATCGACGGCAGCAGGAAGCAGAATGTTGCAAATTATTGCTTTATTTCAGCGACAAGATTATGCGGTTACTTTTTTATCTGCGGCATC
Source organism: Flavobacterium psychraquaticum (assembly GCF_034497725.1). Classification (NCBI taxonomy): domain Bacteria; kingdom Pseudomonadati; phylum Bacteroidota; class Flavobacteriia; order Flavobacteriales; family Flavobacteriaceae; genus Flavobacterium; species Flavobacterium psychraquaticum. Next base: position 292,859 of record NZ_JAXKVR010000029.1, read on the forward strand.
TAAAGGTGATTTTTCGGCCGATTTGGTTTCGCTTTCCGTAACTACAAAAAATATTGAATTAAATGCAGGCAGTTTTGATGCAGAAATTAAGCAATTAGATCCGGATATCGTTTTGTTTGACCGTTTTATGATGGAAGAACAATATGGTTGGCGTGTGCTTGAAAACTGTCCGAATGCCTTGCGAATACTAGATACTGAAGATTTGCATTTTTTAAGAAAAGCCCGAGAAGTTGCTTTTAAGCAAAACAGATTGTTGCTATTTGAAGATTATATATCGGATGTTTTTAAGCGGGAAATGGCGTCGATTTATAGATGCGATTTGACTTTGTTGATTTCGAAATTTGAGATGGAATTAGCTGTTGAAACGTTTAAAATCGATGCTTCTTTATTGTTTTATTTGCCTTTTTTAAATGAACATAATTCGATTGAGATTCGAGATTTTTCAGAAAGAAAACATTTTATAAGTATTGGAAATTTCTTGCACGAACCGAATTGGCAAACGGTTTTACAACTGAAACAACTTTGGAAAGCGATTAAAAAACAACTTCCGGAAGCCGAATTGCATATTTATGGTGCTTATGTAACCGAAAAAGCAAAACAATTGCACAATGAAAAAGATGGTTTTTTAATTAAAGGAAGAGCCGAAAGTGTCGCAGACGTTTTCTCGAAAGCAAAAGTTTTACTAGCTCCAATTCCTTATGGTGCGGGTTTAAAAGGGAAATTATTTGAAGCGATGCAATTTGGATTGCCTTCAATTACTACAAAAATGGGAGCTGAAGCAATGCACGACGATTTGCCTTGGAACGGATTTGTTTCCGAAAATAACGAAGATTTTATTGAAAAAGCTGTAGCTTTATATTCCGACAACTATTCTTGGGAAACGGCTCAAGAAAACGGTTTTACAATTTTAGAAAAAGTGTATAAAAAAGCACTTTTTGAACCTGATTTTGCTATTAAAATTGAAGATTTAGTTGAAAATATTACATCGCATCGGAATCAAAATTTCTTAGGACAAATTTTGCAACATCAGAGTTTACAGAGCACGAAATTTATGAGTAAATGGATTGAAGCGAAGAATAGTAAATAATTTTCTGCTAAAACAAACCATTCTACGGATTGCAGTAATCGCAAAATGTTGGGTCTTCAAATCCACTTCCGTCTTTCAGCTGTTCTTCAATAAAATCACATTTCTGGCATTGGTAGCGATAGGCTTTTGTAGACTTTGTTGGCACAAGACACAATTCACAAGGAAGACCGGAAATCACGGACTGAATAGTAAATCCGGCTGTATTACATTGCGGACAAAAAGAGTTGCAATTTTTAACAAGATCGAGAACCGCTTGTTCAATAGCTTTCATTCGCGTAGGGTTATGCATCGCTCGCATATCGGTTTCAACTTCAACTTTATGATTTTTTTCTAATGCAGAGCTAACTATTTCATTCAACTCCTTTGGCGAAGCGAAATCTTTATGAATGACTTTTTCATTTGTAATATCGTGTTGTATTTTTAAAATGACGCCGTGCGCTGGATAACCAATAGCTATTTTAAATTCTTCGAAATCGGATAAATTATTGACTTCTTGTCTGCTACTATTGGTTTTAAAAGTCAAATGTCTTCCTACAATTTCCAGCTGATTTTTGTTATCAATCAAAACTACTAACTCTTCATTTGCAGTCGCAAAAAGACTAGCTGGATGAGCGCCGAAAGAACCTTCACTAGCAATTGCTAAAGTAGCATCACACAAAGCTATAGCTGCAAAAGCTTTTAATTTTGCCGTGTGCAAGGGCGAATTATTTCGATTTATTTCACCAGAAAACGTTCCGAAAACATCTGTATTTAAAGTTGGAATTGTAAAGCATTTTACACCCAATTCTTCTTCTAAAAGTGGTGCAACAACACTTTCTTTTTGATGCATCGTTGCAATTACAAGGGAACGGCCACCAAAAATGTGGTGACCGTTTAATTTCTCATTCATACTTTATTAATTACTTTCTGTTAAGGATGCCTCTTCTATTTTATCATTTTTCAAAGCAACCTTTTTTGTAGTTTCCGCAACCCATCGCATCGATTTTTCATATTTCACTACTTGATTATTTTGAGTAGGATCCATAGCTAGTAGATAAATCCATTCGTTATCTAATAATTCTTTTAGGTCATTATTTCTTTCTAATATTTCTGTGATACGCATAACAGGTGCGTTAATAAGTACCGATAGTCGCAAAGGTTGATGGTGCATTACTTCGTCTGATTCAAATAACGATTGCATTGGCAATCCCATTTTCAGGTCACCACCATTTCCTTGCACCACTCCAAATTTTCCGGTGATGTTGTGTGTTATTTTAGAACCTCCGCCATAAACATTATTGTCGACCGTGGAAAAATAGTAGTGATTGTTGATCCACTGCGTCACGACCATCGGGCCTTGCATAATTCCTTCAAGTGCTGCACCCGTGGGATCTAGATTCCATTCATAAGAATGTAGAAAGCAACGACTATCTAAGTTCTTATGCTTTGTTAAGTTACGCGAGCCTACTATAAAACCCGCATTTTTGGCTAATCCCCATTCAGGTCTAGTTTCGCCCCAATCGTTTGCTTTTTGTTCGGCTGTCGAGACACCATTTGAGTTTAAACCGAGTCTATCTTGGGTAGCTGTTTGTTGCGCTTTCGCTAAATTAGCTTTCAAAACTTGTAGTTGGGCTTGATAAGATTGTGGAACTTCCGAATCAAATAATTCAATTTGGTCTGTTGTAGTATTGTGTTCAGCTCCTATAAATATGGTGTTGGTAGGAATTACAATTTTATGTTGTTCTGCCAAAGCGTTTCTTACTTCAGGTAAATTAGCTAATTTAGCAAGCATTCTAGCATTATGCCTTCCCGGACTTGCGGCACAAGCACCACAATCTAAACTTGATCCAAAAGGATTGTTAGTGGAATGACTTCCGTGTCCTACAAAAACTACTAGCGGTGCAAATTGTTTCCAACCCATTAAATCAAACCCTGATTTTACAATTCCTACCTTTTCCGCTAGTGAAATATCTTCAGGGATAGGTTCGGCACTAATAGCTTTATGAATATTAGGTTCGCAAATAGCTTCTGTTTGCGCTTCTTTTCCTCTATTTATTTGATGTAATTTTCTAGGAATTAAAGTTCTTCCTACAAGTGAAAATCCGTAAAAAAGACCTGAAACTTCGACAAAACCAAAGGCAGATGGCAACATATTCTTCATTCGGGTCAAGAAATGATTCGTAAATTGTGATTGCTTATTTTTATTTTTGAAGTTTGAAAAAACTTCTTCTTTTTTAGCTTGAGGCTTTTCGGATACCGTGTAAGCGGATGTTACAATTGGTGGACAAGATTTTCGTGTGATTCCATTTTTTAAATCGGTGTAATCCATTGCAATTCCAAAAAATCCGGCATAACCAAACGTTTCATAATTTCCTTTCGATTCTACGTGTCTTCTGATTAATTCTGAACGCGTATCGATACAAAAAACCATTTGCGCATCAGGAACTTCAGCTATTGTTTCGCTTAATTGTGAATTGTCTTGTAAAGTAGCTAGTAATGCATTTTGCCAACTTTTCTCCCAAGCTTTCAGCCAAACATATTGTAATTTTGCTATTTCATTTCCAATTGTAGCTTTTGGTTTTTCTGGCAGGATGGAAATATTCAATTTCTTTGCAGTCCAGAGTCTTGCTGCCAAATAGTCCATCATACAAATTGGAAACTCTTGTTGCCAATCGGAGCCAGAACTTTCTCGATGATTGATATAACCCGTCCAACCAGGAAGTGATGCTAAATGATGTGTGAAAATTGATGTGTAATGTGCTTCAGAATAATCCTTTAGTATTATTTCAATCGTTTCTAAGCTCGTTTTTGGAATTTCTTTAAGCGATGTAGCACCTGTTTCGGCGTCATAAATTACTAAATTTCTCCAAGCTGTATAAAATCCTTCACTTTTAAAAGGCATTTCCCACTCGGCCAAACCTTCATCCATAAAAGCAGCCAACCACTTAGCCATAATTCGATCCACTTCGTGATTTTCATTTAATTTTTCAACACTTTTTAGCGCTGTAATTTGTTTTAAATAATGCTCTGGTGATTCTGTCAATCCATTTTCTTTCAGAAGGCTAATCAATACTTCTCTGGAAATAGCGCCATTTTCCCAAGCTTGTTGATATAATTTTGCCGCAGGAAACACATTTGTGTTTAAATATTGTTCCGCCGTAAACAAAGCTTCTTTGAAAGATGTATTTTCGTAACCCGACAAAGGATTTGAAGTTACAAAACTATATAAAGGCCAGGTTTTTCCGATGACTTTTGATGCTTGATCAATGCTGTTTAAGATAATTTGGCTCATATTATACTGCTTTAGATTTATACATTAAAACTGATTTTTTATAAGGTTGAGACATATTCATTAACTTGACATAAAGCCAAGGGATTTTTTTATAGCTTCCTAATTTCATAATAAAAAATCCGATTAAAAAGATTACGTTGAAGATAATTTGGGTTGAAGACAAGGCTAAAGGTTGATCTATCATTGGCATATCGGACATTAAAATAGTTACCCCGTTGTACATTAAAGCATATAAACCTATTCCAGAAATAAACAATAAAGGTGGAACGGTAATTTTTTGTACAACAGATAGACTTCTTTCTTTTAGGATATTATAGGTTGCTTGGCCAACTGTTATTGCAACGATTATGGTTAAAAATACGCCACTATCTAATTGCATTCCTTTACCTGTCCAAGTGGCAAAAAGAAATGCACCTAGCGCACCAAACAACACAACAAGAAAAGCTTGACCGGGTTGGATTTTTAATTCGATAGCCTTTTCAGGTCTTGTTTGAGCTATCTCTTCGCCCGCTGATAGAAATAGATAACTTTTATAAAAACCGTGCAGAATTAAATGAACAACTGCTGCATTGAAAAACCCCAAGCCACATTGCATAATCATAAAACCCATTTGCGCAATGGTAGAACAAGCTAATTTTTGCTTGACATTCACTTGTAAAAGTTTTGTGAACTGAGCGATTATAGCCGTTAAACCACCAATAATAAAAAGTACATTTAACATATTAGAAGCGAATAATAAACTTGCAAAAAGTGCTAATAAAATTCCAGATCCGTTTACAAATCCCGCGTGCATTAAAGCAGAAGCAGGCGTAGGTGAAGTCATTGCAGAGAGTAACCATTTGTGAAAAGGATAAATTGCAGATTGTACAATTGTTGCTGCAATTATTAAAAGTGCCGCAGCAATTGTAATGAAAGTAGGAAGTTCATTGACAATTGAGGTTATTTCAGAAAGTGTGAAAATGCCGCTATTAAAAGCTAAAAGCAATAAGCCTAAGGTTAAAAATGCTGTTCCTAATAAAAAATATTTTTGAGCATATTTCGAAGCTTCTCGTGCTTCACCCCAATTTTTATCAATACCAATTAATTGTGCCATAAAAATTCCCATAAACAACCAACTGAATAAAAAGAGGAACACGTGATTAGCTATAACAAGAAGCATAACTGAGGAAGTAAAAGCTAAACTTATGCACATAAATCGAGCGTGGTATTTAAATCCCTTTAGATAATTACTAGCATAACTGCTTACTATTGCGCTAAAAAAAGTTACGGTAGTCCAGATTAACAAAGAGAACCGATTGATTTTTAGTAAGTCGCCCATGACCCACTCTGGAAAGGAATTAAAATTTAAGGAAAGGAAAGTTAAATTACCAATAAATACTAACCATAAAAAAGATGTAATGATTTTAGCAGTAATTAAATTTTGAGAATTTTTACCCGTGTCTGCTGATATTTTTGCGATTTGAAAAGCTGTAGTATTTTCAGAATTCATTTTTTATTTTTTAATGATTATTGATTATGAAAACCGTGTTTGCTAAATTAAAATTAAAAACGAGAAACCTCTGTGAAACTTACTTCAAGAGAACTATTGATCTTTAATTTTGCTCCAAGCTCCTTTGCTCTGCTTATTAATTGTTTGGCTACTAGTTTTTCGTTTTCCAACTCTTCTATCCTAGCATCAATCTGCTCTGTTTTGCAATTGTGATTAGCTTCCCATATCTGGAGACGTTCTATTTTATGAAAATTAACTTTTTCACTAATCAAATTCATAATGATGTGCGATGCCTCAACAGGTGTAAATTCACCTTTCACCAATTGAATGTTCGTAATAGCATTTTCGCCAGTTTTCCCTTCTTTTGTTTCCATAAATAATACTTTAAATAGTGTTTGATACTTGTTATTTATTTTCTAGGGCAAAGATTAAATTTATTATCTATAAATTTTTATTTATATTTGTTATCTAATGTATAAATAATTTTTATGTATTTTACACTACATCAATTGCAGGTTTATTTAAAAATAACCGAATTACAAAGCATCACAAAAGCATCTGAAGTGCTGAATCTGACACAACCAGCAGTTTCAATTCAACTTAAAAATTTTCAAGATCAGTTTCCTATCGCATTAACTGAAGTTGTGGGACGAAAACTTTATGTAACTGATTTTGGAAAAGAGATTGCAATTGCTGCAGAAAAAATTATAAACGAGGCCGATGCCATTAATTTTAGAACATTAGCGTATGAAGGAAAATTATCAGGGCGTCTCAAAATATCGGTCGTTTCTACAGCAAAATATGTAATGCCTTTTTTCCTATCCGATTTTATGAAGCAAAACGAAGGGGTTGAATTGGTAATGGACGTTACTAATAAATCTAGAGTTTTAGAAAGTTTAGAAAAAAACGAAGTTGATTTCGCTCTAGTTTCAGTTTTGCCAAAGAAATTAAATGTTGAAAAAATAGAATTAATGCAAAACAAACTATTTTATGTAGCGAGTAATAGTTTGGAATTTAAAAAAGGTATTTCTGAAAAAAAATTATTTGAAGAATATCCTTTAATTTATAGAGAAGTTGGATCTGCAACCAAAGAAGCTATGGAACACTTTCTTTCAAAAAATAAATTTGAGGTACGGAAAAAACTAGTATTAACCTCCAATGAAGCTGTCAAACAAGCGGTGTTAGCGGGACTAGGTTGTTCAATTATGCCATTAATAGGACTAAGAAATGAGCTTAAAAATAATGATTTACAAATTATTCCTGTAAGCGGACTTCCGATAAATACTTCTTGGAATTTAATTTGGTTAAAATCAAAAAAAATGTCTCCTGCCGCAAAAGCTTATATTGAATTTTTAAATTTACAAAAAGAAACCATTACCCATAAAAATTTCGAATGGATTAAAAATTATTAATACCAGTAAATTGAGATACTGAAACGAGTTCAGTATGACAAAATTCGGCTCCTAACCGTGTATCGTTTCCGATTTACCGTAGCTTTGAATTACTTTTGCTTCGAATTCTAACCATTCTTCCCATCGTTTTTTTACGTCATAACCTTCCTCTGCTAATTCGTGTGCGAAATTTAAAAACGAAGTGTAATGATTGGCTTCTGAAATCATCAATTCTCTATAAAATTCAGCTAATTTTTGGTCTTCAATATTGTCTGAAAGTACTTTGAAACGTTCACAACTTCTGGCTTCAATCATCGCGGCAAACAACATTCGTTCCACAATTAAATGCTTGCGATTCCCTGGTTTCATAAACTTGAACAAATCGTTTACGTAACTATCTTTGCGTTCGCGTCCTAAAACCCAACCTCGTTCTTTTATAATTTCGTGTACTTGCTGAAAATGATCCAATTCTTCCATTGCAATCGACGTTAACTCGGTTGTAATTTCAGTAAATTCAGGCAACATATTAATTAACATAATCGCATTTGACGATGCTTTTAATTCGCACCAAGCGTGATCTGTTAGAATTTCTTCTAAATTTCCTTCAGCAATATTTGCCCATCTTGGGTCGGTTGGTAATTTTAAACGAAACATAAAATGAAGTATAAGTTATGAATTGCTAAATTAAGCAAATTATCACGAAGTTCCTAAAGTAGGCTCAACTCGCATTTATCTTGAAAATTATTTTTAGTCTATGAAAATAGTTCAATTATACAACAAAATCTTAAAATCTTACAACACAATTACTTAAAAACCGACCTATCTTGCACCTATCAAATTAAAACTTAGAAATTATGAAAAAGATAGCCTTGACATTCGCAAGTATTACATTTATGTTTTTAACATCGTGTACAGAAAAAAAAGAACCTGTTGAAGTAATTGAAAAAACAGTAGTTATAGAAAAAGAAGTGGAAGTTCCTGTAAAAGTTGAAGAACCAAAACCTGGAACTTCTATTAGTGTTGGAAAAGACGGGGTAGAATTTTCTACTACCGATAAGAAGAAAAATGTTGAAGTAGATATCAATACAGATAAAAAGAAATAATAAATTTCTTCTTTTTACCAATAAAAAATCCAACAATTGTTGGATTTTTTATTTACGCTAAATTTTCAATATTCCATTTTTTGGATGGATTGTATTGAATTTGACCTCTATTAATTTCTAACGGACAATCAAAATTATTGGTATATAAACTTCCAGTTCCTAATCCTTGTGGCAAACTACTTTTTAAGGTATAAGTGAATTGCGTAATGGCATTTAAACCTACATTGCTTTCTAGAGCGGATGTAATCCACCAACCAATATTCAGTTTTTCGGCAACGGAAACCCATTCTATAGTGCCGCTAAATCCGCCAATTAAACTTGGTTTTAAAATAATATATTGTGGTTTTATTTTTTCTAATAATTCTTGTTTGTTTTCGACGCCATAAACACCTATTAATTCTTCATCCAATGCTATAGGAAAAGGAGGATTTTCACAAAGCAATCGCATTCTTGAAACTTGATTGGCTTTTATCGGTTGTTCGATACTATGCAAATTAAACTGAGATAATTGTTGCATTTTTTCAAGCGCATCATCTGGTTTAAACGCACCATTTGCATCTACTCGAATTTCAATCTGATCAGCCGTAAAATTTTGTCGGATGAAACGTAGTAATTCCAATTCTCTTTTAAAATCGATGGCTCCAATTTTTAATTTAATGCAAGTAAAACCTTCTGCCAATTTTTCTTCGATTTGAGATTTCATAAAATCTTCTTCACCCATCCAAACCAAACCGTTAATTTGCATCGTTTTTTTTCCTTCCGTAAATTCGGAAGGAAATAAATCAAAAGGTGTTTTGGAAACTAATGAAAGAAAGGCAGTTTCAACTCCAAATTGAATGGAAGGAAAATGTATTAATTCATCCAAAAGTTGGTCTTTTCCTAAATGAATATTTTCGCACACCCAATTTAATTTTTCTTCGTAATCCGGTCGATCATCTACAGAAAGGGAACGCAAAATGCCACATTCGCCTATTCCTGTTTTTCCGTTTTCTTCCAATAGTAGAAACCAAGTTTCTTTTTCAGTCAATATTCCTCGTGAAGTGCCACTTGGATGTTTAAAATTTAGTAAATACTTTTTATAGGTTGCTTTCAAAATAGGATTAAAAGGTTAAAAAGGTTACTAGTTTAAATACCTAGACCTCAATGGTTATTCTAAAACTCTCAAGATTTTCTTGAAGTTATTGGTTGGTAATTGATGCTTTTCAAAAGATTCAAAATCTATTTTTGTTTGTTCAGTCCAAGTTTTTCCGGTGAATAAACTTTCGTGAGCATACTTTTTATGAATTGTTTTGGCTTCCGAAATTCTATCAGTAAACAGATAAACGTGTGCCAAATTCAATTGGAAATTTATTTCAGTCGGATTCATTTTCAGACCTTGTAAATAGGCTTCTTCTGCTTTTGTAAATTGTTTTGAATACAGATAATAATCTCCTAAGATACCAAAATCGATTGAAATAGCTCGATTTTTATTAATTATTTCCGTTTGAATTGTTTCAATAGCTTCTTCATACCTTCCTTTTTGAAAAGCTACGAATGATTTATCACGAATGATATCATAGAGCAATTTTAGTTCTCCAGTACTTTTTAAACTTTCTTCCGTAATTTTTTCAATTTCAGAATTTTTCTCAACTGACAACAATTGAGTAAATTCACGATAAGTATATTTTTTGGTGATATTTTCAATGAAATTAGCATAAAACTGTTCTTTTTTGGTCAATTTTGGTACAATAGGAAGTTTTTTTGCTATTGCAACTAATTCGTTTTTAGAAGATTTATCCCAACCTCTACTGGCTTTATAATCGACCCAAGGCACAACTTCTAAAACTATTTTTTGATCCATTACCCAGTTTTGGCTTTCAAAACCGAACCATAAATTTGGTAAATTCGCTAAACATAAGGATGATGCTGAAATCAACTTCGCATCTTTATTTACTTTTTCTTTTTGTTCCCAACACGCTTTATCGGTTTTGCCTTCTTTTAGGAATAAGTTTGCAGAAGTTGCTTCTTGAAACAAAGCAAAAGTACATTTGTCATTTCCTGCAATGGAAGAAGTTAAATGAATGGCACCTGCTGTTCCTTGGCTAATTCCGGTAGGATCAGGAATGGCTTTTAACACCGAAACTAAACTCGAAGTCAGTTTTTGATTTTCATCTAAAACGGTAATTCGATAGACAAATTCAGTGGTTCCCACCGGTAAATCTTCCGCTTTAATTACGGTTCTCTTTCCTGCTGAAAGCTTAATTTCTTTTGAAGTTGCCCGTTCTTTATCCCAAAATCCATCTGTTTTCTGAGCGAAAAAAGGTGCCGTTAATAATAAGAAAAGAACTGTATATGAAAATTTTTTCATTTTAATTTTTAATAGCTAAATGCAATTTAAATGCCAAAGAATTACAATTCAATACTTTGACCAATTTCTAAAAGCATTAAATCTTTTCCTTTGTCGAAAAATTTACGTTTGGCTTCTTCGTGATTTATTTCAATGTAACCAAAAGTATCGTAATGATAACCTAAAACCTTATCACATTCCACAAAGTCTGAAGCAAAAATAGCATCTTCAACATCCATTGTGAAGTTGCTTCCAATAGGTAAAATCGCTAAATCTAATTTGGTTCGCATTGGAATTAATTTCATATCCATAGTCAAAGCAGTATCTCCGGCGATGTAAATATTCTTGCGTTCGCCTTCAATTACGAATCCGCCTGGTTGTCCGCCGTATTTTCCGTCTGGAAAAGAAGATGTGTGAATGGCATTGACATATTTCACAGTTCCAAATTCGAAATCCCAACTTCCGCCGTGGTTCATCGGATGAAAATTAAATCCCATTTCACCATAATGCGACGCAATTTCAAAATTAGAAACAATCACTGCGTCGGTACGTTTAGCAATCGTTTCCACATCTAAAATATGGTCTTGATGTGCGTGAGTAAGTAGAATAAAATCGGCTTTAAGCGAATTAATGTCGATGTGAGAAGCTTTCGGATTTCCAGAAATAAATGGATCAACAATAATATTGACGTCATTGACTTCAATTCCAATACAAGCGTGACCGTAAAATGTGATTTTCATAGTTTACAAAAATTAATTGTTATAAAAATATTTAGCTTAGAAAAACTAAAGCTAAACAAAATAATAGACTTAACGCAAATGTGCTTAACGCCACTTTTTTTAGTTCTGGATCAAAATCTTCATATTTTTTAGACTTTTTCACTGTTTTTAAATGCATTGCTAGCACCAAAATAATTGGCAAATAAATGTACATTTTTATAGCAATCATTCCACTGAAAAAGACAAATAAAACTAAAGCTATAGAAATTAAAGTGTAATGATATTTTTTCGCTTTTTCTAATCCCATTTTGACCACTAAAGTATTCTTTCCAGCAATTCTATCATTTTCAATATCTCGCATATTGTTTAAATTCAAAACAGCAACACTTAACAATCCGATAGCAATCGCAGGAAAAAACAAGGTCCAATCGATAAAATGCGTGAATAAAAAATTAGAACCAATAACTGAAACCAATCCGAAGAAAATAAAAACAAAGAGATCACCAAAACCGCTGTAACCATAAGCATTACTCCCAACGGTATATTTAATTGCGGAACCAATAGAACCAATTCCTAGTAAAATAAAAATTAAACTTAATGCGAAATTTTCCTTTCCAAAAGCAAAATAAATTAAAGCTACTGCTAAAATAAATGTGATTGAAGCCGTAATTATGACTGCTTTTTTCATTTGAGAAGCAGAAACAACTCCTGCGGCAACCAAACGCTTCTCTCCTATTCGATTTACATCGGTTCCTTTTATTCCATCGCCGTAATCATTGGCGTAATTGGATAAAATTTGTAAGCCTAAAGTCGTCAACAATGCTAAAACTACGATTCTCCAATCGGAAAACCCTTGGTAATAAGCAAAAGCACTTCCCACAATTATTCCTGAAATAGAAAGAGGTAACGTTCGCAATCGTGCGGCTTGAATCCAGTTTTTCATATTTTTTTATTTCAATTTTTTACATCCAATTTTTATCAGATGATTCAATTTGGTACAACCAATAATTGATTAACTTTTTAATTTCTGTGTAATTTGCCGTTGTAAAACTGACAGTTCCACCAGCTGTTGACATTGTTACCGAACCAATATCGGTTATTTTCTGCCAAGCAAATTGTTGCGTTTGAATCGCTTGAATTTTATAAGGTTCAATTATGGTTGTATCAATATCCCAAGCACCATTTTGTTTGATGATGAAATCATTTGACACATATAATTTATAATTCTTGAAGGAAAACCAAAGTAAGACCCCAGCAAAAACGGAGAAAATTATAGCATAAAGAGCGAATTCCTTCCAGCTGAAAAAAGCATTATTCCAATTTAAAAGTATAGCAATAGCAATTGGAACCATCCATAAAAAGAACGTATTAACTCCTAACTTCCGCCAGTTTGGTAAATGTAGAATTCCTTTTTCGGGTAATTTTGAGAATAGCAATTTTAGAATCGCATTGCTTTCATTTTGAGAACAACCGGGCACTTCAATTTTATCTTTTTCGGTTTGTTTTGTAGCATCGCTAGAAGCCTGACGCACTCCAATGGTTGTGACATCTAATTTCTTCTGTAAATAATTTTGAGTGATTTTTACAATTTGCACTTTATTAGGATTCAATAAAATATTTTTTGTGGCCAATAATCCATAAGTCAACACAATCGATTGATGACTCTTCTGAATTGTAAAATCGAAATATTTTAATAGCGTTCGACCCAAATTCACAACTAAAACCAAAACGATTATTATCGCAATAAATACTAAAACCGAAGTGAGAATCGGTAAAGCATCTAAAGTATTAATTTGATTTTCAACGTATTCATCAGCTACATTAATTTGTCTCACGTTTTCTAAGATTGTACTAAAAACAACCAATATAAGAGCGAAACTCTTTACATAATTAGAAGTAAATCCGATTTTTATCAAACTTAAAATTCCGATTTTCACGAAAGCTGTTGGTTCCGATTCGCTTTCGTTTATAGTATTTTCTGAAGTTGGATTAATTTCTGAATAATGGATCAAGCGTTCTTTTAAAATCAACGCTAATTCGTGTGAAATGGCACTAATTGACCCTTCTTTTTTGTCACTTCCGGCGGTATCGATTTCTAGTTTATGGACATTTACCAAACGTTGAATTAAACTCTGATTAATATTTACTTGTTGAATTTTATGCAATTGCATCGTGATTTTAGTCTTTTTCAAAACACCTTTCTGAATCACAAATTCATTGGTTTCTTCGTCAATATAAAAGGTAAAAAACCAATATTGCAAATACGAGAAAAATCCGATTACAATCAGAAAACCGGCTACACTTCCAAAAACAACTAATTTATTTAAAGTCTCGAATTTTACTAACCACAACAGCAATATCGGCCAAAAAGCACGAACACTCTTTTGCAAGGTATTGACAAACATCACTAGAATTCCAGTGAGTGATTGCCTTTGTGGTTTCGAAAAATCTACAGAATTACTCATTACTTTCTGAGATTATGGTTTCAGAAAATACGTCTTCTGGATCTTCTTTTAGTGGAATTTGCTTTGGTGGGTTGATTTTTTGAGAAACCATATTTTTAATTTGCTGAGCTTCTTCCAATAATAATCCCGGAATTTCTAAATCCGAACTGCTTCCGCCGGCAGTGAACAATTCAATAGAAGCTAATCCTAAATTTCGAGCAATAAATCCTTGGTGTAAAGCCACGTGTTGCACACGATTGAACGGAACAACTGTAGTGCTTTCCGAAATTAAACCCGATTTATAAATGGCATCGTGCGTTCTAAAAGCAAAGCCTTTTTTGCTGAAACTCAATTTTATATAAAAAAAACTAGCTATGCAAACTAGAATAATTACTGGTAAAATTCCGTTTATAAACATTTGCGTCCATTCAAATGGATTTAATATAAATACTATGGCATATCCTATAAAAATTAGTCCGAATAACACGAAGAAATTCACCAACATAACTTGGAAGTACTTCTTTTGTAAGGGTTTTAGTTGTACTTCTTCAAATTTTGGAAGATTTTGAAGATCAATAGTTTCGTTTGAAAAGTTTTCCATAATTAAAATTTAAAACCTATGCCTAAATTGATTAAATGCACATTTGCTGTTCCATCCATATCACTAGAATTTACTGGGTAATATTTATAACTTCCTTCTAAAAACAATAATTCTGATAAATGATATTTTACTCCTGGATTTATTGTAATTCCATTAAAGTTCAATTTTTTTTCTCTTGCCATTAACGCAGGATCAAAAGGATCTAACACACCCGACACATATTGAAATTTATTAGAGAAAAATGCATAACCTATTCCGAAAAAAGGAGTTAATTTTCCATTAAAAAGATTTGCTTCGACACTAATATTTGGATTCCAAATTAATATATCGTTTTGAAGAAAAACATCTCTTGTTTGCAAATAATCCAATGTTAAACCTGCTGAAAAAGCTAAATTATCATTTTGATAAAAAGCATAATTACCAGAAATTCCAACAACTCCATTAAATCCGTCACTAATGATGTTGTTATTTCTTAAATTGCCTAAATAATGTACACCAACTTGAAATTTAGTGTTATTATTAGTTTCAGTCGGCAAATCCTGAGCAAATAAAAAACTTGCACTTATAAATAATAATGATAATAATTTATACCTCATATTTCTGATATTTAATTTAGGAGAAAATTGCAATTTCAAACTAAAAATTCATTCTCAAAATTGCACTTCTTGAATTCTAAATTCCGAATTCTAACTTCTAAATTCTAAACTTTATGGTAAATATTTCTTTTCGAAATTAGGCTTACGTTTTTCTAAGAACGCGTCTCTTCCTTCTTTTGCTTCATCTGTCATATAAGCTAAACGCGTGGCTTCACCTGCAAAAACTTGTTGACCAACCATTCCGTCATCTGTTAAATTCATTGCGAATTTTAGCATTTTTATAGACGTTGGCGATTTTTCTAATATTTCTTGAGCCCATTCAAAAGCAGTATCTTCTAACTCAGCGTGAGGAATTACGGCATTTACCATTCCCATTTCAAACGCGTCCTGTGCGGAGTAATTTCTTCCTAAAAAGAAGATTTCACGTGCTCTTTTTTGTCCGACCATTTTTGCCAAATAAGCTGAACCATAACCGCCATCAAAACTAGTAACATCAGCATCAGTTTGTTTAAAAATTGCGTGTTCTTTACTCGCTAAAGTCAAATCACAAACCACGTGAAGCGAATGACCGCCACCAACAGCCCAACCTGGAACTACACAAATAACTGCTTTTGGCATAAAGCGAATCATTCGTTGTACTTCTAAAATGTTTAATCGGTGATACCCATCGGCACCCACATAACCTTGACTACCTCTTGCTTTTTGATCGCCACCACTACAAAAACTCCAAATACCGTCTTTAGAACTTGGTCCTTCTGCCGAAAGCAACACTACACCAATAGAAGTGTCTTCTTGTGCATCGTAAAATGCTTCAATCAATTCTTTAGTTGTATGCGGTCGAAAAGCATTACGCACATCTGGACGGTTGAAGGCAATACGTGCTACGCCATCGCATTTTTTATAGGTGATATCTTCAAATTCTTTTACGGTTTTCCAGTTAATTTTACTCATTTTCAGTATGTTTAAATAGCACTTATATTAAAAAATATTAAATGTAAATTTAAGTAAAAATATATGAAGTTTTGCAATATATTACTTTAGTAATTTAATCGTGCTCGCCAAGAAATATCTGAAATGACTAAGGATATTAAAGTGGCTATTTGCGTCTCTTCAAAACTATGAATTTCAATATGTTATTGCTTTGGGTAATGATTTTTTTACAATCGAATAGTAACAAAAACTTGTTAAAATAGAAATATTGCTTTGTTTTCAGAATCAAAAATCATTAATTTGATAAAAAATCACGAACGTGAATGCTCTATAAATCCGAACAATCAATATTTAGTTATTTCATCTTTGTTTTTCTACTAAGCATTTTTAGTTTTATTGCTATTTGTGCTCCAAGTGACGAAAATAAAGGCGAAGGAATATGGATTCCATTAACTATAATTGGATTGCTCTTTGTCTTTTTATTCTATTCATTTTTCACAACTTATTATAGCATTTTAAATGCAGTACTAAAATACAAATGTGGCTTTTTTAAAGGAAAAATTGATATTCAAAAAATAAGAAAAATTGAGTACAATAATTCTATATTTGTACCTGTCACATTAAAATTAGGCTGGAGCCACAAAGGCTTAATTATCAATTACAATCAATACGATGATGTTTATATTTCACCAAAAAACAGAGATCAGTTTGTAGCTGAACTCTTGAAAAGCAACCCAAACATCATAATAAAAGAATAAAATTACAATGTTAAAAAACACACCTATCCTTTTTTTGTTTCTATTTATTCTCGGATGCCAAAAAAAGCCCGATATAAAAAAAGAATCTACTGTAAAAGACATCAAAGGAAATGTTTCTGAATATGCGGTTGATTTTGCACCATTAACTACAGTTTACAGAAAGAAAAAAAGAGATGAAATAGAAGCTTTTTATGCCGATAAAATCAACCCCAAAGATTTTAGCGGATCGTTTTTAGTAGCCAAAAACGGGGAAATTTTATTTGAAAATTACTCTGGATTTGCCTACAAAGAAAAAAACGATTCGATCACTCAGAACACGCCTTTGCACGTAGCATCTGTGAGTAAAGTAATTACGGCAGTTACAATTTTAAAATTAGTAGAGCAAAATAAATTACAGTTAGACGATTTAGTCAGCACAATTTTACCTGAATTTCCATACGAAGAAACTACCGTTCGAATGTTGTTAAATCACAGAAGTGGTTTGCGAAATTATGCCTATTTCACAAATGACAAAGGCGTTTGGAATAAAAAAGACGTCTTAACAAATCAAGATGTTTTAACTTTGTTAGCTACGAAGAAAATTGGCTTAGAAACTAAACCAGGAAAACGCTTTAGCTATTGCAATACCAATTATGCGTTATTGGCATTAATCGTTGAAAAACTTACGGAAAAAACCTTTCCTGAGGCGTTGCAACAAATGATTTTCGATCCACTTGGTATGAAAAATACCTTTATTTTTAGCGATATGGCAACAAAAGAAGAAGTAAGTCAATCGTATAAGGGAAATTACAAACGTTTAGCTTTTGAATATTTAGACGCCGTTTATGGTGATAAAAATTTATATACAACGCCACGCGATTTATTACAATTTGATTTAGCTCTTTATTCTGAAAAATTCTTGAGCACAAAAATGAAAGACGAAATGTTTCAAGGCTATAGTTATGAAAGAAAAGGAACAAGAAATTACGGTTTAGGAATCCGAATGCTAGAATTTGAAACAGGACAAAAATATTTCTTCCACAACGGTTGGTGGCACGGAAATACGGCTTCGTACGTAACTTTGCGAAAAGATTCTGTCACAATTATTGCGATATCAAATAAATTCACCCGCAAACCTTACCAAACAAAAAGATTAGCTCCTAAATTTGGCGATTATCCGTTCAAATTTAATGATGAAGAAGGAGAATAAATGTTGAAACTAAGGTAGAAGTTCCA
Organism: Flavobacterium psychraquaticum; assembly: GCF_034497725.1. Taxonomy (NCBI): domain Bacteria; kingdom Pseudomonadati; phylum Bacteroidota; class Flavobacteriia; order Flavobacteriales; family Flavobacteriaceae; genus Flavobacterium; species Flavobacterium psychraquaticum. The sequence continues at coordinate 310,789 of NZ_JAXKVR010000029.1, forward strand.
TTTTAAATTCACGAAGTATAAAAAACATAGTAATTACGTTTAGCAGTAAACCTAACCAATAATATTTACTAAAACCGTCAATTGTTACCGCGATTTCATAAATATTTAAAAGTGGTAAAATCACAACTGCGATCCAAATTGGAATCCAAATCACTTCCGTTTGCATTCCTAAAAATTCAATTGTTTCGAAATTTTGAAAAATAGCAACAAAAGTCAGTAGTAAAACTATGACACTTAAAACTAGATATATTTTATTTTTATTAGTCATTTAGAAGTGTTTTATTTCTTAAATGTAATCTATCAACTTCTCAAACGAGAATATCTTTAAGTTCAAAAATAGCAGTAATAAAGAGCATTACATCAAAAAACTTATATGACTTATATGTTTTAAAAACCTTACACCAAATAAATTCCGTCTTCTCTAATTTCGATTAATTTCTGTTTGTATAAATTTCCAACGGCTTTTTTGAAGTTCTTTTTACTCATTTTCAAAACCGTTTTGATGTCTTCCGGATTGGAGTTGTCCGTCAAACGCAAAAATCCTCTATTGGCTTTTAACTCATCTAAAATGTGTTGCGATGAAGGTTCAATAGCGTCCACTCCTACTTTGCGAAGCATCACATCAATCTTTCCATCCGGACGAATATTTTTGATATATCCCACCGTTTTCATACCCGGTTTTACATCCGCATAGACTTCATTTTTATAAGCTAAACCTTTGTGTTTTTGATTGATAATTACGTTAATTCCACCATCAGTAATGTGCGAAATTAAAATATCAACCTCTTCATTTGGTTCCAAATCCATATTTTCATTACTCAAATACTTGTTGGTACGGCTCGATGCTACTAAACGCTTCGTTTTTTCGTCCATATACAAATACACCAAATATCGCTTTCCTTCTTCCATCGGACGTGCTTGCTCTTTGAACGGAACAAACAAATCTTTCTCCAAACCCCAATCTAAAAACGCTCCAAATTCATTCATATAATTCACCTTCAAATGGGCAAATTCATTCAATTGAATATACGGTTTTATTGTCGTTGCAACAGGGCGATGTTCGTGATCCAAATACACAAAAACCGTCATTGAATCACCAATTTCGAAGTTATTCGGCACATATTTATTCGGCAACAAAACATCATCATCCTGTGTTTCTTCGCTTCCTAAAAACAAGCCAACATTTGTATCTCTAAGTATTTTTAACGTATTGAACTCTCCTATATGTAACATAATAAAATAATAATTGATGCAAAGGTAATGAATTTTGATGGTTTGTAGGAAATTCAATTTTGCAGATTTTAAATACTATTTTGGGCGTGCCCTTTCAGGTCGTGCTCTTCGTTTTAATCTTTTATTCCGTAAAAAACTCCATAAAAGGATTTTCTCTACGATCACTCACGCAACCTTGTGCTAGGAACATAAATTATTTTATAAATTTATAATTCTATAGTTAGTACAACTTCAAACTTTTCCAACTTAAAAAAATTGCCTACTTCGGAGCCGCAACTTCCATCAAAAACGCCGCTAACAAAGCTCCATAAGTTCCCGCAACATATCCAAAAACGGCTAAAAGAACGCCAACACTCGCTAAAGAAGGATGAAAAGCCGAAGCGATAATTGGTGCCGACGCCGCTCCACCAATATTGGCTTTGCTTCCCACTGCAAGAAAGAAAAACGGAGCTTTAATCAGTTTTGCCACTATAATCAACAGCAAAACGTGTAATGCCATCCAAATTAGCCCTACAATCAGCAGACCAGGATTACTAGCCACTGAACCCAAATCCATTTTCATTCCGATAGAAGCGACCAAAATATAGATAAAAACACTCCCTATTTTACTCGCACCCGCACCTTCATATTGCTTTAGTTTTGTGAATGAAAATATAATTCCTAAAGCGGTGGCAATAGTAACCATCCAGAAAAAGCGGTCGCCAAAAGTGGAGGCAAAACTCGTTGGGTCATTTACGATTTCGAAGTTTGCTTTCAATACATCACAAATCGTGTTGCTTCCCCAATGTGAAAGTCCCACTGCTGCAAAAGCAATTCCTAGAATAACCATTAAATCGGTTAACGTTGGATTTCTGGTAACATTATCAGCATAAGCTGTCATTTTATCTTTCAATTCATCAATAGAACTGTTATCAGCTTTTAGCCATTTGTCGATTTTCTCTTTTCTGCCGATACCAAATAGTAAAACGGCCATCCAAATATTAGCCACCACAATATCTACTAAAACCATTGCACCATATTTTTCTTGGTTGTATTTGAATACTTCAAGCATCGCCGCTTGATTTGCTCCTCCTCCAATCCAACTGCCAGCAATGGTGGAAAGTCCACGCCAAACGGCATCAAAACCAGCACCGCCAACTGTTTCTGGCGAAAAAATGGATACAATTAAAATGGCAATTGGCCCGCCGATAATAACTCCGATAGTTCCTGTGAAAAACATAATCAAAGCTTTTGGCCCCAATTTGAACATCGCTTTTAAGTCAATACTCAAGGTGAGTAAAACCAAGGACGCGGGAAGTAAGTAACGACTCGCAATGAAATAAATAGATGATTTTTTAGTAATTATTTCACCATTTTCACCGATTTCAGTCCACTCTGGCGAAATGATATTTAAGGAACTAAATATCGAAGGAAGCAAATAACACATCAACAATGACGGAAAGATAACATAGAATTTTTTCCAAATACCTTCTTTTTGAGAAGAAGTATAAAATACCAATGCCAATAATAACATTAAAAATCCAAAAACAATGGTGTCGTCTGTAATAAATGGGGCGTTTTTCATTTTTTATAATTTGTGTGCAAAATAGAAAATTATTAATGAAAAATGAAAAGATTTATGGGTGGAATTCTGAAGAGTTGAACGGATTGATTTAGGAACAGTACTTTACAAACTTTTAATTACAATTATAACAATCAAAAGTCTTAATAAAAAAGTATGTTTTCTAATAACCAAAAATTACAATTGCTGACAATTAAGTTTGTTTGCGGAAACATAGTTGCTAATTACGAAAAGTTTTTCAACACAATTGACATTCACTAAAACCTAACTTTATAAGGATAAATTTCATAAATAGCATTGTCTTCATTAATCGTAAATCCTTTTTTAGAATCGGCCTCGGCTTTTGCAAACAATTGCTTGGCTTCTTCTATTTTATTCAAACGCAACAAACAAATTGCTTTATAAAATTCAACATCAGAAAATTCGGGATATTGCTTCAATGATCGATCAAATTCCACGATAGCTTCTTCCCATTTCCCTAGTTCAAATTTACTAATTCCGTAATAAAACAAATCTAAAAAGTGGGCTTCTTTAAATTGAATCACTTGGGCTTCGATATCTTTTTTAAAAATTGCTTCGGCTTTTTCAAATTCATTCAATTGCAAATTCGAAATCCCAATATAAAATGCATACGTATGATCTTGCACATATTGATTCCCAAATTTCACGATACAATTTTCAAAATCTACAATCGCTTCTTTATAATTTTTCGCAAAAATACATTTAATAAAAGCTCTGTAATCTAACCATCTTTTTTCATCATACTGCACCGCTTTGTCAACTAACGGCATTCCTATTTCATACTTTCTAGCCTTAAAATAGGGCATCGCTTTTTGTTGCCACAAATAGGCAATTGTGCTGTCTTTTTTCAAACCAGCATCCAAACACGCTTGATATTCTTGCATTCTGGAGGTATAGTTAATTTTATCGGCACAATCATAAACGTGTTCTTGAATGATTGCTTCTTGTCTGATTTTCTTTGCTTCGGGAGTTTCGTTTTTAACTTGTTGTCCGTTGCATTGAATAAACAAAATCAAAAATAATATAAAATATAATCTATTCATTTTTAGCACTTTGATTATTCGTGGTTTGCAACAAATTCTGTTTCATAGTTTCTAATTGACTTTTATTTAAAAACTGTTCGTTGAAATAAACACCATTTACTTTCGTCAAGGCTTTTAAATCTTTCAAAGGATTAGTTTCTAAAACAATAAAATCAGCATCTTTTCCTACTTCTAAAACTCCATAATTACCTTTGAAAAAATCTGAAAAATTACGGGTTGCCATTTGTAAAATTTCAGCATTTGATAACTTAGCGTTTTTCAATAATTCCATTTCTGTTATCATATTTACACCCGTCAACATATATTTTGAAGATGCATCCGGACTCAATAACATCTTGATGCCTTCCTTTTGTAATCTTTCAATGATAACATATTTTTGATCCAAATCTTTCATTTCACTTACCACCTCATCTTTATAAGCTTGTTCTCCAATTTTTTCTCTATATTTTTTAGTACTTTCAAGCCATTCTTGCATCATTGCGTCAGAAATAAATTCCATTCCTGTCAACTTTGGCAATTCTTCAAAAGTATTTTGTCCCGAACCAATGCTGTACCAACTTAATGTCGGACATACGTAAATATTATTTTCTTTAATGGCCTTAATTCTAGAGCTCAAAAGAGTTGTTTCGCCAGCCAAACCACCTAAATGCTCAATTGATTTATAATTCGAATTAAAAAAAACTTCCTCATTCAAACTAATTCCAGAAGCTAATCTAGGAAAATGGCCTCCCAACGGCATTTCATATTTTTTACAAACACTGTCTAATTCCTTAAAAATATCTTGATTTTTAATACTTAATATTTTTATAAATTCCATTTTATTGGTTTTAGCTCCTTTTACAAAAGCTTCAATTTGTTCTGTCGTTAAATCGTAGTTTCTACTAATGGGAGGAGCAGAAAGATAGAGCTTCGGATAAAAACTATTTTCATTGTTGTATTTATTTCTCCATTCTATATGTTTCCAATCGCCACGCATCGAACGCAATTTAGTAACACCATTTATCAAATTTAATTCAAAAAATCGTTTTAAATCAGTTTCTTCTTCTGGCAAATGAACGTGAGCATCCGCAAGCGAAGGCATAATATAGTGTCCTTTTAAATCGAATTCCTTAACGCCTTTTAACTTTGATTTTTTAGTGTTTTCAATAACTAAAATCTTACCTCTTGTTACGGCTACCGATTGAAGTTCGGTAATTGTATTCTTATCTAACGAAACAAGTTTTACATTTTTAAATACAACATCGTACTTCTCTTGTTGTGCGTAAATTAATTGCACAAGAAGAAGTGCAACAAATAGAATAGTTTTTTGCATATTTTTTGGTTTATAAGGTAATAGAAAAACCAAATCTAAATAAATAACTAGAATTAAATCATAAAAAAATCACAAATCATAAAAACTGACTTGTGATTTTTTTCTTACTTTTATGTAGCATTTTAAATTCCTATTTCAACTTGAAAACGAACATACCAATTTTGTTTATTGCTTCCGTCGAAATAACTTAAATCAGACAAAGTTACTTCTCCTTGCAATTTAAAAGCGTGTTCCCATAAATATTTGGTTACACCTAAAGAATATTGTTTTGAATCGGGTGTAAATGCTTTGATATCATCGTGCATGTTTTGGGTTGAAAAACGACCAATTACCTCATAATTCGTTGGGAAAACGTAACTCACTTGATAATCCATTCCACTTCCAACCGGCACATAATTAAACTCTGTAATATCATCCGGATTAAAAGCTATTGGATCTTTTGTCGCTCTAGACATATAAGCCGACATCAAACTCCAACCGTTATATTTCAACATCGCATCAAAAAATACAGCTTTGGTAGTTTTCGGTGCGAATAAATCTTCTCCCAATTGACCTTGCGTTCTTTTTGATAAATTATTCTGACTAAAAGCTCCCGAAACTAGTACTTTAGGTGTTTCCTCTCTTGCGATATCACCTTCAAAATGCGTTCCATCTTTTTTGAAAGAACCAAAAGGCATTAATTCTAATTTTCCCGTTAAGGCAACGCCATCATCTGCTGATTTGGTCCAATTTCGGCCTTCTCCAGTTGAAACAGCTGTTTTTAAATTATAAGAGAATTTATCTTTATTCTCATTTAAGTAATAGGCTTGAAATCCGAAATCTCTATCGATAGTAAAACGAGCATTATTAATACTTCTATCGGTTAATTGTAACGCTCCAGAAGAATTTACACGTTGGCGATTTCCTGGTAATTTGGTTTGTCCAAAAACAAAGTTCCAATGTTTATTAGGCCTGTAAAAAATCGCTGCATCACGAATAATATTAATATTTTCTCCTTCTTTCACTTCGCCTACATCACCAGGTGCAAAAGATAATTGAATAGCGTATGAAAAATGTGGATTTCCAACATAACCGTCGAAACGCAAACGCAAACGTCTAATTTCTCCAGAATAAGCAGCATCTTCTCCTTCATTTTGAATAAAAGTGACACGATTTTGCATTCTAAAACGGATATTTAATTGAAATAAACTGTCTGGCGAAGTTATTCCTAAACCTTTTCCATAACTGTAATAAGGAAGTGCCGCCAACTTTAAATCGTTGTCTTTTGTGGTTACTTTTATGTCTTGAGCAACAGCAATTGTGCTGATTACAAGTAATAAATAAGTTAGTAAATTTTTCATTTGTTATGTTGTTGTTTATCGAATGCAAACTTAACATCAAATCAATGTTATGTGTGTTAAGTAAATATTACCTTTGCAAAAAATTATTGTTATGGCAAATATATACATTGGATATCATTTTACAATTGAACCAATTGAATTAGGAAGTGAAATATTAATTGCCGAATTAGGCGAAAAAGCTTTTGAAAGTTTTATTGAAACTGAAACCGGAATTTCTGCTTTTGTTCAAAAAGATTTGTGGACGGCTGACATTTTAGAGGATATTCAAATTTTAACCAATCCGGAATTTAAAATTGAGCATACGTTTGCCGAAATCGAGCCGGTGAATTGGAATGAAGAATGGGAAAAAAACTTCGAACCAATTGATGTGGATGGAAAATGTCACGTGAGAGCACCATTTCACGAAAAAACCAATGCGGAATATGATATCGTAATCGAGCCGAAAATGAGTTTTGGAACGGGTCATCACGAAACGACTCATATGATGATTCAGCATATTTTAGAAACTGATTTCAACGGAAAGAAAACCTTAGATATGGGTTGTGGAACTGCAATTTTGGCAATTTTAGCTGAAATGAAAGGTGCTGAACCTATCGATGCCATTGATATTGACAACTGGTGTTATTTAAATTCCATCGAAAATGCTGAACGAAATAATTGCAAACATATTTCAGTTTATGAAGGAGATGCTTCTTTATTAGCGGGGAAAAATTATGATGTTATTATTGCAAACATCAACCGTAATATTCTCTTAAATGATATGGAACATTATGTAAATTGTTTGAATGCAAACGGAACTTTGTTTTTAAGCGGTTTTTATACCGAAGATATTCCGGTTATTACAGAAAGTTGCACAAAAAACGGTTTATCGTATGTAAAACAATTTGAAAGAAACAATTGGGTTGCTTTAAAATTTGTAAAATAGTATTTTGCGATTAGTAATTTAAATTTTAGATTTGTGAAACTACTTTTAAGGGAGAGAAAATGAGCACGATAGAAAAAATACAAGAAGAAGTTTTAGTGGAAGAAGCAGTAGGTGCTAACCACGAAATCGTTTTACACAATGATGATGTAAATACTTTTGATCACGTAATTGAAACACTTGTGAGAGTTTGTAAGCACGATGATTTACAAGCTGAGCAATGTGCATTATTAGTGCATTATAAAGGTAAATGCACGGTTAAAACGGGTTCCATCGAAGAACTAACACCGCAATGTTCTGCATTATTAGATGCTGGACTAAGTGCCGAATTAATATAAATAAAAAAGTCCCGATATTCATCGGGACTTTTTTATTAACTCATTTTTCCAATCGCACAACTTACATAAGATTTTGCTTTGGATCCTAAAGAATTGGTTGCTCCATCTTCTGGATAACCTAATGTTTTTAATTTCTCTTTTACTTCAACTAATTGGGCTTCTGTTTCATAGTTGAAATTAACTGTACTTTCCTCTACATTTACTGATACGTTTGTTATTCCTTCTATAACAACAATATTTTTTGTAATTGTATTAGCACAACCGCCACATTTTAAATTTTGTATTTGTATCGTAGTTTCCATTATATATCCATTTTATTTGATACAAATTTACGAAAACCCTTCAAGACGAATTGCCACAAATGTTACTGTAGTATAATTTTAATGAGGTAAATTGTCTTTTAGTAAACCATAAATATAAGTTCCTAACAAAGCTCCAATAAAGACTACTACTACTGCATAAGTCCCAGTTCCTAACAAAATAAATATTGGTCCAGGGCAACTTCCTACTAATGCCCAACCTAATCCAAACAAGGTTCCGCCAATAATATAACGCCAAAAACCTTTTTCCTTGTCTGCAATTTGAATAGGTTTCCCATTAAAGTCTTTTACTTTTTTTCTTTTAATAATTTGTAAACCTACAACTCCAGTAAAGAGTGCAGTTCCAATAATTCCGAACATATGAAACGATTGAAAATGAAACATTTCATAAATACGATACCAAGAAACGGCTTCTGCCTTAGTTAAAACAATTCCGAATATAATTCCTATTATAAAAAATCTAGCTAATTTCATACTTACTTTTTAATTAAAAATGATAGGCAAAAGCAAATGTGCCATTAATAAACCTCCAATAAAAAATCCAATTACTGCAACGAGTGATGGTAATTGCAAATTACTCAATCCAGAAATCGCGTGACCTGAAGTACAACCGCCAGCGTAACGCGTTCCAAAACCAATTAACAATCCTCCAATTAATAGAATAGCAAAACCTTTTGGCGTTTGCATCATTTCTATACTAAAAATAGCATCAGGAAGTAATTTTCCATCTGGTGCATCAATGTGTAATACTTGTAATTGCGTATTTGTTTGTGGGTTTAATTGAACTCCACTACCGTCGGAAAGGAAATTATAGGCTATAAATCCGCCGAGAATAGCACCTAAAACAATCGCTAAACTCCATTTTTGTTCTCTCCAATCAAATTTAAAGAAGTCGCTAAACTTCCCTGCTCCAGCCATTGAACACATAGTTCTTAGGTTTGAAGACATTCCAAAATTCTTTCCAAAGTAAGTCAAAAGAAGCATTATCGAACCAATTAAAAAACCAGATACCGACCAATGCCAAGTTCCATAGATAAATTCCATATTTTTTTCGCAATTTTGTGCAAAAATAGAAATTAAGATCCGCATTTGTAACAATTGTTACAAAATAGCGTAATTTTAACTCTTTAAATATCTTTTATAAATGAAAAAATTCAAAATTGAGTTCAAATGGGCTGTTGTAATAATGATTATATTTTTAGCCTGGATGACTTTAGAGAAACAACTGGGTTTTCACGATGAAAAGTTAAAATGGCAAGTGTTTTTTGGCATGTTAATTATTATACCAAACTTTGTGTTGTACTTTTTGGCGATTCGCGATAAGAAAAAAAACTATTACAATGGTGAAATGACTTGGAAGCAAGGCTTTATATCAGGAATAGTTATTTCATTTATTGTGGTTATTTTTAGTCCGTTTACGCAATTTATCACTTACGAATTCATCGTACCTGATTTTTTCGATAAAATGGTAGCTTTATCAGTAGAGAGCAAAAGACTATCGGAAGAAGAAGCAAAAAGTTATTTCAATTTGTCCGCTTCTACTTGGCAAAGTATCTCTTCTGGATTATCTTATGGCATCGTCCTTGGTGCAATTGTTGCCTATATCTTAAAAACAAAAACTCCATTACTAAACCCTAAAACAAAATAAAATGAAATATCTATTCTCAATGGTTGCCTTGATTACATTAGCCAGTTGCATAAGTACTAAATCGACCTTAAAAAACGTGGATAGCACGGCAAAACGTCCATCTTTTTCAAATAACATGTATTTTATAACAGAATATGCTGCTGATAGTAAATATGGTTTTGATGAAGATTATCCCGTAAATATCGGTCCGCTTAGGGAAAATCAAGAAACTATAAATATTCAATATTATTTCAATGGTTTAGAAGGTCCGAATGGCGAAAAAATCAATTTCCAAAAAATAGATACTTGTTGTCCTTTTCCTTCAAAAAACACGACTATGGGAGCAGGAACAATTGGTATTTATGAAGTGACATTTGAAGGAGATTCAAAAAAACTGATAATGTATTTTAATACGTTCGAAAAAGGTAAAATCGTTTGTCCGAAAGGTTTCAAAATCAAAAACCCTATCAAAAAAGAATAATGAAAAATATTTAAGATTTATGTAACATAAGTAACCTTTTAAACTGCTGTTTAGAAGGTTTTTCTTTTTATCTTTGCAACTTCAAAATCAACACAAATGAATTTAAATAACATTCCACAAATTAAACATACACAGAGCGGTAACTTCTTTCTTTTAGCTGGGCCTTGTGCTATTGAAGGGGAAGAAATGGCAATGCGAATTGCAGAAAAATTAATTTCCGTAACTGACAAATTAGAAATTCCTTTCGTATTTAAAGGCTCTTTCAAAAAAGCCAATCGTTCAAGAATTGATAGTTTTTCTGGAATTGGAGATGAGAAAGCGTTGAAAATTTTAGAAAAAGTATCGAAGGAATTTGGCGTTCCAACCGTAACTGATATTCACACGAATGAAGATGCTGTAATGGCTGCTGCTTATGTAGATATCTTACAAATCCCTGCGTTTTTAGTACGCCAAACTGATTTAGTTGTTGCTGCTGCCAAAACAGGAAAAACAGTAAACTTAAAAAAAGGACAATTTATGAGTCCGGAAAGTATGACACACGCCGTCCAAAAAGTATTGGATTGCCAAAATGAAAACATTATGGTAACGGATAGAGGAACAATGTTTGGCTACCAAGATATGATTGTTGATTTTAGAGGAATTCCTACGATGCAACAATATGCGACTACTGTTTTAGACGTAACACATTCATTACAACAACCAAATCAATCGGCTGGCGTAACTGGTGGTCGTCCAGATATGATTGAAACTATTGCAAAAGCAGGAATCGCTGTTGGTGTAGATGGAATTTTCATCGAAACTCATTTTGATCCAGCTAATGCAAAAAGCGATGGTGCTAATATGTTGCATTTAGACTATTTTGAAGGTTTAATGACCAAATTAGTAGCCATTCGCAAAACAATAAATCAATTTTAATTATTTAATATTTCAAATGAAGCATCCATTTTTAATGGTTGTACTAACTTTTTGTGTTTTTTCACAGTACACCTTTTCGCAAGAAACAGTTGAAAATCCTGAAAAATACACAGCACACAACAAAGGTAAATTTTATGTTTATTGGGGTGGAAATCGTGAAAATTTCTCAAAATCTGACATTCGTTTCAAAGGAACTGATTATGATTTCACACTTTATGATGTGGAAGCACACGACAAGCCAAAAGGATGGCATTTAGATTATATTAATCCGGCTCGTATGACAATTCCGCAAACGAATTTAAGAATTGGTTATTTCATCAACGATCATTATAATATTTCGATTGGTGTGGATCATATGAAATATGTAATGTATAACGATCGAAGAGTTCAATATTCAGGAGCTTATCCAAATGCAGGTTCTTATGGTGAAAATCCTGTCGGAAATGAATTAACCTTAACCGAAGATTTCTTATTATTTGAACATACTGATGGATTGAATTATGTGAACACCGAAATTGCTCGTGTTGATGATATTTCTAGCTTATTTGGATTGCCAAATACGGATATGTTTCAAATAAATACTGTTGGTGGATTAGGCGTTGGATTGTTATATCCAAAAACAAATACCACACTTTTAGGAAAAGACAGACACGATGATTTTCATATTTCAGGTTACGGACTTTCGGCAAAAGCCGGATTAAACTTTACCTTTTTGAAACACTTTTTCATCCAAACGGAATTAAAAGGAGGTTACATCAATATGAATGATATTAAAACTACAAAAAGCAGTGCTGATTCTGCTTCACAAGAATTTTGGTTCTTACAACGCATCATAACTGTTGGTGGAATTTTTAGAATATAATTTTCAAAAATCATAAAAAAAAGTCGCTTTATTCATTTAAAGCGACTTTTTTTATTACAATTTACTGATGAAATTACTGTATAAATCTTTGTATTGGTAGCCTGAATCTAATCGATTTTTGGATAGTTTTTTATATTCTACCAAAGCCCATAAAATGAATTCTTTCATAAAATAAACATCTTCAGCGGGAAGTTCTGGTTGGTACTTTTTAACCAAAATAGCTAAAGGTTTCACTTCATCTAAAATTTGTTGGTATTCAGAATTCGTAGCGTCATCTAATAATTCAAAACCACTTTCGTTAAAAAACCATTCTAGTAAATCAGAATAAGCATTTTTAGCATCTTCTTTTTCTAACTTTTCAATTTTCGGGAAATAACCTGGAAACAACGTACGAATTGCGTCGCCAATTAGATATTGAGCAACAGTTGCCGCTCCTTCTTGTTCGCCTTCATAAACCAATTCTACTTTACCCGTTATCGCGGGAATAATTCCAATAAAATCAGACAACCGAACGGACGTTGTGTCTTCATTTGCTAACAAAGCTCTTCTTTCTGCGGTTGAAATTAAATTTTCATAAGCCGTAATACTCATTCGGGCAGAAACACCACTTTTTGAATCTACATATTCGCTATCTCTAGCTTCAAATCCAATTTGTTCTAGTAAATCTTTGGCTAAATTGGGCACATAAACCGTTTCCGATTGATTGCTGTCCAATTTCGATTCTTGTTCCGTAATTCTTCTAGCAATTTTGATACTTTCTGGATAATGCGTTAAAATTTGAGATCCAATTCTGTCTTTTAACGGCGTAACAATACTTCCACGATTGGTATAATCTTCTGGATTAGCCGTAAAAATAAACTGTAAGTCTAAAGGCATTCGTAATTTAAAACCTCGGATTTGAATGTCACCTTCTTGCAAAATATTGAATAAAGCCACTTGAATTCGAGCTTGTAAATCGGGCAATTCGTTAATTACGAAAATACAGCGATTGGCTCTTGGAATCATCCCGAAATGAAGCACGCGTTCGTCAGCATAATTCAGTTTTAAATTGGCCGCTTTTATCGGATCAACATCACCAATTAAATCAGCAACCGTAACATCTGGAGTCGCTAATTTTTCAAAGAAACGATCGCTTCTGTGCAACCAAGTAATTGGCGTTTCATCACCCTTTTCGGCAATTAAATCTTTAGCAAATCTTGAAATTGGATTTAATGGATCGTCATTAATTTCCGAACCTTCCACCACCGGAATATATTCGTCTAAAAGTTCAATCATTTTACGAGCCAAACGGGTTTTAGCCTGACCACGAAGTCCTAATAAATTGATATTATGTCGCGATAAAATAGCTCTTTCCAATTCCGGAATTACTGTATTTTCAAAACCGTGAACTCCTTCAAAAGTAGCTTCACCCGCTTTTATTTTGGTTCGTAAATTGCTTCTTAATTCGTCTTTTATATTTTGAGATTGATATCCCGATTTTTTTAATTCGCCTAAAGTCTTTTCTTTCATCATCTTAATTGTGTAAATTGTATTGTTGTATCTTGTAAATTGAATTATCTTATTTTTTTAGAAAACAGATTAAAGAAATTTTTAAAATCTGTTAACTGAACTCTTAAAACTGAACACTGCTTTTTACTTAATTTTCTTCTTTCTATTGGTTTCATAATCCTGAAAAATCATTTCGCCCAAACCTTTCAATCCGGTGTAAAATGCTTTTCCTTGATTGGCTTCTGTAAACTGATCTATAAATTGTTGCAAATACGGATCGCGAGCAATCATAAAAGTGGTAATTGGAATGTGTAATTTTCGGGCTTGAGCCGCTTGACTGTAGCATTTATCCACAATATACTGATCCAAACCATTACTGTTCATATAATATTCACCGTTTTTTTCGCGAACGCAACTCGGTTTTCCATCGGTAATCATAAAAATTTGCTTGTTGGTATTTCGTTTTCTTCTTAAAATATCCATCGCCAATTGCAATCCTGCAACGGTGTTGGTATGATAAGGTCCCACTTGCAAATAAGGTAAATCCTTGATTTTAATAGTCCAGGCGTCGTTTCCAAAAACCAAAATATCTAAGGTGTCTTTTGGATATCGGGTCGTAATTAATTCGGCCAAAGCCATCGCCACTTTTTTCGCTGGAGTGATTCGGTCTTCGCCATACAAAATCATACTATGGGAAATATCGATCATCAAAACCGTACTCATTTGCGATTTATGATGACTTTCTTCCACAACTAAATCGCGTTCTGTGAGCATAAACTCGCCTACTCCATTATTGATTTGGGCATTTTTAAGACTTTCGGTTAACGAAATTTGTTCGACAGAATCACCGAAATTAAATTCCCTAAAATCGCCAGTTTGTTCATCGCCTGTTCCAACTTGTTTCGATTTGTGATTTCCTTGTGAAGTCTTTTTCAGATTTCCGAAAATTTGGTCTAAAGCCGATTGGCGAATTGCTCGTTCGGTTTTTGCAGTAATTGCTGTTCCGCCCGATCCGTCTGGTTTTAACTCGTCTCTGATGTAGCCTTTTTTCTTTAAATCTTCAATGAAATCATCAATTGTATATTCTGGTGTGGTTAGTTTATATTCCACATCCAATTGGCGTAACCAATCAATAGCTTCGTCAAAATCTCCTGAAGTATGTGTGATTAATTCTTTAAAAATCGGAAACAACTTATCAAATGGCGACTGAAAAGGTGCTTCGTAATTTTTAAAATAGAATCCTGATTTATGTATTTTATTCATAATTATAAAATTAGGCATAAATCATTAAACAAAATGCTAACGATTATTAAAGTTTAGTTAAAGATAACTACTTCGATTCGAAAAAGTAATTTAGTACAGTAAAGTCTGTAAATTGATGTATACATTTAGATGCTGAAACGACTTCAGCAAGACAATATCTTAAATTTTAGTATTCATTTATAACATTTAAACACTTGAAAATCAACAATTAAGCATTAAATTAAAAAATAATTGAAATAAATAACTTCAAATTGAAAAACATTTATTTACTTTGCAGTTCAAAGTACTTTAAAAATGGAAAACGAAAAATATCTGAACGACATTACCGAAATCAAAAACTTGATGAACAAATCGGCACGCTTTATTTCATTGAGCGGTTTGTCTGGAATTTTAGCTGGAACTTATGCCTTAATTGGTGCTTGGTTTGCTTACAAGACCATTTATTTTGATAATTCAACACTTGGTACTTACAAAAACTTAGTGATTTCGGAAGAAGCAATTATTAAATTATTAGTCATTGCAGGTTTAGTATTGATTGCTTCAATTGCGACGGGAATAATCTTAAGCATAAAGAAAGCTAAAAAGAGCAACGAGCACATTTGGAACGCGGCTACGAGAAGATTAGCAATCAACTTTATGATTCCATTAGCTACTGGAGGTTTTTTTATATTGTTCTTAATTGAGAAAGAAATGTTAGGCTTAGTGGCACCATTAACACTTGTTTTTTATGGTTTAGCAGTAGTAAATGCAAGCAAATATACGATTGGAGATGTTCGATATCTCGGCCTAACGATGATTGTTTTAGGTTTGTTATCGACTTGGTTTTTAGGTTATGGTTTGTTATTTTGGGCATTAGGTTTTGGTGGATGTCATATTTTATATGGCAGTTTAATGTATTTTAAATACGAAAGAAAGTAATATGAAAAAGCTATTAGGTTTACTTATTTTAAGTTTGGTTTGCTATTCCTTTAATTTTAAACAAATCGCAACTATTGCTTTTCAGGATGGAGATATTATATTTCAATCTTCAAATTCAAAACAGTGTGAAGCTGTTAAAATTGCTACAAAATCAGCATTTTCTCATTGTGGAATTATCTTTATCGAAAATGGAAAATCTTACGTTTATGAAGCGGTTCAACCTGTAAAAATGACATTACTAAAAGATTGGATAGCACAAGGAAAAGATTCTAAATATGTGGTCCAACGTCTAAAGAATTCAGATAAACTATTGTCAAAGGAAATTCTGAATAAAATGAAAACGTATGGCAAAACATTCAACAACAAAAGTTATGATTTGTATTTTGGTTGGAGCGACGATAAAATATATTGTTCTGAATTAGTTTGGAAAATATATAAAAACGGAGCTAATATTGAATTGTGCCAGACTAAAAAATTGAAAGATTTTAATTTAAATCATCCGGTAGTTCAGCAACTAATGAAAGAACGTTACGGTAGTAAAATCCCTTATAATGAAGCTGTTGTAGCTCCATCACAACTTTACGAATCTGTATTAGTGCAAACTATTTACAATAATTTTTAAACCATAAACTTTTAAACTATACCAATGCCAAACATCATCCAAAATATCAACAAAGCCTTTGATCACCGAATTCGTTTGGGGATTATGTCGATATTGATGGTCAATGAAAGTGCCGATTTTAATATGCTAAAAGAACTTTTAGGCGTAACCGATGGCAATTTAGCTTCGCATACAAAAGCGTTGGAATTAGAAAATTACATTCAGATTGAAAAACAATTTATTGGTAAAAAACCTAATACAAAATATAGTGCAACAAAAGAAGGAAGAATTGCCTTTACTGCTCACATTGAAGCACTTGAAAAATTAATTAAGAAAAGCTAAAACTATTTTTTTGTCTATTTACTTTGAAATTCAAAGTACTTTTAAATTAAAATTATGAAAGATTTATTTATTGAAAAAATGTATGAACTCAGCAAAAAACCATATCAAAAGTTAATCAAAAAAGGAAAAGCTTGGGAAATAAATATTCCTGAATTAATTCTACTTCCGGCGGATAGTTTGGGATATCATTTGGGTTGCTTCCTGCTGAAATACAATTTTGAAATCCAACCAAAACTAGAAGATCACGATGTAATTCACGTCTTAACCAACACCGGAATTTCAGTTGTCGAAGAAATTGGAATGCAATATTATCTTTTCGGAAACGGAAAAAGAAGTTTGTATTTGCTACTGGTAATTCTTTCTGGAACATTATTTTATCCCACAAAAAATAGTTATTTCAAAAAGGAATTTAAAAAAGGTAAAAGAGCTCATCCCTTTTATGGTTTGGATTTTCTGAATATGCTATCCCTTCCGCTGGTAACACTTCAACACTCATTTAACATCAATAAAAACTAATGCAACTATGGAAAACTATTTTTTAAACTTATCAATTTCTACGAAAATCGCTTTTATTTCATTTACAATTGGAACACTTTTATTTGGTACGCATTTCCTCATTCCACGTTCCGATACTTTATTTGTGATCGGATTATATTATACGCTAACCGCAATTTTCGTGAATGGAATAATGTTTCTAAAACTTATTTATGATTGGATAACAAATCCAACTAATAGATATTCCATCGAAAAACAAGGCTTAGTCGTACTCGCAAATATTCCAATTGCAATACTTTATTTTTTTATCATTTCAAATAATATCATATCAAATTCACCATTCTAAACTTTAACAATTATGGAAAATCAACCAGAAATTCAGCCAGAAATTCAACCAAAAACTTCAATTTTTCAATCATCGACAGCCAAAATGATTTTGGTCGGGATTTTAACTTTGGTATTGCTAATTCCGCTTTCTTTAGTACAAAATTTAATCTCAGAAAGAAGCCTTCGTCAAAAGGAAGTAGTTACCGAAACCACATCAAAATGGGGTGGAAAAATAGCATTTCAAGGACCCATTTTAAAAATACTTTATACCGATCCTGTTACAAAGAAAAATAATTTCGCCTATTTTTTTCCCGAAGAATTGAAAGCAAACATTCAAACCACAATGGAAAAACCATTAGAACGAAGCATTTATAAATCCAACGTTTTTACTAGTGAAATGAAATTCGACGGGAAATTTTCGAAACCAAATTTCGAAAACATTCCCGTTGAAAATATCCATTGGGATCAGTCTAAAATCATCATCAAAACTACCAATTTAAAAAGTCTAAAAGACGAAGTAAGTATAAATTTCAATTCCAAAAAACTCACTTTCGAACCGGCAAATACGACTTCAGGCGATAGCATTGAAAGTTTAGAAACCAACTATTTCGATTATGGTTCGAGTCAAAATGACGTGAATTTCAAATTTGATATTTCATTCAAAGGAAGTCAGCAAATTAAAGTAGTTCCAATTGGTAAAACAACCTCTGTAACTATGAATTCGAACTGGAATTCCCCGAGTTTTAATGGCAATCACGCTCCAATAACAAGAGAGGTTACGAACAAAGGATTCAAAGCCGATTGGAAAATTCTACATTTCAACAGACCGTTTTCCCAACAGTATTTTGGCAATTTACCTTCCATATACCAACACAGTTTAGCAGTCGATTTTATAACGCCAGTTGATGAATACCAACAAAACGAGAGAGCCTCAAAATATGGTTTTTTAGTAATTGGATTAACGTTTTTAATCTTCTTTTTAATTCAATCGATTAGTAAAATCAACATCCATATTTTTCAATACTCTATGATTGGAATAGCCTTAATTATGTTTTATACCTTGCTAATTTCCATCACCGAACACAGTAGTTTTTCATTGGCTTATGCCATTTCAGGAACTTCCGTAATCGCCTTAATTTCTCTGTATTCCATCTCCATCTTAAAAGACAAAAAATTCCCGCTATTTATCGCAATTTCACTAACCGTTTTATACACATTTATTTACGTGATAATCCAGCTCGAAGATTACGCCTTATTAGTTGGAAGCATTGGATTATTCCTAATCTTAGCCGCCGTAATGTATTTCTCTCGAAAAATAGAATGGACAAAATAGATTTTGAGCGAATTCCCGAAACTTTGGAATAAATAGTCAATTATTTTTTATAAAAGTAAAACTCCGAAAGAAAATTATATTTCAATCGGAGTTTTTTTATTTTTTTGAACCACTTATACTTTCAGAATCTTATTTTTCAAACTCTTTTAAAGTACTGATAATAATTTCAACACAAGCTCTCAATTCTGCTTCTGTCATTACCAATGGTGGAGCAAAACGAATAATGTTTCCGTGTGTAGGTTTTGCTAATAAACCGTTTTCAGCTAAACGCATACAAATATTCCAAGCGGTTTCACTTTCTTCTGTGTCGTTAATAACTACTGCGTTTAATAAACCTTTTCCTCTAACTAAAGTAGCAATATTTGAAGTAGCAATAAATGCATCTAGTTCATCACGGAAAATTTTTCCTAATTTACGAGCATTTACAGCTAATTTCTCGTCAGTAACCACTCCTAAAGCAGCCATTGCAACAGCAGCCGCAACTGGATTTCCACCAAAAGTAGATCCGTGTTGTCCGGGCTTAATTACATTCATAATCGAATCATTAGCTAAAACTGCCGAAACAGGATAAGCACCACCTGATAAAGCTTTCCCTAAAATTAAAACATCAGGTTGCACATAAGTGGCTTGTTTTTCACAAGTAGCATCACAAGAACAATTGCCACAAACGGCTAATAACGAACCGGTGCGAGCAATTCCTGTTTGTACCTCATCAGCAATAAACAAAACGTTATTAGCTTCACAAAGTGCTTTTGCTTTTGCTAAATAATCAGTTGCTGGCGTATAAACTCCAGCTTCACCTTGAATTGGTTCTACTAAAAATCCAGCAATATTTTTTGATGATTTGATGGCTTTTTCTAAAGCTGCTACGTCATCGTAAGGAACGCTAATAAAACCAGCAGTATAAGGTCCGAAGTTTTTACGTGCATTTTCATCATTTGAAAACGAGATAATTGTAGTAGTTCTTCCGTGGAAGTTTCCATCACATACAATAATTTGCGCCTCATTTTCATTAATTCCTTTTTTCTCGTAAGCCCATTTTCGACACAGTTTTAAAGCAGTTTCAACCGCTTCTGCACCAGTATTCATTGGTAATACTTTATCAAATCCAAAATAGTTCGTTACAAATTCTTCATAAACTCCTAATTTATCATTGTAAAATGCTCTTGATGTTAAAGTTAATGTTTGCGCTTGTTCCATCATAGCGCCAACAATTTTTGGATGACAATGACCCTGATTAACAGCTGAATAGGCTGATAAAAAATCATAATATCTTTTTCCGTTAACGTCCCAAACATAAACACCTTCTCCTCTATTTAATACAACAGGAAGTGGGTGATAATTATGAGCTCCGTATTTTTCTTCTAATGCAATTGCTTCTGCCGAAGTCATTTTTTCTAAAACTGACATAAATTTTAATTTTATTGATAGTTACATCGCAATTCCTTCTTTTGGAGAGAAATCATCCTAATGATACAAAAATATAAATTTTACCTCATTTAGCTCCTACTTAAAAAAACAATAAAGTAAAAATTATTACAATCTAGAAAGGTTCTAATTAATCCATTACAACAAAGTCGCCTCAGAAGTGATTTTGGTGTTGAATAATTTTGAAATCAAACAATTTTTTTCTGCTTTTTTCACAATCTCCTGAAATTTATCATCTGTAATCCCTTTAATTTTTGCTTCCACTTTTAAATGTGAACCAACAATTACGAGATCAACTAAATTAATTTCGCATTTCGTTTCTATATTTTCAATTTCGAAATTTTCTTCTGATAAGTATGCAGCGATTTGCATGGTAAAACATCCTGAATGTGCCGCAGCAACTAGTTCCTCAGGGTTTGTTCCGATTCCATCTTCAAAACGCGTTTTAAATGAATATTGCGTATTTTCTAAAACCGTACTTTGCGTGGTTAATGTTCCATTTCCTTCTTTCAAAGTTCCTTTCCAGACTGCTGTTGCATTTCTTTTCATAGTGTTTTTTTTAGTTGTTTCTCAAAGTTATTAATAACCAACAACTTAACAAAATGAATAAGAAAACCTTAATTAAAAATTAACAGAATTTATTCTTGATACATTTCTAATAAAGTGGTTACAGTATTCCAATTTCTTATGGTAGCGACCGTATTTAATTTTTTCTCAATGTATTTTTGGTCTAATCGAGTTTTGCCAGCACCGACGGCATATTTTATGTAAATTCTACTACTATCAATCGCCGCTTCATCGGGTTTAAATTGACTTATCCTTAAATCATTTAAAGAGCCACTTGACAATTCTTTTCCAATAAAAGCAACGTATAATTTCTTTAAATCGCAATCATTTTCTTTTAAATAAGGATTATTTTTTAAACAAGCTTCTAAATCTGTTTTTCCAATTACAACTACTGGAACTTCGTGACCAAACACTTTGAAAATTTCTTGTTTTATGATAAATCCAACACTTGGACCATTTTCTTCTTCCGAATCCACAAATACATTGCCTGATTGAATATAGGTTTTCACATTTTTAAATCCGATGCGTTCCAAAGCCATTTTTAATGCATCCATTTTAATCATACTGTGGCCTGAAACGTTAATTCCTCGAAGTAAAGCTAAGTGCGTTTTCATAAATAAATTTCTGATTTACTGCAAAAATAGTCGTTTCTATTTAATTCGGTTTAAAATATCATTCATCATTTCAATTTGCACTTTTTGAATTTCGATCAATTCTTGTTGTTGATGCATAATTATATGATCGATCTTATCATCTAACATTCTAATTTCTAATTCCGATTTCAGGTTGATTACGTAATCTTTTTTAGAACGTTCTCTATCTTTTTCTTCCTGACGATTTTGACTCATCATAATTACTGGAGCCTGAAGAGCCGCCAAACAAGACAAAATTAAATTCAATAAAATAAAAGGATACGGATCAAATCCTTTGTCGAGGAAAAGAATCACGTTTGAACCAATCCAAATGGTAATAAAAACGAAAAATGAAATGATAAAGGTCCAGCTTCCTCCAAATGAGGCTACTTTATCGGCAATTACCTGACCTGTGTTTCGAACATCGGGTTCATCTTCAACTTGGGCTACAAACGAAGTATCTTTGCCAATTGAATCCACGACATTTTTTTCTAAATCGGATAATTCCGAAATTTCGGTTTGTAAAAATTTTGCAATGTATTTTTCACGATAAATATTTAATTCATCTACCGAAATTGAATCATTCAAAGTAAAATCTGGGTAGTCATTTATAATCAATTTCAGGATTGAAGTACGAATAGTTTTTGCCGCAATGCGACTCTTTTCGGGATAATCAATATTCGAAATGGCACTTTTGAATGTTTTACTCATAATTACAGCTATTTTACAAGCTAAATTACGAACAAAATGATTTTTAAAATTAAAAATTCACCATTAATTAAAAAAATAGATTAAAAGAAGATAACAATTCTTATTTTTGCCCTATGGGAAAAAAGAAAACAGAAAGAATCGTATTCGAAAACGTAAAAATCCTTGATGCAGGTGCAAAAGGTGTATCAGTCGCAAAAGCACCTGATGGCAAAGTAATTTTCTTACCAAATGTTGTACCCGGTGATGTGGTAGATGTACAAACTGTGAAGAAAAGAAAAGCATATTACGAAGGTAAAGCTATAAAAATTCACGAATTTTCGGAACATCGTATTGAAGCTATTTGCCAACATTTTGGCACATGTGGTGGTTGCAAATGGCAAAATATGGTTTACAGTCAGCAATTATTTTATAAAAATCAAGAAGTTTTCAATAATTTAAAACGTATTGGTAAAATAGAGTTGCCCGATTTTGAGCCTATTTTAGGTTCAGAAAAGCAATTCTTCTACAGAAATAAGATGGAATTTGGTTTTTCAAATGCAAGATGGATGACCGATGAAGAAATTCAATCGGGAACCGAATTTGAAAATAAAAATGCCTTAGGTTTTCATATTCCAAAAATGTGGGATAAAATCTTAGATATTGAAAAATGTCATTTGCAAGAAGATCCTTCGAATGAAATTAGAAACGAAATCAAACGTTTTGCAAACGAAAACAATTTAAGCTTTTTTAATCCAAGAGCTGTTGCAGGTTTATTGCGAACTTTAATGATTCGTACCGCTTCAACCGGTGAATTGATGGTGTTACTTCAGTTTTTTGAAAAGGATAAAACAGCTATCGAATTGATGATGAATTTTCTTGCCGAACGTTTTCCACAGATTACTTCGTTGCAATATGTTATCAATCAGAAATTAAACGATACTTTGTATGATCAAGACATTATTTTATTTAAAGGTCGTGATCATATTTTAGAAGAAATGGAAGGTTTACAGTTTAGCATCAATGCGAAATCATTTTACCAAACCAATTCAGACCAAGCTTATGAATTGTATAAAATCACAAGAGAGTTTGCTGGTTTAACCGGAAATGAAATTGTTTACGATTTATATACTGGAACGGGAACTATTGCTCAATTCGTTTCAAAATCAGCCAAAAAAGTAATTGGTGTGGAAGCAGTTCCAGAAGCAATTATTGACGCTAAGGCGAATGCAACTCGTAATAATATCACAAATTGTGAATTTTATGTTGGGGATATGAAAAACGTTTTTAATGACGACTTCATTGCACAACACGGTCATCCAGATGTAATTATTACCGATCCACCTCGCGATGGAATGCATAAAGATGTAGTAGAACAAATTATGAAAATCGCACCCAATCGTGTGGTTTATGTAAGTTGTAATTCAGCAACACAAGCAAGAGATTTAGCTTTGATGGATGAAAAATATAAAGTGGTTCGTGTGCGTCCGGTGGATATGTTTCCGCAAACACATCACGTAGAAAATGTGGTTTTATTAGAAAAAAGAAACTAATTCAGATGAGAAAATTTAGTTCAATTTTATTGGTTTTACTTTTAGCCGTTTCCTTTTGGAATTGCGAGAAAGACGACATTTGTGCAGACGGAAATGCTAATACCCCTTTTATGGTAATAGAATTTTATGATGCTGCTAATCCTACTGTTTTAAAGAACGTTACGAATCTAAAAGTTTTACTAAACGGAACCACTAATGCTGTAGTTTTTAATAAAGATTTAGCTGCTGATAATGTAGAAAGGTATTTGTCGAATGCTAGTAAGATTTCCATTCCTTTAAATTCGAATGCTACACAATCTGGATTTGAATTCTTATTGAATGCCGGAGATACATCAGAAAATATTGATGTAATCAAATTTAATTATGATACAAACGACGTTTATCTTTCAAGAGCTTGTGGTTATAAAACTATTTTTCAATTAAATACAACTAATGCAGTTGAATTAACAGCAGATGCCAACAACTGGATTCAAAACATACAAGTTTCTCAACCTAATATTACAAACGAAAATGAAGTACACATTAAAATTTATTTTTAGTCTCGCTTTATTGTGTTTTTCACTGTTAGGGACTGCACAAACCAAAGATACTACAAAAGTGGTTTATCCGGAGCGTTATGGTTTGCGAATTGGCGTTGACTTACACCGTTTGACAAAATCATTGTACGATAGCAATTATAAAGGCTTAGAAGTTGTTGCCGATTATCGCTTAACAAATCGCTTTTATATAGCAGGAGAAATAGGTAATGAAGATAAAACAGTTGATGACGATCGTTTGAACTTCACTACAAAAGGAACTTATTTTAAAGTAGGTTTTGATTACAACTCCTTTGAAAATTGGTTGGATATGGAAAATATGATTTATGTAGGAATGCGTTATGGTGTAAGTAGTATGAGCCAAACGCTAAATACATATAAAATTTATGATCCTTCTAATTATTATGGTGAAACTATTATTACTTCTGGTGAAAAATTTGATGGATTAAGCGCAAGTTGGTTAGAAGTTGTTGGCGGAATCAAAGCAGAGTTGTTCAATAATTTATATTTAGGATTCTCGGTCCGTTTAAATTATTTAGTAACCAACAAACAACCTGATAATTTTGAAAACTTATATATTCCCGGATTTAACCGGACTTATGATGGAAAATTTGGAGCTGGTATAAATTATACAGTAAGTTATTTCATACCAATTTATAAGAAAAATAAGAAATAATTTATTTAAAAAGGCTTACTTTCATAAGCCTTTTTTTTAATTCAATTTTTTTTAATTCATACTAAAATCAACGCTTACCAATGATATTCGTAATATTAATTGTTTGTATTTTTATGAAAATCAGTAATTTATAATTTTTATTTAAATTTAATCTAAATAAGTTTTATTATTTGAAAAGGAGTTTTTATATTTGCATCGTTATTTTAATTAAATCTAAATAAGAGATGCTTAAGAATATCTTTATAACTACAGTTCTATTATTATCCTTTAACGCTTTTGCACAAGAAAGCATTAATGATACCAGCGAAAACTACTTTACAGAAAATGATTCGGTGAAACGATTAAAAGAAGTGGTGGTGGTTTCAAAAAACAATCCAACAAAATCTTCAGTTAACCGATCGGGAATCAAAACAATGGATTTGCCACAAGCCGTTCAAGTAATTGGTTCCGAAATTATTCAACAACAACAATCCATTCGCTTAAGTGATATTATCAAAAATGCAAATGGAGTCTATGTAGGTTCGGCGCGTGGTGGTGCCCAAGAATCATTTTGGTCTAGAGGTTATGATATGTCGTCTAATAATATGTTTAAAAATGGTTTCCGTTTTTCTAGTGGTTCCATTCCTGAAGTTTCTTCATTAGAAAAAGTGGAAATCTTAAAAGGAAGTGCTGCCTTATTGTATGGAAATGTTACGCCAGGAGGAATTCTAAATATGGTAACTAAAACGCCAAACTTTAAAACGGGTGGCGAAATTACGATGCAAACTGGAAGTTACAATTTTTATAAACCTGCTTTAGATTTATATGGCGCTTTTAATAATTCAATTGCTTACCGCTTAAATGCTTCCTATGAAAATTCAGAAAGTTTCCGTGATTTCGTAACTAAAGAACGTTATTACTTTAATCCTTCGTTCTTATTTAGACTCAATGATAAAACAGAAATCACAGTTCAAGGAGATTATATGAGTGACGATTGGACACCTGATTTCGGAACTGCACTTATTGGAAAAGAAATTGCTGCTGTACCAAGAAGTGCTTTTTTAGGTGCTAAATGGTCAAATGGAACTACCAAACAAGCAACAACTTCTATATTAGTAAACCACGAATTTAATTCAAATTGGAAATTAAACTTCAACAGCTCTTTTCAGGATTATGATAGAACATCAATTGCAACCGAACGTATTCGACCAGAAGTAAATGGCAATTGGGATCGTCCTTACGGAAGAAATAAAGCAGTAGAGCAAATTTTCGCAAACCAAATTAGCTTGCAAGGAAATTTCAAAACTGGAAAAATAAAACACCAACTATTTACAGGAATCGACACGGAATTAGCCAATACCGATGCTTATACTTTTAAATTCTTCAATGCTACAACAGGAGCATTTGTAACAAATTATGATCAAGTTAATATCTTCAATCCTGCATCATACGATCAAGCAAATGAAGGTCCTGTTTTACCATCGAGAGCAACTAAAATAGTAAAAACAGAAACAGGACGTTATGGAATTTATGCACAAGATTTGATTTCATTTACAGATCAATTTAAAGTATTAGCAGGAATTCGATATTCGTATCAAGAAGCGAAACCCGTAACGTACGATTTAGATGCAAATACGGTTAAAGAAGAAACAATTAGAAATGATAGAGCTTTTTCTCCTAAAGTAGGATTAATCTATCAACCTTTAAAAACGCTTACTTTGTTCTCAAGTTATTCCAATTCTTTTACGCCAAATACTGGAGTTACAATTGACAACGAAGCTATCAAACCATCAATTATTGACCAATTTGAAGCAGGAATCAAAAATGAATTCTTAAATGGAGCATTAACTACTAATCTTACGTTTTATCAAATCGTAAATAGTAATTTGGCACAAATGGCAGAATTAGATGCTAATGGAAACATAAATACAAACAATCAAGTAAAATCTTTAAGTGGCGAAACTACTAGTAAAGGATTTGAAATCGACATCACCTACAAACCTGAAACTGACTTTAATATCAACGCAGGTTATAGCTACAACGATATGCGTTATACAGAAACATCAGGAATAACCGGAAGTTTTATTGAAGGCGATCGTTTAACAAGAACACCACAACATACTGCAAATTTGAGTTTCTTTTATAAATTACCAAGCGGAATGTTTAAAAATGTTTCTTTTGGCGCAATTGGAAACTATCTTGGAAATCGTTTAGGAGGTTATAACAATCAAATTGACCCAACAAAACCTAATGGAATTTATGACCGTGAAATACCTTTAAATGGTTATACAACTATTGATGCCTCTATTGGATACGATTGGCAAAATATCTCGATTTTATGTAAACTATCGAATATTACCAACGAATTAAATTATACAGTTCACGAAAATTACAGTGTGAATCCAATTGCACCAAGACAAGTAATGACTTCAGTACGTTATAGATTTTAATTCTAAACAAGATACCTTTTTACTATGAAACAAAAATTAATCAGAGATATTCACCGCGATTTTGGCTACTTTTATGTTGGCCTAATAGTTTCCTTTGCTTTTTCAGGAATTTTAATGAACCACAGAGAAAATTGGCATCCCGAAAAATATACTGTCAATACAAAAGTAATAAAAGTTGCGCTTCCTGATAAAAGTCAGATTACTGAAGAATTTGCTGAAAATTTAGGAAAAGAATTGGGCATAGATGATAAAATGCGTCGTCAAAGTGTGAAGAAAGGCACTTTTAAAATTTCTTTTGAAAAGCACGATGTAGAAATCGATATGGAAACGGGAGTTGGTGAAATCGTAGCATTTAACAAAACGCCAATCATTAGTCAAACAATGAAATTACATAAAAGCACTTCCAATTGGTGGATTTACTACTCTGATATTTTTGGAATTTCATTGATATTAATTGCCATCACAGGAACCTTAATGGTTACGCACGGTAAAAATACATTCAAAAAACGCGGTTGGAAACTAGCCGCAGCAGGAATAATTTTTCCGCTGATAGTTTTAATTATTTTGAGTTAAGTAAACAGAAAGGTTCACGAAAGTGAGCCTTTTTTTAAGCTATATGATGTAAGAGTTTAGTTTGAATTTATACAAAAAAAACCGCTGAATCACTTCAGCGGTTTCTCTAGAATTTCTAAATCTTTATGCTTTAACCGGAATATTCTCTAAAATCTCCAAAACAAAATCCCAGAATTTTTGAGACGATTTAATTGAAGCTCTTTCATCTGGACTGTGTGCTCCGTGAATTGTTGGTCCAAAAGAAATCATATCCATTTCCGGATAATTTGTGCCTAAAATTCCACATTCTAATCCTGCGTGACAAGCTACTACTTTCGCTTTTTCACCATTTTGTTTTTCGTAAATAGAAGTCAAGACGTCTAATATTTCAGAATTTACATTTGGTGTCCAACCTGGGTAACTTCCTGCAAATTCAACTTCACAACCGAATAATTCGTAAGCCGAACGCAAGGCATTTGCCAAGTCCATTTTAGAAGTTTCTACTGATGAACGTGTTAAGTTTTGAATCGTAATTTGACCTTCTTTTACAATTACTCTTGCAATATTGTTCGAAGTTTCTACTAAGTCTTCCATATCCGCTGACATTCTATAAACGCCATTGTGTGCTGCATAAATTGCTCTTACTAATCCTTCTTGAACGCCTAAATCCATAACTTTAGCAGGAAGTGTATCGTTTTTAACAATTTCGATTGTCAAATTCGGTTCCATTGTTTTGAATTCAGTTTTGATATCGCCAATGATTTCTTGCATATCAAAAACATACGCTTCGTCATAAATTGATGCAATAATTACTTGGGCAACGCTTTCACGAGGAATGGCATTACGCAAACTTCCGCCTGAGATTTCGGCAATTTGCAAGCCAAAATTTTCAAATCCGTCAAATAATAAACGGTTCATAATCTTGTTTGCATTCCCTAATCCTTTGTGAATATCCATTCCCGAATGACCACCTTTCAATCCTTTTACAGTAATGGTATAACCTACAGAACCTTCTGGAGTTTCTTCTTCGTTATAATCTCTCGTTGCAGTAACGTCAATTCCACCGGCACAACCGATGTCAATTTCATCATCTTCTTCCGTATCCATATTTAACAAGATTTCCCCTTTAAGAATTCCTCCTTTAAGGTTTAAAGCACCTGTCATTCCAGTTTCTTCGTCAATAGTAAACAAAGCTTCAATAGCTGGATGTTTGATTGTAGTAGATTCTAAAATAGCCATAATCATCGCTACTCCTAACCCATTATCAGCACCAAGTGTTGTTCCTCTAGCACGAACCCAATCGCCATCAACATACATATCAATTCCTTGGGTATCGAAATCAAAATCAGTATCGTTATTTTTTTGGTGCACCATATCCAAATGTCCTTGTAAAACAATTGGCTTGCGGTTTTCCATTCCTGGAGTTGCAGGTTTGCGAATAATTACGTTACGAATATCATCTTCAAACGTTTCCAATCCTAATTTTTGCCCAAATTCCATCATAAAAGCAATAACACGTTCTTCTTTTTTAGAAGGTCTTGGTACGGCATTTAAATCGGCAAATTTATTCCAAAGTGCTTTCGGCTCTAAATTTCTAACTTCTTGACTCATTATGTTTGTGTGTGTGTTAAATATCAATGCAACAAAGTTACAAAGTTTAATTTCTTTACAAATTGATTTGTGATTATATTTACATTTTAAAAACGCATTGTGAAAAGAAAATTCCTACTTCCTATATTTTTAATCGTCCAAATTATCCTTGTAAAAACTATTGGGCTATTTCCTGATTTTATTGAAAACTGGTACAGCAACGGTTTTTATCCGAAGTTGGCTTTTTTATCGCGAAGCATTTTAGGTAAATTACCGTTTTCATTTGGCGATGTGATTTACTTAATTCTAATTATTTTGTTAGTTCGATGGATTTGGAAACACCGCATTGGTTTTTTTAAGGAATGGAAAAATAATGGATTGGCAGTTTTGAGTTGGATTTCGCTTTTCTACTTTTTCTTTCATTTGTTGTGGGGAATGAATTATTACCGAGTTCCTTTGCATGAAAAATTACAAATTGAAAAAGAATATTCCCAGCAAGAATTAGAAGTTTTCATTGAAAAAATGATATCGAAAACGAATACTTTGCAATTCGAAATCACTAAAAATGACACAGCAATTGTTGTGATTCCCTATTCTGATGCAGAAATTTACGAAAAATCGTTAGCAGGTTATAACAAATTGCCTGAAGATTTAAAGGAGTTTCGATATGAAAACAAAAGTATTAAATCTTCTTTGTTTAGTCTTCCGCTGAGTTATATGGGATTTGGTGGTTATTTGAATCCGTTTACAAATGAAGCACAAGTGAATTATTTGAAACCAAAATATACTTCGCCTTTAACTACTTGTCACGAAATGGCACATCAAACGGGAATTGGAAGTGAAAGTGAATGTAATTTCATTGGATTTATAACCGCTTCTAAAAATGATGATATATATTTTCAGTATTCGGCCTATAGTTTTGCTTTGCGTTATGGTTTGAATAATCTAGAGCATTTAAAAGAAGGAAGTTCTAAACCTTATGTAGCAAAAATTAACAAAGGAGTGCTGAAAAACTTTGACGAAAACGAGGTTTTCTGGAACGAATACAAAACGCCAATTAATACATTCTTCGAATATTTTTACGATAATTTCCTAAAACTAAACCAACAAAAAGACGGAATGGAAGGCTACAGCAAATTTGTCGGTTTAGCGATTGGTTATGAGAAAGTTGGCAGTGAGCAATAAATTGTGTTCAGTAATTACTAAACTTCATCACTTGTAAAACTAATCTGCTTTCTTTTCTTATAAGGTCGCATTATTAATCGTGCTTCGCGATCAAATCGGACGTAATTGTAAACCCAATTTAAGAAGACAACCGCTTTGTTTTTAAATCCGATTAGCGAAAACAAATGCACAAACATCCAAACAAACCAAGCAAAAACGCCGCTGAATTTATAATTTGGTAAATCTACAACCGCTTTATTGCGACCAATGGTTGCCATTGAGCCTTTGTCTTTGTAGACAAAAGGTTTCATTGGCTTTTTGGCTAATAAACGGACTAAATTTTCGCCTAATAATTTTCCTTGTTGCATCGCAGGTTGCGCCATCATTGGATGTCCTTGCGGATTTTTATCGGAAATCATTAAAGCAATATCGCCAATGGCAAAAATATTATCGTAACCTTCGACCTGATTAAATTGATTGACTTTAATCCGATTGATTCTTGTTACAAAACTATCGGCTTTTAATCCGTGAGGCAAAGCGCCTTGCACGCCCGCCGTCCAAATAACAGTAGCGGAATCAAATGACAAATCTGTGGTGGTAGTCACTATTTTACCATCATAACCGGTTACGCGAACGTTTTTCCAAATACTAACGCCTAATTCCTTTAGGAACTTATCGGCTTTCTCTGAAGCGTTTTTGCTCATTGAATCTAAAATGCGATCACTACCTTGCACCAAGTTGATTTCCATTTTTCGTACGTCTAAATCAGGATAATCTTTTGGTAGAATTGCTTTTTTCATTTCGGCCAATGCTCCGGCTAGCTCTACTCCTGTTGGTCCGGCACCCACCAAAACAAAATTCATTAAACTATGGCGTTCGTCAATATCATTTGTTAGTAAAGCTTGTTCGAAATTCTCTAAAATTAGACTTCGAATGTTTAGCGATTGTGGAATCGTTTTCATAGCCATACTGTTGCTTTCGATTTCTTTATTGCCGAAATAATTGGTTTTTGAACCGGTTGCAATAACTAAATAATCGTATTTCAATTCGCCTATATCGGCATAAATAATATTTTTTTCGCCGTCAATTTCGCGTACTTCGCCCATTCTGAAATAGAAATCTTTGTATTCTTGAACTATTTTCCGAATTGGGTAAGCAATAGAATCAGGTTCCAATCCACCAGTTGCGACTTGATACATTAAGGGTTGGAAATTGTGATAGTTGTGTTTGTCTAGTAAAACTACTTGTACGTTTTTATTGCGTAATTTTTTAGCTAAAGAGATGCCACCAAAACCACCACCAACGATTACAATTCGAGGAAAACTACTACGAGGTACATTCATTTTTTTAAGCACTAATAATTGATACGAAGATACGGTTTTGATTAACCATTCTTAGATTTTTTTGCAGGAATATTACTTTGAAAAAATAAAAAATATAATTTCTTTAGCACTACTATTTCATAGCCCTGATAGTAATGGAAAGCTTTTTATGAAAGAATGCTATTTTTTGTTGTTGTAAAAAAGCGACCTAAGAAGCTCTTTTTAGAACTTACAAAAAAAGTATTGTTTGTAAAAACTTGTAATGGATAGCAGGAAATTGCTCCAAAAAAGAAGTATACTTGTAACATAATAGCCCAAACAACTACTTATTGTATATGAAATCAGAATCGGAAGCACTCTTTGTACAGCAGTTAAAAGAAAATCAGAATATAATCCACAAAATTTGTCGGTTGTATACTACTGATGCCGATTCTCATAAAGATTTGTTTCAGGAAATTACGATTCAGTTGTGGAAGGCTTTTCCGAACTTCAGAGGCGATTCTAAATTTACCACTTGGGCTTACCGAGTGGGATTAAACACTGCGATTACACTTTACCGAAAAAAGAAAAGAACGATTGACACCATTGAGTTTGACAACACGTTCCACAAGGTAACGCAGGAGGATTACAATTTTGAGGAAGAAGAAAAATTAAAATTATTATACAGCGCCATAAGTGAGTTAAATGACATTGAGAAAGCGCTGGTTTTCTTGTATTTAGAAGACAAGAATTATACTGAAATATCTGAAACATTAGGTATTAGTGAAGTAAATGCACGGGTAAAAATGAACCGTGTGAAAGGAAAATTAAGAAAAATATTAAATCCGTAATTATGGATGAATTAGAAATATTAAAAAAAGACTGGAAAAAAAACGAAAACATTTTTGACCAAGTAACCGAAAAAGATATTTATGGCATGCTGCATAAACGATCGTCGTCGATTGTGAAATGGATATTGATTATTAGTGTTTTAGAACTTGTATTGTGGAATATATTTTCTTTTTTAGTTCCAAACGACACGTATTCAAACACCTTAGCAGAAATCCATTTAGACAAAATAATAGCTGTTATAGACCTCTTGCATTATGCTGTTATCTTGTTTTTCATCTACTTGTTTTATAAAAATTATAAAGCAATTAATACTACAGACACGGTCAAAGAATTAATGCAAAGCATTCTAAAAACTAGAAAAACGGTACAATATTATGTGTGGTATAATGTAGGAATGTTATCTTCTTTAATAATATTTGGCTTCACCTACCAGTTTATGTATGATTCAGAGTTTCAAAAATTATTGAATCAAGGGATGCAAAATGAAAATTCAAATAATTTTCAGGCCATTTTTTTAATTACGATTTTTGTTATTGTAATTGCTGTTTTTATTGGACTTATTTGGTTGTTTTATAGGTTGTTATACGGAATATTAATGAAGCGACTTCAAAAGAATTATTACGAACTTAAAAAAATTGATTTTTAATGAAACAGTTATTTTTATTTGTTGGGATTTTTGCTTCCCTATTTGCTAATGCTCAGGAGTTAGAAAAGAGCTTGTTATGGAAAATATCAGGTAAAGGCTTGAAGAGTCCGTCTTATTTATTTGGTACCATTCACGCTACTTGTGATGCAACATTAGACGCGAATACTTTAAAAGCGTTAGACGAAACAGAGCAACTGTTTTTAGAGATTGATATGGACGACGAGGCGATGCCTATGCAGATGATGAAGTATATGAAAATGAATGATGATGAGAAACTTTCTACATTATTAAGTGCTGAAGACTTTGAAATTGTTGATGTATTTTTGAAGGAAAACATAAAAATGTCAGCCAAAATGTTTGATACATTCAAGCCTTTTATGGTTAGTGCTATGTTGATGCCAAAATTATTAGACTGTAAATATGCATCAGTAGAATCAGAGCTAATGCGCGTGACGAAAGAGCAAAATGAAGAAGTATATGGTTTGGAAAAAGTCGAAGAACAAATGAAAGTTTTTGATGCAATTCCATACCAAACGCAAGCAGATGAACTATTAAAAACTGCAAAAAACGGTTTAGAAAAAGACAAAATAGAATTCCAGAAAATAATGGATAGCTATAACAGCAAAGATATCGAAGGGATGTTGAAAATGATGGATGACTCGGATAATAAAATCACTGCGGATAATAAAGATGTTTTATTAAACAATAGAAATAAAAATTGGATTCCAATAATTATTAAAACGGCTAAAGAAATGCCAACGTTCTTTGGTGTTGGCGCTGGCCACTTAGCTGGAGATGAAGGTGTAATTAAATTACTTCGAAAAAAAGGTTATAAGGTTGAAGCTGTAAATTAAAACAAAAAAGAGAAGCAATTGCTTCTCTTTTTTTATGCTAATATTTCCACATTCTTTCTTTATCAAGTTTTGCTTGTTCGTCTAAAATTTCAGAAGGAATTACCTTTAAAAAGGATGGATGTTGCTCAATAGCATATTCTATCATTTCCACTACTTCATCAACCGTTGCATTATCATAATCAATTTTTAAAGGTTCTTTAATTACAAATGATTGTAAAATACCTTTCTTCTTAATACGCAATCCTTTGCGATCAAACGAACGACGAAAACCATCAATGACAATAGGAACCACGATAGGTCTGTGCTGTAAAATAATATGCGCTGTTCCTTTTCTAACGGGTTTAAACGACCGTGTTGTTCCCTGCGGGAAAGTAATTACCCATCCGTCTTCTAAAGCAATTTTAATATTCTCAGTGTCATTTGGGTTCACCTCTTTTTTCTCTGTTACATCTTCGCCTTTAGCTCTCCAAGTGCGTTCTACGGTAATTGCACCTGCATAAGCTAATATTCTTGGCAATAAACCTTCTTGCATGGTTTCCTTAGCGGCTACATAATACATATTTAGCTTTGGATTCCACAAATAAAGTACATTGTTGATGTTGTTTTCTCTTCCTTTTAAACTTGCATTAAACACGTGAAACATTGCTACTACATCGGCAAAATAAGTTTGGTGATTTGAGATGAATAACACATTTGTATCAGGCAAACTTCTAATAATCTCCGAGCCTTCAATCTTCAATTGGTTAAAACTTTTATAACGTCTGTGTGTAATAAAAGCTGCAATTCGAATTAACCACGTTTTTAAAAACAATATATGTCCAAAAGGATTTCTCTTAAATAATCCCATAATTTTTTTCTCTTTTTAACAAAACAAGATAGCAAATGTAGTAAAATCAGGCATTTTATAAAGAAAAAAAGTATAAAATCGCATAATAATTTACCCCTAAAGCAAAGCGCTTTTTATAGTTTCCTTTAACTCGCTCATCATCATTGCAGTAGCACCCCAAACAACATATTTATCAACCATAAATGCCGGAACTTCAATATTGGTGGCGTAAGAAGTAGTCATTTTTACTTTGGTAATACTTTTTTCACTAAGAAAATCTTCAACGGGAAATTCTAAAACACGTTTCACTTCGTGTAAATCAGGTACAAAGGTTAATTCTTGTTGCGAAATCCCCATAAATGGAGCCACTAAAAAATTACTAGGTGGAATATAAATTTGACTAAATGATTTAATTATTTCTACTTTTTCTCTATTAATTCCAACTTCTTCGTGTGTTTCGCGTAAAGCAGTTTCTTCTAAATTAAAATCTGACTCTTCTACTTTTCCACCTGGAAAGCCAATTTGAGAAGAATGCACACCAGGATAAGTATTCCTAACGATTAGTGCTAAATGAGTTTGCTTATTTTTAGGATAAAAAAGCATTAAAACAGCCGCTTGACGTGGATTATTTTCTTGGTAATTTTCTTCTTTTAAATACGAAATACGTTCTAAGGGTGCCATTTTTGCATGCGCATCTGTAGAAAGCAATTTTTCTTTTTCTATCTTTGGAATATAATTTATAAAATCTTTAAAAAGCATCTCCTTAAAATTTTAGCAGTCTTAAAGATAGGAATTTTTTAAAGAAAACAACATTCATAATAAAAAAATATGTTTAGTAAAGAAGAAGCATTGCAAATAAAAAAAGATTTTTGGATCGCATTTGCCGCAGAATACCCGAAAAAATGGATATTGTACAATACAAAAATAAAAGATGTGACTTTTAAGTTTCATATCGATAATAAAAAAGCACAGGTTTTATTAGATATAGAACCAAAAGAGGAAAATAAACGTATAGTATATTATGAGAAGGTAGAATCATTAAAAAATATTCTTCTGGAAGAGTATTTACCTGATGCTATTTTTGAGCGCAATTTTTACTTACCAAGTGGAAAAATATTGAGTCGCGTTTGGGTAGAAAAAGAAGGGATAAGCATTAACAACAAAAAAACTTGGCCTGTGGTATTTGAGTTTTTCAGTGAAAAAATGGATGCTTTTGAACGTTTTTTCTATGAGCATGAAGACTATATTAAGGATTTAGAAATCAACACCTAATTCAAATATTTTGTAAATAAGTTAACAGAGTAATTGAATTAAAACAATTAATTTTGAAAAAATGTTAGCTATGAAAAATTTATTTTTAGTACTTTTAGTAATTACATTACAATCGTGTCAATCACAAAAAAAAGAAGACGTTAAAACTATGAAAGCAACAATCGAAAAAACAGATGCAGAATGGAAAGCACAACTTTCTGAAGTAGAATATGAAGTTTTAAGAAATAAAGGAACTGAAAGAGCTTTTACTGGCGAATACTGGAATCATTTTGAAAAAGGTAAGTATGTTTGTGCCGCTTGTGAAAACGATTTATTTCTTTCGCAAACAAAATTTGAGTCAGATTGCGGATGGCCATCATTTGATAAAGCTATCGAAGGTTCAGTAATTTATAAAAAAGATACCTCTTTTGGAATGACTAGAACTGAAGTAATGTGCGCCAAATGTAATGGACATTTAGGTCACGTTTTTGATGACGGTCCAAGAGAAACGACAGGACAAAGATTTTGCACCAATTCAGTATCTGTAAAATTCATTCCCGAGACAAAATAATATGCTAATTCATTTCGTAAAAAGCAATTTAGAAGAAAATATTCAACTACTTCGGCAGTTAACCAATGTAGAATTGACGACAGAAAACATGAAGTTAAGTGGAACTACTATTGGCCAGCATATTCGTCATAGTATTGAATTACTGGATTGTTTATTAGTAAATTACGAAACTGGAATTATAAATTATGACATCCGTCAAAGAGAAGTAAAAATTCAAACGGATGTCAATTACGCCATTTCAATTCTTGAAAATCAAGTGAAAAGTCTTGAAAAACCAAATAAAAAACTTTCATTAGTACATAATTGTTATAGTGAAAGTGAGTTGTTACCGACCAATTATTTTCGTGAATTATTATATAATTTGGAACACAGCATCCACCACCAAGCTTTGATAAAAGTAGCATTATTTAGTTTTCCACATATCACTATCTCCAATACATTTGGCATTGCACCTTCAACTATAGCTTATAGAAAAGAATGTGTACAGTAACTTTTATCCCTACTTCCAATGGATTTATAATCACCTCTAATCGAGATGAAAGAGTCGCACGTGAACGTGCTATAACTCCTATGGAATATGAAATTGATGGATGTAAAATTACCTTTCCAAAAGACCCACAAGCTGGCGGAACTTGGATTGCAAACACCGATAACAAAGTCATCGTTTTATTGAATGGAGCAGCAGAAAAGCACGAAATTAAACCTTACTATCGAAAAAGCAGAGGCTTAATTGTGCTGGAATTAGCAAGTTCATCTGATAGCTTAAACCTTTGGCAAGCAATGGATTTAGAAGCTATAGAACCTTTTACGATTATCTTGTGGGAAAACAATAAATTGCACCAGTTGCAATGGAATGAAATTGAAAAAAGCAAAGTCGAATTTGCTATAAATTCGCATCATATTTGGTCCTCTTCTACTCTATATCCTAAAGAAATTAGAGCCAAAAGAGAAAATTGGTTTACACATTTTTTTACAAATAATCAAAAGCTAGATGAAGAAGCTATTTTAAATTTTCATCAACTTAAGGAAAAAACAAATTCAGAATACGGTTTACAAATAGAGCGAAATAATGAATTGAAAACTGTCAGCATTACCCAATGTTTGATTACTTCAGAAAGTATAAAAATGTCTTATTTAGATTTAATGAAATAAACAAATGAAGTTTAAACTATTCATCCATAAATTAACGAATTGGGAATATTGGCCATACCAAGTTGTGTATTTACCTGTATATTTTCAATACCTTTTTTATGCTGTTAGAACGCAGTCTTTTTTTTATTTCAATGCGTCTAATCCTACCTTCAAAAACGGAGGTTTTTTTCTGGAATCTAAAAAAGAAATTTACGATTTAATTCCTCCAGCATACTATCCGAAAACGATTTTAATTCAATCAAACGAAGCTCTAAACGGAATCATTTCAAAAATTAAAATTGAAAATATCCGATTACCATTCATTGCCAAGCCTAATATTGGTTTGAGAGGAACGGCAGTAAAAAAAATAAATACAGTTGATGAATTAGAAAATTACATACAAAAAGCAAATTTTGAAATACTGATTCAAGATTTAATTCCGTATGAAAATGAAATTGGACTCTTTTACGTAAAACTACCGAACCAACCTGGCAAAATTACTGGAATCGTAGCCAAAGAATTCATGATTGTAACGGGAAACGGGAAAAACACACTGCGTGAATTAATCCAACAAGACTTACGTTATTTATTTCAATTGGAAACGTTGGAAGCAGAATACAAAGAACAATTAGAGACTGTTTTAGAAACAGGAGAGGTTATTAATTTAGTTCCTTATGGAAATCATTGCCGAGGCACCAAATTCGTTGATGCTAGCTTTGAAATAACCCCTAAAATGACGGAAACTTTTAATGAAATTTGCCAACAAATTGATGGATTTCATTTCGGCAGAATGGATATTATGTATAAGTCATTTGATGATTTAGCACAGGGCAAACACTTTCAAATTGTTGAAATAAACGGCGCTATCAGTGAGCCCACACATATGTACGATCCAAAACACTCGCTACTATTTGGTTGGAAGGAACTCACGCGTCATTTCCACTATATGTATTTGATTAGCAAACACAACAAGAAAAATGGAGCCAAGTACCTGACCTTCAAAGAAGGTATTCAAGAATTTAAAAACCACCACAAACATTACGATACAATTCTAGATTTCTAGGGCGTTCCCTTTTCAGGTCGGGCTATTCGTTCTATCTTTTTGTTTTTAAAGAAAAAACAAAAAGGATGCCACTTCCATCCCTAACGCAATCCCGGTTTTCATAAGGAAATTCGTTTTATTAAGTAGTTTTAAAGCATTTAAAAGTTTGATTTTATAGTTTGATG